>NZ_JADEXE010000080.1 GCF_015207265.1 Nodosilinea sp. LEGE 07298 | reverse complement strand
GGGTCAACCTGTCCAAGTACTTGTGCAAACTCTGCACCGGGAACCCTGCCACTCGTACCCGTCCGAGTTCCTTCACCCCAGACTCCATGCTGGTACCAATCATCTCCAGATGCTCGATCAAGGGCCGAGCCCCCTCAAAAAACGCCTCATAGAACCGCTGATCTGGCGACTGCACCAGCACGATCGCATCGGGATACTGCTCTTTCACCTCCAGATATTGCCGCATATCACTCGGCATCCGCGATCGCTCATCCTCCGGTTCCTGCTGCACTTCGGGCTCCGCCTGGGCTTGGAGCTGGGCCTTAGCCGCTTCTGCGAACCCCTGCTGCACAATGTTCTTAGAGAAAATCTGAGCAAAGGCGCGATCCGGCAACCGCGACTCCCCACCCCGTAGACTCTGCACCGCCGTCTCCTTAAACTCGATATGCCCCTCGCCCCGCACCCAAAACACCATCTCCGAGTCGATGAACATATCGCCGTTCTGAGTCAGGTAATGGGTCAGGTACAGCTCATCCCCCTGGCGCTCCACCACCAGCGGGATGAATGGCTCATTCTCAATGCGCAGGTAAAAGTCTTGGGAGGCCATCACGTCTTGCTCAATCCCAGCATTCCTCAAAAAGCGCAGAATCCGCTTCTCTAGCTGGCCCATCGGGGGCAGATTGGGTACCGCTGGGGACACTGGAGCTTCAGCCACAGGTCTTTCTACAGCTGGTTCTGGCTTGGGTTGACTGGCGATCGAAGGCGCAACCGGCTGAGAAACAACTGGGGGCTTAACCGCTTCCAACTCCACCTTCTCCAGCGTTGGCAACGACACCCCCATCAACTGCCGCGCCACCTCCTTAAACTCAAACGCCGCCAGAGTGTAGTTTCGCTGGTGCATCACCACTCCCAGCACCCGCTCTAGCCGCTCTGGAGGAATGACCACTTCCATGCGATCGGCCACCGAGTAAAAGTCCGACCCCGCCGCCGCAATCAAGTCTTCATCCAGGTAGTACCGACCACCCGACTCCTTTGATTTCGGCGCTTGCAGAATAAACCCCTCCCCCGCCTGCTGCGGCTTCAACAACAGCAACTCATCGAGGGTCTTCACTGTCCCCTGCCGGTTGGTCAGATTGGTCAGGAACCGAAATACCTGCTGCGGCTCCCTAAAGGCCACCGGCTCCTTGGTTAGCTCCGACTCAATATCAAATCCCTTGGGCATGATCAGCCCCTGGCACACTTCGCCCCGGTAGTCGGTGTAGTTCACCAACTTGCCGTTGGAGTATTTCTCAAAGGCCTTAATCAGGTTGCCAGTGAAGATCTGTCGGTTAACCCGCCCCGCCTCCTGTTGCATGTCGAACAGGGAATAAACGCTATTGCCAAACCAGTCCTCGGCCTTTACCGTGGCATCGATCGCACCCGCCCGCCCGGTGTTGAACTTGGAGAAGGGCACCGTAATTTGCCGAGCGGAATCGGCGACGAGAATTCTGAGCTTCCAGCGATTCGGTGCGGCTGGACTCCCGGATCGCTTTTTGGCATCGGCCCCCGCGACCACTCCATAGAGAATGGTTTTGCTGGCAGGCGTTACTAACCGCAGCGGTGTGCCTGGCACGAAAGTTTCCAGCACGCCTGAGACATGCATGAACTGCTGCTCAATGCGGTCATTAAGTTTCTCAATCGCCTTACTGTCTTGCTTTTGAGCGATCGCCGCCTGCCGATACTGGGCTGTTTCTGCCTCTAACTGGGTAATTGTCGCCGCTACCTGCTGGCTTGCCTGTGCGGCTACAGCCTCCGGGTCGTGATCTTCCAACGACCTCACCTCTGCCAACCCCACTGACTCCCGCACCCCATTGATCGCTTGAAGCTGGGTCAGCGGCTTGCTCTCACTCTTCGCCTCCACTATCTCCAGATACACCGGCCCCGTGAACTCGCTGGCGGTCTCACTGTCATCCGCCATCACCTCCATCCGCGCCAAGGGCCGAGCGTCCAAATCCAGCTGATCCGCCTCCAGAATGTTCTCCCCCATTGCCCGCGCCTGATCCACCAAGTCGCAGTACTCCGACTCAATCAGGCTGTAGACGGCTTCTTGTTCGGCAATGGGCAGCAGTGGAATCCGTCCGGTCACCCTCTTGATTAGGGCAATATCTGAGGCATCGTTTTCGGCCTTGGCAGCAGGAAAATCTAGCTTGGCGTTGAGTTCGGGGTCATCCGCCAACAGCTCCGTCACCACCTGCTCCCCGTAGGGATTCATAAAATCCACCACAGTATTGAGCGAGATATCGGTCTCCCGTGCCGCCGTGGTGTTGGCATTGAGACTCGCCATCTTGCGACAGAGAATCGCCCCCGGTCGCTTTTCCGCTGGCAAATCCCCCATCAACAGCGTGTAGGCGGGCAACGCCACCTGCCCGGTACGATGCACCCGGCCCAGCATCTGCATAAACACGTTGATGTCCCGCTCCGCCTGGGCCACAATCATGTGTCGAGGCCGCTGGTCAGCAAACTTCTCCGAGGCGTGCAGCGAAATCCCTGTGGAGCCCGAACAGTTAAGCAGAATGACGTCCGCATCCCCGGCGTTGAACCGGGCTACCGCATCGATCCTGCCCTTAGCGGTGGTTTCCTCCCCCAGCCGCACCTTGTAGGCCATGGTGCCATCGGCCCCATACTCGATGCCCGCCGTCCGCCCAGTGACTTCGGTAACCCGGTAGCCAGAGCGCTCCAACTGCTGCTCGATGTAGTCAATCGGGCTGATGGGAATGCCACTGAAGTCACTCTCGCGAATACAGTCCAGGGCTTCCTCGTAAGCCAAAACCGCATCGCCGCCTAGCTGCTCATCGCTGAGTCGCAGCCGGGTGGAGTGGCCCCGGTAGTCTGTCACCACCACGTCCCTAGATCGCTCCAGATACCGCTCCAGCAGATCCCCAAAGGAGAGGCTCATGGCGTCCCCAGGGCTCAAATCTTGGGACTCCGCATAGGCCTCAATGAAGCTGCCCATGGTATTGGCTACTGTAATCACGGGCTTCTCACCCCGGTTCAGGGCTGCAATCGCCTCCTCCACCGTTGCATCTGCCTTTTGAGCCAACAGCCCCTGCTCAATGCAGTTATGCATTAGCGAGGTGAAGTTGGTACTCCGGGCTCCCACCTCGCCAATTGCCCCATCCTCACCTAACGCTTTAGCCTCCGCCTTCGCCTCATTACTGATCGCTTTCACCGCCTTCTGCTTGGCCCGGTCAAAGTCCTTAATCGCCCGCATCGCTGCTGAGAAGTCGTCCGCTACCTCTCGGTCAACGGGGACAGTTTTCGCCTGGAACGAAATTCCCTCATAGGAGCGCTCCCGCCTGAGCATCTGCCCGGAGGCGACAAACTTGCTAGCCACAATCTGCTGGAGCGGTACACCCCCACGGGTGAGAATATTCTCCAGCGCTGTCATGCTGCTCACCCCCAACCGTAGATCGGTGCGCCGGGCATAGAGATCCATCACATCCGCTCGTTTGGCGTAGGTTGCCGACGAGTAGAACACCCCTGAGGACAGGTCGATCAGCTCCCGCACAAAGTCGGCCCGGTTGGGTGGCCCGGCTTCTTTCCATCCGCCCTTGCTGCCCCCGGCCTGGTGGGCTTCGTCAAGGATTAAGATGGCGTTTGGAGCCATGCGTCTGAGGAAGGTGCGCCGCAGCGGTTCCTTCTTCCCCACCGTCTGAAGCTGGCTGTAGGTGGTAAACACCGCACTGTAGCGGCCCAGATTGCCCCGCTGGATCATCGCCTGCATTTCCGCCTGCTGCTTCGCCGTCCCAGCGGTCTTCAACGCCGCGCCATTAGCCAGCGGAATCTCGGTGCCGCTGTCAGTAATAAACGGTGTAAACCGCCGCATCCCAATGTCGCCCACATCCCGCATCATGTCGGCATAAAGGGGTTTGTCCTTGGTGATGAACAGGGCGATCTTCCCCTGCTGCTGGGCGTAGCGCATAATGCTGGCGCAGATGCGGCCTTTGCCAATGCCGGTCTGGTCGCCGGTAATAAAGCCCGCCCCCCGCTCGATATTGCTGATCGCCAGGGCCGAGGCATCCACCTGCTCAGCGCTAAAGTACTGGTGCAGTTCATCCACAGAGCCATAGCCCAGTCGGGTGGCCAAGTACTCATCAATATCGCCCTGCTGCTGCTCGAATCGCTCCAGCGCCTGCTGCGCCGCACTGGCCATGTTGAAGGGAATCAAGGTCTGAGTCGAAAAGCCCTTGCTTTTGGGCACATAGGCCACCTGACGAGGCTGGACATTATACGTGTCTGCCGACGGTGCCACAGCCTCGCCGGTTGAAAGAGGAGTATTCATGGTGATTTCCGAGTGAGGTTCTACAGGCTCAGTTCGGCCAGCCACGTCTCTAGCGTCGTCTCGTCGTGTAGGCTGATCCAATCCAGATAGTCCGGATAGCTGGGGGTTACGGGCGTTACCGGAAAGATCCCCCCGTAATAGCCGAGTCGTTCCTGAAACCGCCAGTTGCTCAGAATCAGGGTCACCGCCCACTGTTGCCGCCAATACTCCAGGGCGAAGTCCATGTCGTCGTCCGGCTCCAGTATCGGAATCTCCTGAGCCCAGTCCAATTCGCTGAGGGTGGTGGCCAGCAGTTGTTGCGTCTCGATCTGGGAGGTTTCTAAGACGGAGTCCTGAATCATTCTGTCCAGCCGAGTTTGCATCAGCTGCAGGTAAGTCGATTTGCTCATCTGTTCCAGTTGGGGTGGCACCTTGACGATGAATAGTAGCCCCAGGCCCTCCAGTGTCCAAAGGTTGGGAAAGCTGGGGTACCGACAGCTCATGAACGGGTACGTCCAAGGGGATACGGGCCGGGTGGATAGGTTCATGGGGAAGTAGCTCCTTTAATTCAGTAAACGATTTGTAGATGGCAGGTACTTCAGCGGCAGGCAGGGGGCGGTCTGATTTACCCCGCCCCTCAATCACAATCACGTCGATGGGAAACCCAGCGCCCTGCTTACGGTATAGGTCACCCCAGATCGAGACATGCTGGGTGACCCGGTAATTGGCATAAAGCAGGTAGTAGAAGGCCCGGCTCTCACGGCTGTTGTAGCGCTCTGAGCGTAATTCGTCTTCACGGCCTTGCTTGCCTCCTAGAATCAGTACTGCTCGACCGTCATCCCTCATCACCGTCAGCGCTTTCAGAGCGATCACCTGATCGATTTGCGTCGTCCAGGTATCGGCCATGGGAAATCGACGGGTGTGGCGCTGCTCGTCTTTGACCACCCCAAAGGGTGGATTGCAGATGACCACATCCACCTGGCTTTTAAGCTTGTATGTCAGGGCATCGGCCTGGGTCAGTTGGCGAAAGCCTCGGGTTTGGAGTTCAGCCCAGCGATCTGGATTCAATTCATTGGCAGTTACCAGATCTGGATTTGCCCCGATCAGCAGCGCTCCATTCCCCGCTGTTGGCTCATAAACCGTTTTTTCAGCATCAATACCACCCAAAACCGAGGCTAGGTAGGCGATCGGAATCGGTGTACTGTAGGCCTGTTGCAGCACTGAGGTGGATGACCGCACGCTCAAATTGGGCTGTCGCTGGAGCAGTTCCACCAGGCGGTCATAGGCTGCGTGAGTCGTGGCTGAGTTCTCCACCACTTGCCTACCCGCCCGCACCACTGCTGCTTCAACGGATTCATCCACCGTCTTGGCCAGCGCTGTCCCCGGCTGCACAGGCTCCCCAAGAACAGCCGCCGCAAACCGCCGAGCTTCGACGATGGAGCCAAAGCCCTGACCCGATAGGAAGTAGGACGCATAGGCCTCAGCCAGCTGAGGATGGCCCATGGTGATGGTCTCCGGGAATGGATGGTCGAGGTAGATGCCGGAGAATCCCTGATTGCGGTGATGACTTAGCCCAGCTCCATCTGGGCCTTGGGCTGACGCTGGGCCTGCTGTTTCACGAGATGCATCCGCTGCTCTAAACGCTCAAAGTGGAGCAAATCCTGCTGGTTGAGCTGTGAGACGACGTTGCTGTGGTGGCGTTCAAACACCACCCCTCGCCCCCATTTATCGGTAATACGCAGTAGGTCATCGGTGCCCACTTCGAGCTTGAACTGGCCCCCCTCCTTGTTCCAGGTATTGGCGTAAACATGACTCTGGAGAAAGTTCCGCACGGTATGTTCTACCCTGCGGGTGCGAGCCGTATAGACGGCTTCCACGTCCAGCTTGCCCTGGGGCATGGCAGCCCGGTTGTGGCGCAATTGGCTCAACTCCTGCCGTTGAAAATCGCTGACCCGCTCGGCTACCGATACCACCTCAATGCTCCTACCCAGCCCGACGGATTTCGTTACCCGCACCTGCATCAGCTCCCCCTGCTGATCTCGCAGGCTGTAATCGCCAGCGGATTTACGGCTGAGGTTGTAGTCCCCGATCTGGTAGAGGTTTTCTCCGGTGCGTTCGTGCCCCCGCTGAAATAGCTCCACCACTGCCCGCGCCATCTGTTGGTTGCGCCGGTTTTCCAGGTGTTGGCTCAGCCACTGGGTGACGCGAACATCGAGGGTTGGTCGTTGCAAGTTCTCTGTCGTCGCCTTCAGCAACATCTTGGTTGAGCTATCCTTCAACCGCGCCACCTCCCGGTCTAGTACGGACAAAGCTGAAGGCGGCGAACCATTGCGGGATAGTTCTGGCGGAGCCACCTCTGCTGCTACCGCTGGGGAGAGCCGAGTCTCCAGCTCTAAAAATGCGGCCCGATCAGTGTCCTGCAATTGATTGGACACTACTGCCCCGTCGCGAACCACCAAAATTGTCTGGTCAGCCCGACTGATGCTCAGATGTTGACCACTCTGTTTGAGGCGGTAGTAGCCTACGGCTACGGCATCGTAGATAGGTTTCGATTCGTTGAGGGGGTTAATCAGCCGGGCTGCGATCTGAGCCACCGCCTCTGGGTCAACGGTCAGATCTGGCGATGGAGCGTCAGGGGGTTTTCCGTTGTGGCCATTTACGACTGGACTGAGAACAGCAGGCTCAACTTTCTCTGTCGCCTCCCCAACCTGCATCTGGATCTGATTAACAGTTACAGTTCCGTCCCGCTCTTCGCGAAATAGCACCGAGCCACGATCTCGAATCTCAATCGCGGGGACTTTTCCCCGATACGCTTCCAGATCAACGCCTGGGGTGACCGGCTGCTGAATGGCATCGAGAATTATTTTCAAGTTGTTGGGGTTTAGCTCCCGCCGTATCGTGCCATCGGCCAGTTGCCCGTAAACCACCCTCTGCCCCAGCTGAATCCGCAGGTCATCTTGCCCCGCGTGGGGGAACGGCGGTGACGGCTTTAAGGTCATCGCCAGCCGCTGACTCACTTGAGTTAGGGCCATCACCAACTGCACCTCATCTTCTTGAATGGCCTGAGCTTCCTGGGGACTAATCACAAAGGGATTCATGCCACCCTCCCCTGCACCAGCGCAAGACCACCCAGGCGGTCAACCACCACCTCACCGCCAATTTGGAAAAAGGCCAACTGGTCATCCATGCGGTATTCCACGCAACCGGGCTGGTAGTCGGGCAAACAGTCTCTGGAAAAAATCAATTCTCCGTTTACCGCCCGGAGGTAAGGCAGGTCGTCAAACAACACCTCCACCACCTCAGGCACATAGCCAGGAGGTAACGGTGGTAAGGCTTTTGCTTCGGCCAGTGCAGGTAGTTGCTCTGGGTGCTGGCTTAAATACGAAGTAGCTCTTGAGGAAAGTCCCCAAGTTGTTACCGTGTGGTTCATCGTAATGCCTCATCGAATTCGTCTTCGGTAATGTCAGAACTGGCAGATAGCCCTGATAGCGGCTGCCCGTCACCCAGGGGTAGAGGAAACAAGCACTCGGCGATTTCCTTGCGCTTTTGGTTCTCGTCATCTAAATCTGTTAGGGTCTGCTGCTGTTGGCAGCGAGCGATCAACTTCTGCTGCACCGTGCTGTGCCACAGGGCTTCACTCCTGGCTTGAATCGCCTGCTCTTTTTTGGGAATTTTCACCCGCACCCGCAATGGCACGGACGCCTCGCCGCCGCCCCGGTAGGCCGGGTTGATAAACACGCACTCCCCCTGATCCAGCTTGAGGATCTGATCCGCCGTCATCAACGGCACTCGCTGGCACTGCTCCGAACGGCTATTGCTGCCATAGTGGCCCTGACTGCGGGAGCGGGTGTAAATCCGCACATCTTTCTCACCCAGATAGCCCGAGAACTCTTGAGCGGTCTCGCGGTCTTTGGGATTAAAGAACACCTTGGTGCCACAGGCGGCAAACAACGCTCTGGAGAGATCGCGCCCATAGATGTGCTGGAGCTGAGCAAAGTTCTGATAACCTAGCAGCGCCACAAACCCGTAGGATCGAAACTCGTTGATCCACTTGGGGAGATCCGGCAGGTAGAGGGTTGGCAACTCATCGAGGGCGATCACCAGCGGTTCAGATCGAGGTCGCGCAAAGTTGCGGGTGACGATCAGGTGGAGGATGGCCGCTAGCAAGGGGCTGACAGCATCGCGTTTCTGGATATCCACCTGCAAGAACAAAATGCGCTTGCCGGTCATATCGAGCGGGATGGTGGTCTTGCCGCAGAAGCTGGAGACCAACTGCTTGCCGGTAAACGTTTTGAAGGTGCGCTGGGCGGTGGCGACAATCCCGGCAATTTGCTTATCGGCTTCCTCGGAGGCAATCAGCTGGTTAAAGCTCTCCATCGTCCAGGGCGGAATCCATCCCGACTCTCCGGCCTGTCGGATACGTCCCGGCAGGTTGGAAAGATTCAAGATTTTGTTCGCCATAAGGAGATCAGGGTAGGGGGTGCGCTTGGCCAGCAGCATCACCGCTTCCACCAGGTTGGTACCGGCGCTGTTGAAGAAGTCGTTATCCCGATAGCCACCGTCCCGCTGGGTGTTCTTTTGCAACACTGCCGCGAGCTGCGACGCCATCAGGGCATCGGTTTCGTCTTCCAGAAAATCGAGCGGGTTACAAATGCCGGTGTAGGGCTGCCCCGGAGCAAAGACATCGACTTGATAGCCCTGACTCGCCGCCCAGGCAGCATGGGCAGCGAGTTGACTGCCCTTAAAATCGTAGACCACGATGGGGAATCCCTGGGCGATCGCCGAGCGAATCGCCGGATCAATAATGCTGTAGGTCTTCCCCGAGTCTGGGGCTCCCGCCACCACGATGCTCTGCTGGGCCTGAGGGATATCGAGATCGCCTGCTTTGAGTGGTACCTTGGCTGGATGCCGCTGCTTCTGCTGCTTGCGCCCCAGAGCCTTCGCCCGTCGTCGTTCGGCGTTACCTGCAAAGCGCCCGGTCGCTAGATTGTTCTTGTTGGTGCTGTTGCCAAACAGACTCATCCCCACCCACAGCACCACCAGGCCGAGCAGCAGAGTACCCATGCCGGAGTCCAGGAAGGGTTGGGCCGTATCCCGTAGGATGCTGAGATCCAGAGGGCGTTGGGGTTGAGAGGATGTCGTCATGATCCTGCCAGGGTGTCGATTTGCTGAATCTCGTAGACTTCACCGTTGAAGACCAGGGTGTATTGCTGAAAGCCTTCAGCGCCTAACTGGTTCACCACCAGTCGAGGCAAACCATGCTCTACGGTGGTTGTCGACTCAATTAGGCTCCGGCCTGGCGGTACGTGGGGATTGAGATAGGTGGCCAGCACCCGCTGAAAGCCAGTGTCCTGAGGGATATAGCCAAAGAACGCACAGCCAATCGCTCCACAGAGTGGCTGCGTCTCGCTGCCCTCCACTCGCGAATCCACCAGGTACAGTGGCTGGCGCTGGCCTGCAACCTCCACCTTCCATATCTGCATCTGTCCTGGATCGACTGGGAAAGTAGGGCTGAGGTTGTCTTGCATTATCTGACTGAGCAAAGGCAGGGGAGCCACCTCTTGAGCTAAGCGCCAGCCCATCTGAGATGGTCGAGGCCAGAGCCAAATAGCCAGAGCCACAAGCATCACCAGGCAGACCAGAAGGGGTTTAAAGCGCAAAACTCGTCTCATCCCTGGCCACCTCCTTGAGCCATACAGCCTTTAGCCTGGGCATAGGCCTGACTCAACGAAGCTGTTTGCGGATTGAGAAATACCTGTCCTTGAATGTCAGCCACTGTGCCTTCGACCGGCACTCCTGGGCCTCCAAAATAGTGCTGGCCAATGCGTTCAACCAAAGCGGTATCGGATAATCCTTCCCTTTGGGCCTGTTCAGCAATAGCCTGCAAGGATTCCTTCACCAGATGGGTTTGAGTCGATGAGGGCAAGAAGCGCTCCACCTCATCAGCGTTAACCTCAGCCCCAGACTCAACTCGCTTGAGAAACTCCTGGCCCCCTGGTTGGGATGCAATCATGGCCTGCACCTCCGGCTGATAGCTTATTAATGGGTACTGGCCTAACCGACGACCGCAGTGACCTTGGGTATCGCAACCATAGGGGCCAATGGCGGTGGGATAGCGGCTGAGGGTGGCGATCGCGGTTGAGAGTGACCCCAGGTCAAGCCCACCATTGCTAGGCTCACAGGGCTGTAAACTGCTCAGATCAGCTGCTTGTGGTTGCGCTCCCTGAGAAGCTGTCTGTCCCAAGGCTCCAGGAGATGCCGATACCACGGGCAGACTCGACGACGCCTGACCCCCACTTCCACCATCCACAGCGCCTATCAGCATAAAGTCAGTTTCCCGATAGGTCATAAACGGCACCGGGCCAATGAAGTAGGGCGTACAACCCAGATCCGGGGTCAAGAAGCCCCCCCGCTGACACATACGGAAAAACAGGGCGGTGCTGACCGTGCCAGAGGATTCATCCACATCCCACAGGGCCACCTTGAACGCATCGCCAAAGGGATGCCGTCCGGTAGGCTCCTGACCCCCATTCACAAACGATAGAAACCCCTCACCCCCCGGCACTTGCTGCACCTGCCCCGAAATCCACTGCTTGCCGTGCAATCCTGGAGTACCTGCAAACTCCACATGGGCGCAGGACTCCTCACAGGGCACCTGAAATCCAGCTTGCTTGCTGCCTGAAATCGTTGTCTGCCGCTGGGTTTCAGCCTGGCCGTAGACCATATCGATTTGACCAATCGCCCCAGCCCCAGAAAGCGGATTGGGCATCTGATCCAACGGCACTGACGCCAGTCCTGGCACCCCGCCGATGGTGCTGTTGCCCCAGTCGCGAAAGTTTTGCAAGGAGATGCCAGTGAGGCCGGGAATATCAGTCAGGGCGAACGAATTGAGCTGACTACCCAGTTGCCCCAGGCTTAGTTGACCCAGGTCTGGAAACTCTGCTACCAGGTTAGAAAGGGTCAGGTCATTCCCGTTAAGTCCCTGGAGACTCGACACCGGCAGTGCCTCAGAAATGAGGGCTTCCAGAGGCGGCACCTGCTCCAACCGCAGGTTGCCTAACCCCGGAATTGCCGAGACCAGATCTTCAACCCGCTGCCAGCCCACCATCTCTAAAGCGCTCAGGGCCACCTGGCTCAGATCGATTTGACCCATCTGAGCCAGTGTTTGGAGATTAAATAACTGGGGGTAAAGACTGGTCTGAAAATCGCCCAGCTTCAGCACCTCAGCTACCGATTGCCCTGCCTGCCAGATTCGAGACGGGTCGTAGCCTAGGCTGCTAACCAGATCACCGGGAATCTCAATGGCCCCGCCAGAGAGTAGCGGCGGTAGGTTAGCAAAGGTCAGTTGTGACCAGTCAGGGACTCGCTCATACTGTTTATCCCACTGCACGGGCACCGTAGGAATCCAGGGCTCTGTCGCCGCTTGAGGCGCTGGCTCAAACCAGACCAAACCTGCTGTGAGCAGGCCCAGAGTCACCAGTCCCAGTCGTTGAAGGTGTCGTCGAAATCGTTTATTCATGGGTTATCTCCCTTGGGTGATTCCAGAATCAGGTCGGCCAAACTCCGCCAGTCGCACCACCAGCGCTTCGGATACTCCAGCGGTTTGCGCGGCTTCCCTCAAAGGTCGGCCCTGCCTAAGTTGCTCTAGCAGAGCTTGAATGCGTTCCCAGAGTGGATCTCCAGTGGCCACCAGATTGCGACGTTGAGCTTCGAGCAGCCCTCGCTCGACCCACCTCATACCAGCAGGGCTAGCGATCTGTGTTGTCAAAATGGCGCTGACATAAGGTGACGGAGCCTCGGGTTGAATCGCCAGGATGCTATAGGCGGGTGCGCCGGAATTCGGAAAGGCCAGTTGAAAGGTATAGAGGTCGCGATCGGTTACAACCGTCAGCGTGGTCGTCGCTGTGGCAGGTAACCCCGGAAAAGCCAGGGGCTGAATCCGCCGCAGATGGATCACTGTTGCAGCGCAGTCTCCTGGTGCCGCTATTAATGCGCAGCGAGTGTCGTCAAAATCCAGCGTCACCTGAGAGGGATCATCCAACCAAGCCCGGCGGACAACCGCTCCCACCGGGCGAAAATTGAGCGTGACCCCGTGACCCGGATGAAGTTCAACTGTGACCGGGGCATGATCGCCCCGAGCCTCCCGATTGGAAATGGTACGGGTTGCCTGTGCCCAGACTGGGCCGGAGACCACCGCCAAAGCTAGGGATAGGGCTAAAGTTTTCCAGTATGGAATCATTGATCTGCCCTCAAATCGGCATCTGCATCGATTGGTTGACGAATACCTGCACAGGCCGCCCGGCCTCGATGTAGGCAATGCGGGGGCGCTGCTCCAACTCCTCAATCGCCCGCTGGTTGCGCTCAGTAATGGTGTCGAGGATGGCATCAGTGCCTCCCTCCAATACCCCGGCCAACACATTCGGAGCCGGATTTTCGGTGGTCACGACAGTAGACCCACTACCGGTTTCAACCCGAGTATTGGGCTGGGTGTAAAGTTCGCTGGCACGGCGGATGGAACCTAAGGCAAATTGTCCGGCATCCATCGCCGCAATACCGGGACCAATATCGTCATGGGCTTCGGCCTGGAGAGGCATTCCCCCCTGCCCTCGAATCTGGATCACCCCTTGGGGCAGCATCAGTTCACGGGCCTGGCCCTGGTCGTTCCAGATCGCCTGGGTAGCGGAGAGCTGTACCAGGCCATTGTCAGAAACGGTGTCTACTTGCACGACCAATTCGCCCCCAGCGGGAATTGCCACCTGGCCCTGGCTATCGACCAACGGTTCTGAAAGCACGACCAGCAGATTGTTGCCCTCAGCGGTGCTATCGAGGATGACCGGTGTAGTCAGAGAACCCCTGGATTGCGTCCCTGCAACGAGGGAGGCGGGCACTGCCGATGGCTGGAGGATTCGGGCCTCATCGGCGGTCAGGATATCCGGGTAGGACACCTCTACAGCTTCAGAAGCAGTGATGGGAAACTCGTCTAGGCCATCTGTCCCCTGTATTTCGGAAGGCTCAGCCGTTGAAAATTCTGGCATTTCCTCTACTGCTGTAGATTCTGGCGGACTGACGGGAGCCGGTGCCGGAGGGAGGGTAGTGGCATAAGCAAATTGCGCTTGAGCTACAGTCTCAGGCACCGAGCCAGGTTCAGTCGTCCCTTCCTCTTCAGGCAGCGGCAAACTCCCATAGCTACCGACCTGAGCCAACTGCTGCCAGCGCTCTACCGGATTAACTGCTGGGGCTGCTGCTGGGGTTGGGGCCGCAGGAACTGCTGACGGGCGAGAGACGACAGGGGTCGTTGTCGCCGCTGGTTGCAGGCGAGGTGTTGGAGCTGGATAACTGACGGCTGGCGAAGCCGGTCTTGCTGAGATGGTGGGTGGAGGCGTTGATGCGACAGGTTGAGAAGTTGGTCTGGATGGCGCTGCCACCGACGCGGGTGGTGAAGGTGTTGGTGTCGTAGTCGGACGAGGCGGTGCGCCTGAGGTTGTCGTTTGTACCACCCCCTGATCTTCCAACGCCATCTGAGCTTTCAGTGCGGCAATCTCTGCTCTAGCCTGCTCCAGTTCAGCTTCTACCGTCTGGGGTTGGGCTTCTGTTTGATTAGCTTCTGGTGTAGTTGCCGCCGTATCGGGTGCATCGCCCTGACGACTACCCGCGATGAAAACGCCCGCCAGGGCAAAGACCGGCACCAGGGCCGAACCAATCAAGACCAGCTTGGGTACCGGCAGCTTCCAGAAGGGACGCTCAGACTGCACGGGCTCTGTGAAAGCCTCTTCAGCCACCAACGGTTCCGCGAGATCCGGTGCGCCCATCATCTCGCGCAGCGTGTCCAGGTTAGGTTCTGGGAGGGAACTCATCGGCTTACATCCTCCGGTTGAATGGGTCGAATCGCTTCAATCTGCACTCCACTTTCCAGCAGGCGATAGGCCACCGTCTGGTACTCCGAGGCATCTGGAATCAGGGGTTTACTGGTAGGTTCAACCGCTCGTACCGTGATGCGGCGGTTAAAGGTCAGGGTTGTCCCAGCCGGGTTGCTGGCTTCAAACACCACTCGGGTGGCCACCAAATCCACCTGCCAGCGGCCCTCGCCAATCGCCTGGGGTGGTGAGATGTGCTGGGGAATCAAAACCGCTGAGACCTGTCCGTCGAAGACCCCCTCGGGAATCACGTCAGTAGCCAGAGATTGCAGAAAGGCATCGCGGAAATCAGGGGCCAGGAGAAACGAGGCTTCCCAGGCAGCTTTTGAAACCCGATCGCGCCCCGCGACCTGAACCCCTTCCTCGACGGCTTTCTCGCCTTCACCCGGCAGCTTGCCCCAGGTGAAAGTCATCACCGCCCAGGTCGAGATCACCTGGCGGATCACCTCCGGTTCCCGGTGGCGGTAGTCGGCAGGGCGGACGGAGAAGGCACGACCATCCACCTGCTGCACCAGGGTGGGCGGCTTCTGGTTGGCCAACCGCGACACTGAGACTGCGAGCCAGAGTAGAGCCAACGCGAAGATCAGTACCCCGACCGACAACCCGGCAAAGGCCAGGGGCAAGATGTCGCTGGAATGGATACGGGGCCGTTTCACCTTACGGCTAAGTTCAAGCAGTTCCATCACTTACCTCGGAATGGGAATTGCAGAGGTGCCGACTGCAATCAGTCGGGTCACCCCACCGGAAACACCGCGAAAGACTGCCATCCCGGCACCCCCAGCAATCGCCAGGGCGAGCACCGGGGCCAGGATGCTAATCAGCAGCAGAAATCCAAAGTCGCTGGAGGTCTGGGCATCAGCCGCAACCACTACCGTTGCAGCTAGCCCGACAATGACGTTGTAGGAAAACTTGGCCATTCCCAGGCTGAAAAAGCCCACCAGCCATGACCACAGCGGGCGGCCCTGGAGCGGCACAACGGAACCTGCGACCGCAATCGGGCCAATTAGCCCGGTCAGCAGCATCGCCATCTCCAGCAAATTGGCAAAGGCCCATTGCCAACCCTTGAGAAACTGCTCCGCCAGCGCTTGGCTGCTGGTTTGCAGGACGGTTCCGACCAGGATGTCAGCTAGGGGATTGCCCCCAACAGGTGCTTCGCCAGACTGGTAGACCTGCTCAACCTGTTGGCTAATCTGCTGAACTCGACCCCAGAGCCGTTGCAGTCCCGCACTCCAAAACCCTCGGGAGCGGTACTCCTGCTCTAGCCGTTGCTGGGCGCGTTCCCCCGCCCGAATGAAGCAGTCCACCTGGGCCTGCCCGGTTTGGGCATCGCAGGCGGCGTACTCCCGCTGGATGACGGCTTTAGCCTGCTGGGACAAGATGACATCGTTAAGGGCTTCGAGCATCGATACCTCACCCACCTGCACCTGAAGCACCGTCTGGGTTTGGGCGTTGATCAGGTTGCGGATGCCGAGGGTGGCAGAACCCAGCAGGGCTCCATTGTTAAAGAGCAGTACGGCAATGGTCAGCACCCAGAGCACGTTGGGCAAGGCAGGAAAGATGCCTCGTTCAATCGCTTCTTTCACCCAGCCCACGGCAAAGAACAGGAAAGCACCGACCAAGATGATGGAGGCAAACTGGTTGATGCCGAGGTACAGCCCACTTGATGAAGCGAAGATGTCTTCCCAGCGGGCATCCCAGGCCTGCTGCACCGCTTCGAGCTGCTGCACGCTGTCGTCGATGATGCCAACCCCGCCTGTGACTTGGGCCAGGGGGAGGATGCTTGATGGTAGAAGAGTGTTGAGCATGGCTCGTTAGTTTCCAGAAGAACTGGTACCCAGGGCACCGGGGATGTAGATCGGAGCCTGAGCAGAGCCCGAGATCGAAATCTGTCGCTCCACCCGTTCACGGCGGTTAGTCTCGTCGATGCCTTCACTGGTGTTGGCGGCGAGTTGGGTGAGCATCCCCTGGAGCTGATGGAGCTGCGTCAGTGTCGTGTTGTTTTCGGCGGTGAGCTGGGTTTGCTCGTGAAGCAGGGCTGCCACGGACGCTTGAATCTGGGCATTTTGCTTCATCACGTCCTGGGTGACGTTCATGCCCTGGGCCGCTTCGGCCATGGATTGCACCTGTTGGGTGCGGGCCTGACTGTCTTCGAGCAGAGCTGACGTTTGCTCGGCTTGGGTCGAGAGTCGAGTCTGGCCCTGGTCACCCAGCCAAGGCGAGGCCATTGAGCGGGCCACCTCCTGGTCGTAGCGGTTGGCCAGCTCGCGCTGTTGAGTGGTGGGGTCAGTACCGAGGATGCTTTGAATCGGTACCACCTCGTCCATTCGTACTCGGGTCGGGTCGGGCAGGTTACTACCTAAGGCCGTCTTCAGCGCTTCCCACTGGTCGCCCAAAACATTCTGAAGTGTCTCTTCAGCTAAGGCCGTCGTCTCTTCGATTTGGGCCAGGATGTCTTCTAAAGGATTGGACAGGTTTTCTATTGCCCAGTCTTGCCACTGCTGGCCCCAGCCACCGGGCTGGAGAGAGGCACGAGCGGTGCCGATGCCGAGTAAACCGAGGCTTAGGCTGGTGCCAAGGATAAGGCGATAGCGGATGCGTTGGCGTTGAGTCGTCATGATGACCTCCGAGGAGTTGCAGATTGCGGTTGATGGCCATTGGGAGTTAAGTCAGCCGCTGAATGGATCAGCTCAAATTGAGGAGTACTCGCTGCGATGGTGTCGAGGGACTGTCCACTGCGCAGCGCCTGAACGTAGGCTTTGGCAAAGGCGGCATACCCGGCAAACTTGTTGGGGTGTTGGGCCAGCACCCGCTGGCGGGCGCGTTGTTCTTTGGGATTGTTAGCCACCGCCCCCAGCAGTTCGGGAGATGGATAGTGGGCGCAGGGGGTGAGCCTGGCATCGGCATCGAGCAGCCAGTGGGAACAGAGCCGACCGGGGCTGATGCGGAAGGATTCTTCGGTGTTGGGTCGCAAGAGGCTGGGGTCGTAGCCAAACAGTCGCTGGTAGGAGGGCAAGGCGTTGGGCTGAATGGCTCCCACTAAGCGGGTGTTGAGGTTTTGCAGGATCTGTGACCCGGCGACGGATTGGGCGATGGTGTCGGGGTCTTGGCCAATGATCAGGGGGCGAATTCCCGATTTGGCTCCGTTGGCGCAGACCTGGCCAATGATCTGGGCGATGCCGTTGTATTTGAACAGAATCGGGCTCTCATCAATAGCCAGCAGGGAGTCGGAGACTTCCAGTGCTCGGCGGAAGGCCATCGATTGAGCCGAAAGGGCCAGCACCGCCGCTTCTATGTTGTCGCCGACGTTGCGCAGGGCAAAGACGGTGAGCCGGGCATCAGTGCGAATGGTGGAAGGTTGGGAGATGGCTTTGCCCACCCGGCTGGAGAGCCAGCCCCGCAGCTCCAGCAGGATGGTGGCGACGGCTTCATTGAGTAGAGCGGATTCCACTTCTAGATCGAGATGAACCACCGTCTCTACAAAGTCTGCCAGGGTCGGCATTTGCTGCCAGGCAGAACTTCCAAAGCCATCCTCAAAGGCGGCATTATAGCGGGCCAGAATCTGGGGAGTCTCAAAAAAGGTGGACAGCGCTTGCCAAAGCACCGTGTGGACGCGCTTACCCAGTTGGTTATCGGTCTCGGTGCCCATCACCATAGTGTCGAGGGCTTTGACCAGAAATTCTTTGTAGTCGTCTAGGCGTTCTTGTCGCTGGTTATCGGGTAGGCCTTTTAGATCAGGGATCTGGAAGAGGTTATTGCTCTCAGAGCCGATGTCGAAGTAGGCTCCCTGGTCGCCAAAGAACTTCACCAAGTCAGTGTAGGTGGTGGTGCCGTCGGGCTTGGGATAGTCCAGCGAGATGACGTTCATGCCGTTGGCGATCGCCCATACAAAAATCTCCGCCGCCAGCACCGACTTACCGCTACGGGTCTCGCCAAACACCAGCATGCCCCGGTGCTGGTTGACGAAGTCCAGATAGACCGGCATCTGACCGTCGCGGGTGATCAGCTCGATACCCCGCTTGTCGATGGTGCGGGGGCAAGCTACCGGCATCAGCCCAGGGGCTTCATTGGTCAGGTACATCTGCCTGCGGCCATCGTCGATCAGGCGATCGCCCACAATCGGCAGCGATCTAAGCCACAACTGCCAAGCGATCTCGGTCTCGCGAATAAAGTCGCCCTGGTGGAAGGCGTTGGTGAGCTTCTGGCAGGCCTCGGCCAGCGCCTCGGGACTATCTCGGTGCAACAGCACCAGGCCACTGACCCAGATCGGCAGGGCTCCTTCATAAATCCGCTCCTGGGCCTCGACCCCCTGCTTCATCCGCATTTGAGAGGCCACATCCACATCCCGCAGCAGGTTGGCGCGGAACGTAGCGGTGACGCTCTGTTTGGTCAGCCGTTGCAGGGTGACGCGGGTCATCATCCGATCTGCGGCAGCGAGTTCGCAGACACATTCGCAGTCGGGGAATTGAGCTAGGGCTTGCCACAGGTAGTAGAGCTGGTGCTCGGGAGTGGTGAACCCGGCAGGTTTGGATTCCAGCACCACAGCCCCAACGAATTTGCCTTTCACCTGCACCCATTGACGGTCGGCTTTCGGATGGCTGGGTTGTCCGTTCTCCCCGCGAATCAGGCGAGACGTGGCGTGCAACGGATCGTGGATGATTTCGCTGAGCTTAGGGCTACCGTCTTCATCGCTCAGCTCTAGGCATTGTGGAACTTCAGGCGCAGAGGTGGAGTTGAACTGAGTCCAGAGGTAATGCCATAGATCCTCGGTTCCCATGGGAGTGACCTGGAGACCCATACGGGCATTGAGCTGCTGTTCCCAATGCAGGTAGCCATCGGTAAAACCCTGAGTCAGAAGCTGCACGTAGGACTGCTGCTGGTTTTGCTCCTTCAATCCCTTGAACGTGTCGTACTGAGCCACCACCCAGGCCAATAGTTTTTCAACGTGGTCGGCGCTTTGCTCTTGCCCCGACCCAAGGGGGTAGGTGGCAAAGAGATAAAGCTGTTTGGGCTGGCGTTGTTTCTCGGTGTTGAGGTCGCGAGTGGCGCGTTGTTGCGCCAGCAAAAGGAATTGGCTTTCCAACGTATGGGTGGTCTGAATAAGGGTTTCGAGGGATTGTTGGCGATCGCGGTCATCGGCAAACGATCGCCAGTGAATCCGCAGCCGGTCTCCAGGTCGAAACCCCTTCAACCCATCTTCGAGTCGTTTCAACGTCGGTTCCGTCTGCCCTGGTTGCAGTTGGGTGTGAATGCCTCGACTACGAAAGCCAAACACCAGGCTGTATTGCCGCTGGTGCTTGAGCAGATAGGCTCCGACATTGCGGCCCCGCAGGTTTAGGCGGCAGAGGCATTCCAGGTGCGATTCATCTTCAAACGGGCGAAAGCGGTAGCGTTGCGTTCCAAGCCTTGGTTTACTCATGGTGGTGGGGTAAATGACGCTGGTAGGGCACATGGCCCCGTTTCCAGTCGGGCACGGGCACAAACTTGTGGGTAAAGAGCCAGGTCTTTTCGCCGACCACCACCCACCAGGTGGAAATCCCCCAGGTGCTGAGCAGTAGAAATAGGACAAAACCCAGTCCAAGTATGACTTCAATCAGAATGTAGAAGCCGACAAAGATGCCGCCCGAGGGGGCGAGCAGGTTAGCCGGAATGGGGCCGAGGGACGGTTGACGGCCCAGGCTCGGGTTAACCGGGCAGTACAGGCGCGAGTCGTCGCTCATCTCAGGCACCGAAGAACAAGCGACTCAGACCTTCGACAATGACGACGGCGGCAATGATGATGAAGGCGTTTTGCAGCAGCGGTTGCCACTGTTCGCCCCGTTGCGCCTGGTAGACAGCAAAGAACACAAAGCCAACAGCTGACACCCACACCACCAGGCGCAGGATTCCGAACATAAAGCTGATGATGTCGCCATCCAGGTACTGCCCAAAGATGTTCTGAGCCTCACCTTCGACGGTGTCGAAGAGCTGGGCCATGGCCGGATTGGCGTGGCTGGTGATGCCGATGAATAGCAAGATTCCGGCGGCTAGGCCCAACAGCGTCCATCCGCTGAGGCCACGAAATTTGAAATGGGCGAGCTGATCTCCAGCTTTAGAAAGTGCCTTACAGTTGCGCTGAAATAGAGGCCGTAGATGCCTCAGGCGGTTAGATACCAGATTCATATCTCCTACTCCAAGTGATGAGGACGTAGGTAGATCGCTCCCTGAACAGATTGAGTAGGACGATTTTCAGCTATGGGCGGCAGATCGTTGGTCTCGCCACCCGCAGGTCAAGCACGGAACTTTATCAGGAACTCAAGATTGACGACTCAATCTTCGCTGAACTTTCACGTTGAAAGTGTTAAGAGCCATACTGGAGTATGAATCTCAGAAAGTAAAGTAGGTTTTAGATTTTGTTTACAAATGAATGATTGCCATGGCTAAAGAGAGCTAACAATGTCAAAAAAAGCCTAAAGTCTCCTAAAGCCAATGCTTTACAGCTTTTGAAGGCATATGAATGTGTCGGCTAAGATACAGCTATCTACGTTGAGACTCAGGGTTGGTTGCTAAGCAGAGTATGAGTTTACCGGTCAAAAACATGTGAAGCGGAGGAAGCCTTCTACCGATCCACCTCAGATTTCTGTAAAGCTCTGACATTCCGACGTTTCGTTCGTCCCAAGGGGAGGCTAGGATAGCGTCAGTTGGTCTCACCTTTGTCACTCCTATGGTCAAGTCCTCTGCGCCCCAAGACAAATCACCGTCAGAATCTTCGGAAGTAGGATGTCGTCCTACGTTGTACATGACGGCGGAACTGATGGAGGCGATTGAGGCGCAATGTGCGGTGGAAGGCAATCGAAAACGGTCTCCCTTCATAGCCGAAATCCTGGAACTGTTGCTTACCAGTGAGGCAGGAGAAATTCTGCGAGAGAGTGCCCAAAAGCACCGCCGCCCTCTGGTTCATGAATTGGAGGCTAACTTGATTCTGTTCAACGAACATATCCCAACAGAGCGGATTATGGAGTTGGCGGCGGCGAGCCAGCGCAATCCTGATCAAATGCTAGTGCGCCTGGTGCTGCTGGGCTTACGGATTTATGAACGAGCGATAGCGCTGATGGAAGCAGATATTGAAGGCCGCCCGAATTGAGTTGATAAACCTCGCTACAGGTTTACCTTTTCTTCCGGATTTAGCGCAGCAACTCCGTACAAATGGCTTACTGGTGATATTTGCTACTCAAAAAACCGAGTAGTGTCGTGAAGCTCTGTTCGCCCCCAGACAGTCGCGATTCACATCACCAAGCCATCGTTATTTTCAGGATTGCTGGGCTGGCATGAAGAGGTTCTTGAATCGACGCTTTGGGGGCAAGGCATTGGGAGGCGTTCCCGATCTCGTTGCCGTTGTTCTGAGTGGGGCGGTAGCGGGGTAGAGGCATCATGGCTCGATTTATGACGCGCCGCTATGTTGCGGTGACCTGGGCCGAGGCACTTCGTCTGGCTGCGTTGGATCAGACGCCCAGGTCAGAGATTCGGCAGGCTGAGGAGGTGCAACTCTTGCACCGGGAAGAGTGGTGGGCCTGGTGGTCGGATGAGCAGTTGACGACGGCGATTGGGTTGCCGGAATCGCTGTGCCCAGAGACCCTGTCCCCGGATGCAGTGTCGCTGATTTCTGAGGTGTGGGAGAGCTTTTCGCCTGCGCCCCGATGTGGATGGGAAACCTTAGCGCGAGTCAAAGCGGTGCTGAGGCGAGCGAATTGGTCGCATCCCCAGGGCAGCGTGCCTGACCGCCGAGCTGTTACTGAATTGCTGATCGTGAAATTCACGGACGACTCAGAGGGGGTATTACAATGCTGGCGCAGGGCACTCGGAGAGGGCTATGAGTGCCATATCGAACGGCTTCAATCAGATGATTGATCGGCTTATGTTAGCCAGATACCGATCCTGAGAGCTAAAGCAACAGCGGGGCGTATCCTCCTCATCGCTGGATTTGCGTCAGCCCAAACTGTCGTCTGAGCAAAAACTCCATTAGCCTGGGCGGCAACAGCTGCTTGAGCAACGGCAACCACCCGCTCTTTTTCCCCAACCGAATCGTCCTCGGCGGCTGCGGTCTCATTACTGCCGCGACGAGCTGCTCCGCAAACGCGTCTGCTGGTGTGGCCTGCGCCTGAGACAGCCCCGCCCTGGCCCGAATCTTGGCCTCCAGCGGTGCGTACCACGACTCCGGCGAGAGCACTCCCGCCAATCCCTCTTCAGCAACGTGGCCAAAGTTCGACTGAATCGCGCCCGGCTGCACCGTGATCACCTGAATGCCAAAGGGGGCTAGCTCCATCCGCAGCGCCTCAGACAGACTGTGCAACGCCGCCTTCGACGCACAGTAAGCGCCCGCAAAGGGCGTTGTCACCACGCCAGAAATGCTGCCGATGTTGACGATGACGCCGGATCGCTGCCGCTTCATCACCGGGGCCACCTGCTGCACCAGTTCGAGGGGAGCCAATACATTGGTGTAAAACTGGGCCTGGAGTTGCACTGGGCTGAGATCCATCAGCGGGCCAAACTGCCCAAAGCCCGCATTGTTGACCAGCAGATCAATGCGACCTTCCTGGGCCAGAACGGCTGCTATAACTTGCTGGATGCCCACTGAGTCCGTCACGTCCAGGGGTAAGGTCATGACGGTGTAAGCCTTCAGGGCATCTATGGTCTCTAACCGCCTGGCCGTTGCGACCACTCGACAGCCCCGCCGATGAAATGCCTGGCAGAGAGCTTTGCCGATGCCTGACGAACAGCCGGTGATAAGGACGACAGGTGATGTCATAGCTGGCCAAAGACAGTAACAGCAAAATACGTCATTGACAGTTTAATTTGCAAGTGTCTATCATGGGTCTATGAGCATGTTGCAACAGATTGCCCAGCAACAGCCCGAGATGGTCTTAGATCGCTTCGTTGAGGTGACCAACGACCTGTTACCCCAGTTTTTGCCCGACCAGAGTTCTGGAAATCGTGGGCAAGAGCCGGTGAACCCTCGGCTGGTGCGTTACTACACCACTCAGGGATGGTTGGATAAGCCCCTCAAGCAGGGGCGTGAAGCCCGGTACACCTACCGGCACCTACTGCAATTGCTGGTGCTGCGCCGTCTGCTGGCAGAAGGTTACAGCGCTAGCTCCATCGGTAGCTTGATTGGCGGACAGGCTGACACAGCGCTGAAAGACATTCTGCAAGGCGGCGTGCAGCTGACGGTGGAGGCGGCAAACCCAGCGCTGGCGTTTTTGTCTCAAATTCGCGATGGGCAAGGCCCGGCCAAAGGCCAACGCAGGGAATCCTCTTCATCAGACCAATCGCCTAAACGATCCGCCAGTCCAGCTTTTCAGGCTCCCTTGGCGGCACCGGCCCCCAATGCCCCACCAGCATCTC
>NZ_JADEXE010000510.1 GCF_015207265.1 Nodosilinea sp. LEGE 07298 | reverse complement strand
GGATGAGGGCGTCCCAGTTGAAGCAGGTGTGGCCAAGTGTGGCCAGGCGATCCAGAATTTCAGGCAGCTGGGGCAGTTCGGCGGTGGGGACGAGGCCGAGGTGGCGATCGGGTAGGGCGATCGCATCCTGCCGCCGCAATACTCCCAGAATGGGGATATCCAGGCTGGCGATCGCATCGGTGAGCAGTTCGAGGTGGCGATCGCTGCCCACCCGGTTGAGCACTACCCCAGCAATACGAACCCTCAGATCTAGCGTGCGATAGCCATGAATAATCGCCAGCACAGAGCGCGACAGGCGGCTGCAATCGACCACCAGCAGCACGGGCAGGTTCAGCAGGCGGGCAACGTGGGCGGTACTAGCCACATCAGACAGGCCTGACGCGCCGTCAAACAAACCCATTACCCCCTCGACCAGGGCAAAGTCGGCATCGTGGCAGCGGTGGGCAAAGCACTGCTGCACGTAGGTTTCTGAGGTCAAAATGGGGTCGAGGTTGTAGCAGGGGCGACCCGTCGCCTGGCGATGAAACATGGGGTCAATGTAGTCTGGCCCCACCTTGAACGACTGCACCCGATCCGACTTTTGAGCCAGGGCCGCCAGCAGGGCCAAAGTAACGGTGGTTTTGCCCACGCCGCTGCGCTCACCCGCGACCACCAGCCCGCCAGGGAAAATATTTGCACTCAACCGCAAGTCCTCTAGCGTAGATGTAGCTAGAGCAATCTTATCTTGACCTCAAGTTTCCAAAGTTCAGCTGCCTCAGCCCGCTTTGTCGGCAACTTTGAACGGCTGGGGAGAATGCCTCTAGAATTGAACCTATGGATATTCAACTACTTGGCACCAATCTGGCCGACCTGGTGAGGGCCTTGAGCGGAATTTTGATCAGCACGTGCCAACTGCTGGCCATCTTTGTGATCTCAGTTGGCATTATTCGTGCCCTGGCGATTTTTCTGCGCTCTTCGCTCTTCAAGCCTCAAACCACCACGGCCTTTCAGCGCAGCCGTCTGGCGATGGGGTATTCCTTCTCGCTGGGGCTGAGTTTTCTGGTTGGGGCCAGCATTCTCAAAACCATGCTGTCGAGCCAGTGGGAAGATATTGCCCGGCTGGTAATTATCATTGCCGTGCGAACTGTGCTGAATCTGTTGCTAGAGCGGGCCATTCGAAACAGTCAGGCGATCAGCGACGAGACTCTGGAAATCGGCACCAATGGCAAAGAAGCCGCCCCTGAAGCCGCGATCGCAAATTCCTAGCCCCGACTCATCCGCCGAGCCTCATCCTGCCTGTCTATCCCTCGACCATTTGAGTTTGGCTGGGTACCCTGGGTATGCAGGTTACGGCCAGGACGCTGATCATGTCACCTTCGTTACTGGAGCAGGCTAAAGACGGGGATGCAGCGGCGATCGCGGCCCTGCTTACCAACGCGTTGCAGCCAAAGGGCATTTCCGTGCGGGGCGATCGCCAGAGCTACTGCCTTCAGCTCTGGTTTACGGGCAACCCAGCCCCGCCCCAGGCGGCAACAGTGGCCTATGCCCGTCGCGCCCTAGACAAGTTGCAAATCTCGGCCATTGGCATTTTGCAGGTCTACGGCGAATCGGCGGAGGGGGCACAGTCCGTGTGGACAGAGGAAATTGCCCTGCTGTCGGCACCGCAGATAGAGCCCGAAGCTGAGGCCTTGCCAGAATCAGACTTTAGCCAGCCGCAACCTGTCCAGAATCCCTCACCTCCGATATTTCAGCCCCTTTTCCTCGATGACACGCCGCCAGTAGCGATCGCCCGCGCCTACCAGGAGCTAGGGCTAGAACCAGGCTCGTCGCTAGCCCAGGTAGAAGCCGTGTACTTTAAGCGTCGGGCAGTGCTACTGCGCCAGGGCGATCGCGCTGCCCTAGAACCGCTCAAATGGGCCTTCACCACCCTTAAAGCCCATCTAGAACATGAAGAAGCGGCCTCTAGCCTGGCTGTGCAGGAGCCAGCTACCGTCTCAAGGTCCGGTCTGGCTCAGCGATCGCGGCTATCCACTCCGGCCCGCCCCATTCAGCCCGATGCTCCAGACGACACCGACATTCTGGCCTTCGACAACCGCTACAGCAACGGCCTGATTTTTCCGGTACTGCTGCTGGCGGGCATGCTGATGAATGCCATGCCCATTGTCAACGCTCTGCTGTGGGGCATCAAAATTTGGGTCCACGAATTTGGCCATGCCACCGTGGCCTGGCTAGCGGGGCGGCGCGCTATTCCCCTACCGATTGGCTGGACGAGCGTAGACCCGAGGCGATCGCTGTTCGTCTATCTTGGCATTCTCGTTTTACTCGGGCTGCTCTACTGGGCTGGGCGGCGAGAAGAGAAGCGCTGGCCGGTGGTGCTGGCAATTACGTTAGCGATCGTGCAGTTTTTTATGACCTGGTTCTAGTTCCAACTTATTTTGTGTCGGCTTTCCTGGGCAACGGCCTTCTGCCATTTAACGAAGAGGCAATCAGCAGGTTGCGCACCCAGTTGTCGTGATAGCGGAAACCGTTGAGTTGTTCAAAGGGGC
>NZ_JADEXE010000509.1 GCF_015207265.1 Nodosilinea sp. LEGE 07298 | reverse complement strand
GCCTTGGAGTACTATTCCGTAGGTTGGGGCGTTGGTGAGAGCTGCCCAAACTGAGAATTGCGCGGCTATTTATCCCCTGTAAATAGTGTTGGCCTGCTCTCGATTACGGATGAATTGCCGATAGATTGCCTGCGGAAAATTGCCTACAGTTTTTGGAGACATGACCTTGGCTCGCCCGATTGTGCTAGCGGTGTTTAACGGCAAGGGCGGCGTGGGCAAAACCACCACCGCCGTTAACCTGGCGGCAGTGTTTGCCGAAACCCACTCGGTGCTACTGGTGGATGCTGACCCCCAGGGGTCGGCCCTGTGGTGGACGGGACGCAGCCCGTCCGATTTGGGCTTTGAGGTCAAGGCCCAGACTAACCCAGCCCGCCTGGCTCGCCTGAGGCAGGAGCACAACCACAGCCTAATCATTGTTGACACACCTCCGGCGCTGGGTTCAGCGATTTTGGCAGCGGTGATTCCATCAGCTGATTACTTACTGTTACCGACTCCCCCTGCGCCAATGGATTTGGCCGTTTTGATTACTACAGTGAATGAAGCGGTAGCGCCCAGCGGGGTATCTCATCGAGTATTGTTGACGAAGGTGGATTCCCGCAGCGTCGGCGAAGCCATTGAAGCTCAGAACACCCTGCTGGAGTTGAAAATCCCGGCCTGTAATGCGTTTATTCGCGCCTACAAAGCCCACGAGCGGGCCGCCCTAGAGGGCCTGCCGGTACTCAAGTGGCGCGGCAAAAACAGCCAGGAGGCCCGTTCTGACTACTGCCGAGTTGCCGAAGAACTACAGCGAGACTGGAACCAGCCATGACCAAGAAACGCCTCTCCGACGTCCTCAAAGAAGAAGTCAATAAGGCTGATGCCCCAGACTCTGCCGCTGCCGAGGTCGAGTCGACCCCCAAGCCCAGCCGCCGCGCGTCTTCGGCCCGGCGCACCGCCACCAGTCGCCGCACTAAAGCAGCAACCTCGAAACCGGCAGCGGAGCCAGAGCCTAAGTCAAAACCGGCAGCGGAGCCAGAGTCTAAGTCAAAACCGGCAGCGGAGCCAGAGTCTAAGTCAAAACCTGAGCCACAGCCCGAGCCGCAGCCCGAGCCAGATTCTGGCGCTGATGAGATAGCCGCTCAAGCTTCGGCCCAGGCTGATCTGAGCGATCGCCTTAGCGCCCTTGAAAAAGACCTCGCTGCCGCCCAAAAAGATAAAGCCCAGCTCGAAAAAACCGTGGCCGGGCTGCAAAAAGATCTGGAAACTCAGCAGGGCAGGCTGTTTGAGCTGAAAGATAGCCTCGACCAGGCCGAAACCGCTACCAAAGCGAAGGCCGAGGCTCTGACCAAGACCCAGGCCGAGCTAGACGAAGCGAAGCAGACAATTCTTAAGCTAACTGAAGCGGCGGCTCCGGCCCCCCACCGCATCTCTGGGGTCGATATTCTGCCCCGCCGCCCGGTGGAGCCTAAGGCCAATAGACCGGCCTACCACCGGGGCGTACCCGACTATGCCATTCAAAAAGGGCAACCCAACTCCATGCTGACCGATGCCGACATTGGCTGGGTTGATTAGGCTAGTTCCGGCTAGGGCCAGCTGCGATTAGGGAATGTAGTCGAACAGGGCGTCGAGGTAGATGCGGTTGATGTCGCGATCGCATTTACTGTCCTGCATTAAAAACAACGACAGGGCTGCACAGAAGACACGATGCTGGTTCCAGGCGGGGTTGCCGTCTAGGTACACCTGTAGCGCCTCGTAGAGTTCTTCGGGCACTTCAGCCATGAGGCTAACTTTGGGGGTGGTCGCGTTAAGGGTCATAGGGCGCTGCCTTTCGTTGAGGGGATACGGACTGGGGTTAGCCTGGGGGGCTAGCTGCATAACGTGGGTTAGATAGATGCCTCTATAGACCAGGCTGTGGCCACCTTAGAAACGACCCTGGCCTACTTTGCCCGTAGCAAATCGGTGGGGGAGTTGATAACTCCTGCCCCACGGCGCGATGTTTGCTTAAAATCAATTCGGGAAAACGTTAGGGCCGACCAGTGCCCGTGGCCAAGCCAGCGCTCCACAATCTACAGCAATGCCGCAGCAAAATTGACCTAGAGGTAGGTCTTGCAGGCCGTAGAGCAAGGGTCTTGGCTGTGCCAGTCGCATCATTCTGCCGAACTCTCCGGATGCTGTCAATCTTGCTTTAGGAGCGCGTTTAGGCTAGCAGCGCTAGGGTGCCTACGGTGGGATCAGGGTTCTGGGGATTCCTCGCGGAGGCCGGGGATAATATCTCGGGATAGTGCGATCGCCAGAGCCGGTCGTGCTATTTTCCACAGGAGTCCCCCAAGCCGCTAGCCAGCGTCAACGCTTGTGGAAAACCTGTGGAAAACATGGGCAAGCGTGGGGAAAAGCTAGGGAAAATGAGCCGGAAATATTTCTTTTTGTAACTTTTTTCGCCAGGCGAGCTTGACGTTTAGCCAAAGCATTGCTCTAGCCCATGGTTGCGAGGCCGAGGCGATCGGGCCACGTCAATCTTTTGTAGTGGTGGCTGCATCAGCGGCTCCATCTAGGGCCAGGGGGGTGGGTGG
>NZ_JADEXE010000007.1 GCF_015207265.1 Nodosilinea sp. LEGE 07298 | reverse complement strand
GGTTAGCGGCAATGCTGGCTCTGCCGGAGTCGCAACAGATTCAGCGATCACCGTCGGCACCGTCGTCATCCCCTTTGGCGAGAACAGTGGCACAGGCGACGGTTTCGCAGAGAAAACTGGCCATTGTTCCGCTATCCCTGGCTCAGACGGTCCAGCGGGCTGGGGCGCGGGGGCAGCGGCCACCCTTTGCACATCGGCGGCAACTGGTGGAAGAGTATCTGGGGGCGGGGTAGGTTGGGTTGCGGGCTCGCCCATCTGGCCCAAGGTAGCCAGCATAGTGGCTAATTGTGGCGATAATCAAAGGCGGCAGTAACCGATCCCTGGGGCAAGTTTGCTGGCCAGGGCAAAAGGTAGCGGCGGCTTTGCCCTGGCAACACCGTGGTTCCAGTAATGTCTTTGATCTGGTCTGAGGAGAGCGTGACCGACTGCCCCTGGGCAGTAAGGCTGAGGCTCAAGTCTCGCAGACTGGCGCTAGCACTGCCCGTATTGGCAAAGGTAACGGCCAAATCGGTAGCTCCCTGGGCATTGTTCTGGGGCATTACCGACTCAATGTGAACATCGGCCTGTACTCCCGCAGGGCGCACAAACAGAGACCCCATGTAGCGCAACAGAATCTGCACTTGCCCCACGGGTCGCTCTGGAGCGGGTTGGCTGGGGTCAACCAGGCTGATGGGCAGTTGCTCGGCCACCAGCCGAAACGCCAGCTCTTGCGCTGGCTCAGGATCGCCCAGCCAGCTTACCCGCACCACCTGAGTAGCACCGGGCTCCAAAATAATTTGAGCCGGATAAATTAGAAAGTCATCTTCAGCCGGTTGATAGGTTTCTGTGCCGTCTAAATTCATGTGGCGTTCAACCACGCTAACCTCTACGGCAATGCGATCGTCTTCATCGTTAACAACTTCGTAGGAGCGGGTAGCGTCAGCACCCGACGGGGCAAACACCTGAGACATCGGCCTAAACTGAAAGGCCATAGCTGGGTTGACCCGCACTAAAACCAAAAAAAGAACAGTCAGCAGCAGTTTTAAGGGGCGTTTCATGCCAAATACCGGTTGAGGAGATTAAAAACGGGTCAGAGATTAAAGCTTAATTAGCCATAGCAAGTCCATCTCGATATCTGTAGTTTTCCCACAGACAGAACTCCAATTCTGAACTTGGATGGAGGTTTATTTGAAGTTAAGAATTAAGAATTTCTTTCTGATAGCTAAAAGCTAGTTGTCAAAGACAGAGATATTGATGGTCGCGCCATAGCTGCCAGGGTCTTGTAGCGCACTGGGGGTGTAGAGAATATAGACATCACGGTTCTCAGAGCCAGCCGCCTGGGTGGAATAGGTATAAGTATCACCAGAAGGCACGTCGAAAGCGCTGCTGGAGGGTGCGCTTTCATCGTTAGCGACTGTAGTAATCTTAAACAAAATGTCACTACCATCCACCTTAGTAAGGCTGCCTGACGTCAGCATCAGGGTGAGGCCACTGCTGTAGTCGGTAGAGATTGAAATATCTGCTATCTTGACAATGTGCATAGAGGCACTGCCTTCGCCATCAAGGTCTAGGGATGTGCTGATGGCAGTAGTGCTGGTGGAAAGAGAAGGCAGCCCGATCGCAGGCTGAGCAATGCTGACTACAGTCCCCAGACAGAGCCCTAACAGCGGCAGTAAGTAGCGCATAACTAGAGGTCATGAATAAACAGTTTTATCGTGTCAAACATGTCTTTAAGAAAAAAATTTTATCGGGGCACAGATAAAACTAATCTGATGAGTTGAACCGAGCCCCTAAGCCTAGAAATTCGCTTTCGTGGAGTATTTTTAGAGAGAAAAGGGTCTCCTTCAGCCGAGGGTAAAACAGCTCGCTGCAAGAGACCCTTAAATGTACACTCAACCGTCAACTAGGAGTTTTACCAGAGCAGTTGCTTAAGTAGCTTAGAGGGCAGCAACAGAGACTGTAATGACGCCGGTGTAAGCACCTGGATCTAGCAGAGCCGGGGCATCGTACTCAATGTAGAGATCACGGGCTGCAGCACCAGCACTAAAATCTGTGACAGATTTGCTGTCAATAGTACTTGAAAAAGCAGTGTCGGCAGGTGCCGCTGCCGCATCGGCCACAATTAGCACCTGATAGGGCAAGGTAGATGTGCCATTGGTTAAACCAGCATCACCAGTGGCCGTCAGGGTAACACCAGTGGTGTTGTTGGTGATCAGAGCCATATCGGCTACTTTGACTACCACATTAGTTTGCGCTGTACCCGCTCCATAGAGGTTGAGGGTACTAGCCGCAGCGGTGGCGGTGGAGGTAACGGCGCTAGTATCGGCGACTGTGCCGCCGAGGTTAACAGGATCTGCCTTCGCGGGAGTAGCCAGCGCGGCTCCAGCTACAACTAGAGTGGATGCGATTAGGGTATTGCGGAAGGTTTTAGCAAACATGATGGGGTCTCCTGAAGTGGCAATGTTTTGCCTGAAGTGAGTTTGTTCGCAGGGTATTATGTAACGCCCCCTGCGGCTTGCAGTCTGGGTTAGGTTTAGAAATACATTCCCCTTTGTAACTGAAGGAATAACCTCTTCCCTAACCAGAATTTCGGTAGCTTGCACTGAAGTAGTGAGATGGCCGATTGAGGCCGTAGCGAAAGTGCTAGTCGTTTCGCTCTTCGAGTAGCAGATGGGTGAACCGCTTGCTTACAATCAGGTTTTTTCTCCTCTCTTCATGCTTACTAATTTAGTGGGTCTGACCAAGTTAACCCATGCTAATTGCACTTAAGTTTTGCTAGCTATATTTTCAGAAACAGATTATTTTACGTAATTATGCTGAGAGATATATAGGTATAAAATAGATCATAAAATCCACTTAGTTTTAATAGAAAATATATCCAAAAAAGGATCAAAAAGTCCAAAGCACTTTATCTTTATGTTAACAATTTTAGAAACTTCCCGGATTTGCGAAAAGCGTGTTTAATGAATATTAAATCAAGTTTTTACGAAGAGATTGAATCTTTCTGGATTGTCAAATACTGATTATTTATAGTTTTTGTTTCGCTCTTTGAGCATCATGCCCCCAATTTTCAGCGCCATCGCCGTCTCGCAATTCATACGTGTTGCAGATGTCCAGTTGATTAGGACACCTGCTGAAGCAAGTCCCCGCACCAAAAGGCTTCCTAACAGCAAAATGCCTAACGCTCTGCTCACCTGAAAAAACACGCATCACGCCGCGCAATGATGCATCAGTCCAAAGCTTATGGTGCGCTGGGCTGGTGCTACAGCATAACCTACGGCATCGTTGATTTAAGAGGGTGTTTGAAAAGTTAGGGCTTGAGTAAAAAAGCTCACTCCGTATAGGTTGCAGATAGATGTCAGCAACGCCGGAGTGAGACTATGAGTAAAGACTACCCCAGCAACTTAACCCGAGACCAGTACGAACTGCTGAGTGATTTACTGCCTGCCGCCAAGCCGGGAGGACGACCTCGGAGCGTTGATTTGTGGGAGATTCTCAACGCCATCATGTATTTACTGGTCGAGGGAGTGCAATGGCGGGCGTTACCAGGCGACCTACCGCCGTGGTCAACGGTCTACACCTATTTCCGCAATTGGCGTAAAGATGGCACTTGGATTGTCATTCATGACCATCTCCGGGAATGGGTGCGCATCGAGCAAGACCGTCGTGCCCAGCCGTCAGAGGCGGTCATCGATAGCCAAAGCGTGAAAAGCGCAGCATTCGTGCATGAGGCCGTGGGCTACGATGCGGGCAAAAAAATTAAAGGCCGCAAACGGTTCATGACCGTCGATACGCTGGGACTGGTGTTGCGAGTGCTGGGCACCGCGGCCAGTGTGCCCGAACGGAAAGGTGGCAAGCAGGTGCTCGCTCGGGTAAAGGAAATGGGAGTGTCCATCGCCTGGCTCACTCTGATTTGGGCCGATGGTGGCTTTGACGGCCCTGACTTCATGATGTGGGTGATGGATACCTGCCGCTGGATCGTTGAGGTCGTCTTACGACCGCAGCAGACGAAAGGGTTTGTCCTGCTGAAGAAACGCTGGGTGGTCGAGCGCACGTTTGGCTGGTTGATGGGGTGCCGACGGTTGGCACGAGATTACGAACGGCTACCGGAAACCTCAGAAACTCTAATCTACCTCGCCATGATCCGTATTATGGTCAAGCGATTAGCATGATTTTTGACCCCATCGGACTTTTCAAACACCCTCTAAGACGGCCTACTTAGCGAAATAATTCATGTCTTACGCACAAACTCAGACAGGAATGAGGAATGACCGCTTATTCTTAATTAAATTAACTTTCTGCAATAGTCCGGACATTTGTCTGGGCAAGCGCTGAAACCCCTGATCTCTCGTTGACTAGACCACTGTGGAAGAGGGCTGAAACTCCCATTCTGCCGTTGGCTCCCAAAAACTGTCCGGAGTGTTGTTTCTGAGGTTTGTCCTAGAAAATTTGGCTCTACCGGATCTAGTATGCTAGCCCTTGCTCATAAATACCTGAAAGCCTTTCAGGGCAAGGGCTTTGGTGAATTTGAGTGGCTTCCCAGCATAGTGAATCCCGCAGAGCCGAAAATTTGCTGCTCAATTGTGCTGGTGGCGTCGTCTGAAGTTAGCGGCCTGTCAAATAAATAGCCCTGGCCATACTCGCAATACATAGCTACCAATAAATCGTGTTGTGCTGAGGTTTCTACCCCTTCGGCCACTACATCCATACCCAGGGCATGGGCCAGGGTAATAATCGCCTGAACGATCGCCGTTTTTTCGGTACCGGCTTCTAGCAGAGCAATAAACGACTGATCGACCTTGAGGGTGTTGAACTTGAATTGGTGCAAATAGTTGAGCGATGAGTAGCCCGTGCCAAAGTCATCCATGCTGACTTGAAGGCCGAGCTGCTGAAGCTCAGTCAAAATAGCGGTGGTCAAGCCGGTGTCAACAATTAAAACGCTTTCGGTAATTTCGAGCTTGAGGCGATCGGGAGCAACCTCAGCCGTCTCTAGACAAGTCTGGATATGCTTGACCAAATTGGGCTGAGAAAAGTTATGGCTGGAGAGATTGACGCTAATCGTCAGAGGCGGTAAGTTGGGCCACCGCTGCTGCCACTGGCGCATCTGCTCGCAGGCTGTTTGCAGACACCATTGATCGATGGCTACAATCAGCCCAGTTTCTTCAGCCAAGGGGATAAACTCTGCTGGAGAAATTAGTCCCAGGGTGGGGTGTTGCCAACGCACCAGGGCCTCAAAGCCCACCAGCGTCTTGTCTCTCAGGGTCACAATGGGCTGGTAGTAAAGCAAAAACTCCTGGCGCTGGATGGCTTTGCGCAGATCGATTTCGAGCTGAAGCCGGGCCACCACCTGATCGTGCATATCGGGCTGAAAGCTCAAAATTCGCCCCTGTCCCTGGCTCTTAGCCTGGTGCAGCGCAGTGTCAGCTTCTTGCAGCAGCGCTTCAGGGGTGGTGTGGGCAGAGTGACTTAGGGAAATACCCATGCAGCAAGTGAGAAAGACCTCGGTATGGTTGCAGTCGTAAGGACGTTCAATTTGGTGGCGTAGTTTGGCGGCGATCGCCGCCAAACTATCTGAGTCAGGCAGCTGCCGCAGCACAATGGCAAAGGTGTCTTCGCCCCAGTGAGCCAAAGCGTGGATAGGTTTTAGGGCCTGGGCTAACCGGAAGCTAATCTCTAGCAGCAGCTGATCGCCGGCCTCGTGACCCAAGCTGTCGTTAATCGCCTGAAACCGATCGACATTCACCAGCACAACCCCGGTCAATTGGGAAGTTGACTCGGCGGACAGCGCCTGGGTGAGCTCTTGCAAAAGGTGCCTGCGGTTGGGCAGCCCGGTCAGCGGGTCGTGCAGCTGAAGGTGATGGAGCAACTGCTCTAGCCGCCGCTGCTGGCCTTGGCTGTAGTTAATCTGACGCTGGAGATTCATGAATTTGACGCCCACCATCAGCTGAGCCGCCATCTGTTCTAGATGAGCCATGATGTCTACCGGCCTGGGGGCAAAGCGCGATTGCCAAAACCCCATCAAGTGCCCCCAGAGCTGCTCGTTGTACCACAAGGGAACGATCCACCCATTGTCCATGTGCTGAAGCTGTAAACTCTGCTCCAGAGCAGTAGGCATCTGCTGTAAGGCGGTAGCGTTGAGACACTGGGAGTGCTCTAGGCCAGTCAGGCCCGCCCAGCGAAAATAGCGAGGACATATCTCAGGAGTAGGGCCTTGGCTATAGGCTATAGCTAGCAGGCAATTATCATCATTAGACCACCGGTGGCTCACCGCCACCACATCGGCGGCGATTGCCTCACAAATTTTGGTCATTGCGGTTTGCAAAAGGTCAGACAGGGTTGAGCAGCGCTGAAGGTAGACACTGAACTCGGCGACACACTGGCGTAGGGACTGGCTAGGAGTGGTGATCATGGTGAGCTGAGCCGTCGTGGACTCAGTTGGGGGCACGACGGGGATGTGCTGATAGGCAGTGGTGAGAGACTGTGCCATTGTCTTAAAAAAATTAGGTGTACGGGGGGAATGATGTCTGCAACCCGGTGAAGCAAGGGCGGAAAAAAACAGAGCAAGATACAGCCTATTGGTGAACCCAGCCTTGGCTTACCCCGGCAACACACCTCTTAAACAGTTCTAGATTAGTTAGGAAAGGTGGCTTTACTCATCAGGAAAAGCCTGAGTCTGGGGCAGATTATTGCTGAGTTAAGTCCGAGGCAAGGAGCCTACTTGGGCCAAGGTATCCAGCAAAGCCGCGCCATCAGGTGAGTCTAGGGTAGTTACTGCAACTTCTGTGAGGTCGCTATGGCCTAAGGCTATCAGGGGTAGCGTTGGTAAAATGTAGTGCATACGGAGCAGCATGGCCATACCGTTAAAGGTGGGCAGGGCCAGGTCTAAGACCACCGCCCTCAGCTCAGCCTGATGCTGAATAAATAAGGCGATCGCATCGGCCCCCTCCTCTGCCACCAGCACCCGGTAGCCGTAGCCCTCTAGCAGGGTGCGGTGCAGCTCGCGGGTAGGATCATCGGCCATCACTAGGAGTACCAGGGCGTTGCCGCCTTCTAGCCCGGTGGGCACTGACACCAGACCTAAGATCAACGCTGCGGACTCAACGATCGCCGGTAGATAGACCTCAACGGTGGTGCCGTTGCCGGGCTTGCTATCAGTTTTGAGCCAGCCGCCGTGGCCCTTCACCAATCCCTGGGCGGTGGAAAGCCCCAACCCGGTATGGCCCGCTGTGGCGCGGGAGGTAAAAAACGGGTCGCAGCTGCGATCGCACACCGCTGCTGTCATGCCCGTACCTGTGTCGGTAACCGTCACCACCACGTAGGGGCCTGACGTTGTTTGGGGATGGTCGAGCGCCCCCCGCCACCAGACATTGCGCGCCTCAATGTGCAGGGTACCGCCCGGAGCCATAGACTCAAAGCCATTGAGGCAGAGGTTCATAAACACCTGGTGCAGTTGAGGCGCGTTGGCATCCACCGTCCAGAGATGAGGCTGTCGCAGCCGTGAGGTCACCGCAATGCCCTCGGGGCGAATCTCTTGCAGGGTTTGCACCATCTCCCCCAGCAGGTAGGCTAGCTGAATTTCGCCCCGCTGACCGCTCATCCCCTTGGCAAAGGAGAGCACCTGATCAACTAGGCTGACGCCCCGGTGAGCGCTGGTGTGAATGCGGTTGAGCCACTGCTGCTGCTGCTCACTGTCGAGGGCGGGCTGCCTGAGCATTTCCTCCGCCAGCATAATTGGGGTGAGAATGTCGCTGAGCTCGTGGGCCATGCCCCCGGCCAGGGTGCCTATACTCTCCAGGTGGCGATCGCGCGATCGCTGGGCCTGCTGCAACAGATGGGCCTCCGTCTGCTGGTGGGTGGTCAGCTTAGCCTGCATCTGTTGGTACAGCTCTGACTGCTGAATGGCCAGGCCTACCTGCACCGCCAGCTGCTGCATCATCTGCACCTCCGTCAGCTGCCAGGGGCGCGGGGCAGAACAGTGCTGGGCCACCAGCAGACCCCAGAGGCGACCCTGGGTCAGTAGCGGCATCACTAAATTGGCCCGCACCCCCAGACCTCTGAGCAAATCTCGGTGGCAGGGCGTCAACTCCGCCTGATCCACATCGCCCACCGCCTGAACTCGGCCCTGAGCGTAGGCGCTAACCCACTTCTCGGCGAAGCACTCGTCGTAGACCCGTTGACCTTGCAGCGGCAGACAGCCGGGGGCACAGTCTTCGACCACTACTACTCCGCTCCAGTCGGGCTCAAAGCGAAACAAAAACACCCGCTCTACCTGCAATAGCTGCCGCACTTCAGAGACCGTTGTTGGCAGCACCACGTCTAGATCTAAAGACTGATGAATGCGCTGCAGCGAGCTAAAGGCCGCTGCCAGGGGGTTGCGATCGCTGTTTTCCTCTAGCCCCAGCTGGCTCACCTTCGATGCCGACAGCGGGCAGCGTGGTTCAAAGGCCGATTCTAGATAGGCGGCGCACGGTTCAACGTCATCAGCGCAGGTATGGTTCATAGCTGCTTCTTAACCTCTCTATGCTCCTGACAGTTGGCCATTTTTGATGCCAATTTATGGATCTACGGTACGTAATTAAACCCTGGTTCCGCATTGAGAAAAGTCTGATTTTGCCGTCAATTTACCCATTTGGTGCCTCTGCTGCTGGGTGCTCCCCTTAAAAGGTGGGGTCGTGGCCAAAATCGAGGCAGCTGCCCTCTCGCCAGGTGCGACCACTCTCTTCGCAACTGCTGCGGTCGGCTTTAAAGGGAATGCCCGCTGGGGCCGCCCTGGGGTTAAACACCTGAGACAAGTCGGTATTGGTGATCTGCATCATCGCCAGCAGCGCCAAAATGCCCAACCCTGTGGTGCCCGCCATCACCAGCAGATTCATCGGCGTCCACAGAGGATGCTGCACCGCTGACTGACGAAGGCGATCGGGCGATCGCAGTTCGGTGCCAGCCAGCACCACCAGGTAGACCCGAGTAATGCCCAGGGGCAGCGATAGCCGAATATTGACCGGGTGGCGGCGCGGCGTTAGCGCTACCTGCAACGCCTGAACCTGCGCAGGGCTAAAGGTCACGGCTATCTCTGGGGCCATGCGAGACAGCAGGTTGTCGCTGCTGTTTGGGGCAGAATTGCTGAGTTTCATCGTCAGTCCTCAGGGAACAACACTTCAGACGCATCGGGGCATCTAACAGCTGATTCAACCGTAGCGATCGCAGCCCCATTGCCCCATCAGCAAATCCCTGAGTTTAAGGTTTTTGCCGCCTGAGTTTTGCCTACTCCAACACCACCAGCCCCGTGCGAATGGCGTAGCGCACCAGCCCGGCAATATCGTGAATATCTAGGCGATCCATTAGCTGGGTGCGGTGGGTTTCGACGGTTTTGGTGCTGATGTAGAGCATGTCGGCAATATCTTTGGTGCTTTTGCCCTCGGCGATCAGCTGAAGAATTTCGCGCTGGCGGGGGGTGATCTGGTCGAGGGGGTTTTGGTCTTGGCCCAGGCGGCGCACGTAGTCGCTAATAACATACTTAGAGACAGCGGGGCAGAGATAGGTTTCTCCCCGAGCGATCGCCCGCAGGGCCAGATCTAGTTCTTCGGTGCCGCTGTCTTTAAGTAGGTAACCGCTGGCCCCCGATCGCAGCGCCTGATAGACGTACTCTTCGTTGGCGTGCATCGAGAGAATTAGCACCCGTACCTTAGGGAACTCGCGGGCAATGCGGGCAGTGGCCTCCAGCCCGTTCATCTCGGGCATGGCAATATCCATTAGCACAATCTGGGGTTTGAGGGTTTCCACCAGCTGTAGCGCTTCGCGGCCGTTTTCGGCCTCGCCCAACACCTCGACCCCGTCGAGGTCTTCGACAAGCGATCGAAACCCCGCTCGGACAAGGGTATGGTTATCGGCAATCACGAGCTGAATGGGTGACATACAGAGCCTTTGGGGTTGTAAGACGGTACGTTGAGCATTGTGAGTGTTTTCCCACGCAGTGACATTCCGTGAAGGTTAAGCGGTTCTCCTGGTCAAATTAGTCTATGGGCAATTCTGCCAGAGGTACCTGAAGATGAATGCAGGTCCCCTGTCCAGGAGATGAGGAAATAGTCAGATGTCCGCCGATCAGTTTGCCCCGTTCTTCCATGCCCAGCAACCCTAGGCTGGTGCCCTCGCTTTTAGCTCGACCCACGGTAGCAACGTCAAAACCAAGTCCATTATCTTCAATGGTTAAATGCAGGGTTTGATCGACCTGCTCAACGGTGATGGTGACGGCGGTGGCGTGGGCGTAGCGAGCGATATTGGTCAAGGCCTCCTGCACAATTCGAAAGCAAGCAGTCTCAGCGGACGTCGGTAGCCCATGGGGTATGGTTCCACAGACTAGGGTTTCTTGTAGACCGGAGCGGTCGGCGTGGCGGTTTATGTACCAGCGCAGGGCCGGCACCAAACCCAGATCGTCGAGCATAGAGGGGCGTAAATCGAGGGAGAGATTGCGCACCTGCTGGAGCGCCCCATCGACGATGGCTAAACAGTCTTGCAGGGGAGCGTCAAGCTGGGGGGCGATTAGCCGATCAAGGCGGTGCAGGTTGAGCTTGACAGCGGTAAGAGCCTGACCTATTTCGTCGTGGAGCTCGTGGGCCAAAAACCGCCGCTCGGTTTCCTGGGCTTCGAGTAGCTGACTAGAGAGGGTTTGTAGGCGGGTGCGATCGCGTTTTACCTGCTCAAACAGTTGTGCATTTTGAAGGGCGATCGCCAGGTGGTTAGTCACTTGGTGGGCGACTTCCCGATGGTCATCGGTAAAGTGGTCTTTATCGGGTGACAATAGTACAATTTCGCCCATTAGTTCGCCGCTGCTGACCAAGGGCACTGTCATCGCAGAGCCCTCAACGGTTGCCCATTGCTGTGTGTTTGGTAATGCTTGCTCTTGCCCCAATGAATCGAGCACCCGCACTGCCTCAAAGGGGTTTGCCTCTTGATCCAGCATAAAATCGGCTAGAGGCCAGGCTGTCTCGGGTTCTCCAACGCTGGGGAAAGGGTTTCCAATAGTTGCCAGCACATTGCTCCTAGCGGCCTTGCGATCAAACAGCGCTACCAGCCCCTGGGGGCAGCGCAAAATTTGCCCTAGCAGCAGCAAGGCCGACTGAGCAATGTCCTGAGACTTAAAATTGGTGAGAATAGCCTGATCCATGGCGTGAAGCCCCTGCAGCCGGTGGGCGTACTGTTGGAGAGTGGCTTCATCCTCCTTGGCAACGGTGATGTCTTGGAGCACCGCAATAAGATATCGAGGCTGCTGATCTGCATCGTAGACTAGCGACACTGTCAAATTTGCCCAGATCAGACGACCGTCCAGGCAGATGTAGCGCTGCTGGCGGTTATAGCTCTGGCGATCACCTCGCAGCAGAGCCTCGCAATACGTCCGATCCTCCGCTCGATCATCAGGGTGAATCATCTCACTGAGAGATTCTCCTAGCAGTTCGGAGTAAGGCGTGCCCAAAATGTCTCCCAGCACTGGGTTTAGCCACAGCAGTACCCCGTCTGGATCGAGGTGGGCAATGCCAATCGCGGCCTGTTCAAAGGTGGCGCGAAAGCGAGTTTCGCTTTCTATTAGGGCAGCTTCGGCCAGCTTGCGCTCGGTAATGTCTTTAACGGTAATGACATAAAAATCGGGGCTACCATCAGACCCGACCACCCCTTTAATATCTATGGAGGTGTAAACTAGCAGGCTGTCTTTGCGAATTAGGCGAGTCTCCAGAATGCAGCTTTGAACTGTGCCGGTCGCCATGTGCGCGAACTGATCCTGGGCTTGGGCCTGCTCTTCGGAGTGAATCAGCTCAGCCCAGGAAACTCGACTAAGCTCATCACGGCTGTAGCCCAGAATTTCGCAAAGGCGATCATTAAACCGCAGCCAAGTAGTTGTATCAGCGGCGATAATAGCCATACCCAAAAATGGCAAATCGTAGAACAGGCGCAGGGTTACCTCTGCTTTCTGCCGCTGGACAACCTCGTCCTGGAGCTGTTGGTTGATTGCCTGGAGGTCTTCAAGCCGCTGTTGGGCTTGGGTGCGCAGGCCTCGGTTGCTGGCCCGCAGAGCCACTTCGCTTCGGTAGCGATCGCTGATATCGTGCAGGCCCATCACCGCCCCACAGATGCTCTGGTCGTCAGAAAAAATAGGCTGACCATGGGCCAGCACTAGGTAGCGCTCACCATTGGCATGCACAACGGCTAGCTCTACGTCGTTCACTCTTTCCCCTGCCAGAGCCCGCCACAGAGGAACTCGATCGGAGGGTAGCGGAGTGCGATCGCCTGGAACATAGATATCAACCGACGCGGTCAGATAGTCAGCGGTCGGGGCGCTAGTCTCTAGTCCTAGCAGTTGGCGTGCGGCCCGGTTTAAGACGGTGATAGTTCGATGACGATCACATAAGACAATGCCATGGTTTATGCCTTCAATCGCGGCGCAGAGGTCTGACGACTCAGGATTCCCTAGGGTGTGCTGCTGAAACGCCACGGGTTCTAGAGGGTTAGCTATGAGCAGCGAATCCTCCGATTCACAGAGAGAATCGTCGTCGTTACAGTCATTAAGGTTTGCCGCAGGATGATCGCACATAGCTCAAGGTTTAAAGAATTGGGCGCTGACAGTAGCCAACCAAGCTAAAAATCTGCTGCCGACACTGGGGCAGGCTAAGGGGTAGCCCAGAGTTACGAAGCCGAATAAACAGATCTAGGCAAACTACCACATCTACAGCGCTGGTTTAGGGAAGCTCAAGAATCAGCCCAATAGAATCAATGATAGTCATACTTAAGGTAAGGCAAGACAAGGAGACTGTAGGTAAGGTTGTTTTGCTCTGCCCTCAATCGGCAGTAATGGGATGAGCATAGCAACTCAAGGCCAGCGTGCCCTTCATCTAGCTTTTAGGGAGGGGAACCCAGCTAGCTATGCAGGCAAGTAACTCTGCGAACTTTGCTCAATTCCAGAGCTATAGGTAGTCGTTCATGCCGCTGCACTCGATGCCCATGTCAACGCCAGTGTGATGGCCCTCAATTTGGCCAAAGCTGCCCTGCAATCGTCTCACCCTGTGCCCGAGCCCGCTGAACCGCTCAGTTTCTCCATCGCCTCCTTCAAACGACAGGCTCTTAACGCTCATCTTCTCGACCTATTTATAGCCATGTTTGCTCTCGAGCCGACTTTGATTAAATTCCATCCCAACTACCAGGCGCTCCTAAACTACAGGGTTATAGCCGCCTAGACTAGGACCACAGCCTCCTAAATCTGTCCGAAGTGTTGTCATGAGGGAACCCGGTGTCGCTTGACCCATTCATGCAACAAAGCCCCCCAGAGCAAGCAATGACCACTCGATTTCGCCCATCGGTCTTAGCCTGATAGAGCGCCTTGTCTGCAGCTAAAATCAGGGCTTCAGGTGTGGTATCGGTGGCAGAAATGAGGCTGGCAACCCCCAGACTTATTGTCACACAGTCACTGACCAGGGATTGAGCATGGGGGAGCTTGAAGGCGCTGAGGGTGTCCTGAATCTGTTTGGCAACACACATGGCTCCTGCCGCCACGGTATTCGGTAAAATGACAACGAACTCCTCTCCGCCATAGCGGGCTACTAAATCTGCTGGACGGGTAGCGGACAATCTAAAGGCTTTGGCAACAGACTGCAAACAGCGATCGCCAGCTGGATGGCCGTAAGCGTCGTTGTAGGCTTTGAAAGAATCCACATCACCTAAAATCAAGGACAGAGGAGACTGTTCACGACTCATGCGTTGCCATTCCTGCTGGAGGTACTCATTAAACCGGCGACGATTAGCCACTTGCGTCAGATCATCAACAATCGCTAAGCGATAGAATTCCTGGTTGGCTCGCTGTAAATTATGGTTTGCCTCTACCAGGTCTTGGGAGAGCTGAGCTTCCCGCAGCACCCGTTGCATCCGCTGCCGCAGAATTGGCCAGTGAATAGGTTTAGTGACAAAGTCAACGGCTCCTACTTCAAAGGCTTGATCCACTGAGGCTTGATCGTCTAAACCTGTAATCATCAAAACGGGTGTCCTTTCACTCCCGGGCAGGGTTTGCAATTGCTGGCAGAAGGTAAAGCCGTCCATCACTGGCATCATCGCATCCACCAGCACTAGATCGGGCTGCAGACGCTCATAAGCCTCCAGCCCTTGTTCTCCGTCGTTGACCGCTTCTATTCGGTAGCCTTCCTGCTGGACCATCTGACGCAGCTTCAGCCGCGTGTAGGGATCATCATCAATCACCAGAATTAGTGGGCTTTTGGTGTCATTTTGCATCTTTAGACCTTCCTATAAATTGATCGGGCTGCGTCTGGCCTGGAGAGCAGTCTGAACGCGTTCATACTCGGTCTCGGCTTGGGCAACTTTACCTGCCGCCCCAGCAAGCACTCCTGACTTCCCTAGGGCTTCGAGCTGTTGACAGAGGTCAGCCAGAATCATGGCTCCCTGGTCAGCGCTGCTGGATTTGAGGATATGGGCTGCTTGGCGCAGGGCTCTTGAATTCTCCTGATCCACTGCGATAGAGATGGCCCGCAACAGTTTGGGAGACTCTTGGAGATAGCACTCCATCAGCTCTTCAACCAGAACAGCGCCATTGTCCCCCAGTGTGACTGCAAGATCCTGGAGAGCTCTTTCATCAACAGCTGGCACTTCAACAGGTTTCGAACTTGGCTCTGGACACGGAAACTGGGGGAAGCACTGCTGCAGGGCCTTGACCAAAGCTTCTAGTTTGAAGGGCTTACTGAGGTAGTCATCCATGCCAGCGGCTAGGCATTCCTCCCGGTCTCCCTTCATGGCATTGGCAGTCATGGCAATGATCCGAGGCCGCTGTCCGGACGGCCAGGCCTGCCAAATCTGGCGGCTGGCTTCTAGGCCATCCATTTCCGGCATCTGCACATCCATCAGCACGACATCGTAGGGCTGACGATGGAGAGCTTCTAGGACTTCCAGGCCATTGGCTGCCACATCTGCCCGGTATCCCAGTTTCTCAAGCAGGAGGAGAGCTATCTTTTGATTTACCAGATGGTCCTCAGCCAGCAGAATCCGCAGGGGCAGTCGTTGAGCTAGTTTGGTATTCATGGCTGGAGCAGGGGCCGAGGTAGGCTTGAGCTGCATTGTCTGCTCTCCCAAAGCCTCTGTCAAAACGTTATGAAGCTGGGACTGCTTGATGGGCTTGCTCAAAAAAGCTGCAAACTTGACTGTGGATCCTCCAGACAGCATGGTTGGATTGGGACATCCGATTGAAGACAGAATCATCAGGGGCAACTCCTGATAGATCGGCATCTGACGAATTTGAGTCGCCAGAGTGACACCGTCCATCTCCGGCATCTGCAGGTCCAGAATCGCCAGATCAAACTCTTCTCCCTGCCGCAGCCATTCGAGGGCTTCTGATCCTGAAGCAACCGCTTGGGACGACATCCCCCAGGCTTGACTTTGAAGCGTCAGAATTTTGCGATTGGTGGCGTTGTCATCCACAATCAGCAGCCGTTTGCCAGCAAGCTGAGCCGGGCGCTTCTGCAAGCTTGCTCCTCGGGGTTCAGGAGCTGCTTCTACCTGGATTGTGAAGAAGAAAGTAGATCCCGCTCCCACCTCACTCTCTACCCACATCTTGCCGTTCATCATCTTAGTGAGGCGATTGCTGATCGCTAAGCCTAAGCCAGTGCCGCCATATCTACGGGTGGTGGAGGCATCGACTTGAGAGAAGGACTGGAACAGGCGGTCTATTCGATCAGCAGGGATGCCAATCCCGGTATCTTTAACGGCAAACTGAAGTTCGTGGGTCCGAGGACGTTCGGTCGCAATGGGTTGAGCGGTAACCGTAAGGGTCACTTCCCCTACTTCCGTAAACTTAACTGCGTTCCCCAGCAAATTCACCAAAATCTGCCGCACTCGGGTAACGTCACCGATGATTCGCTCGGGAACGTCAGCCTCAATCAAGCAGGCCAGCTCAATGGTTTTTTCCGTCGCCTGTGGAGCGAGCAGATCGAGGACCTCTTCTAGGCAGGCTCGCAGACTAAAAGGCTGCCGCTCGAGTTCCAGCTTGTTGGACTCAATCTTGGAGAAGTCCAGAATATCGTTGATAATCGTTAGCAGGGCATCGCCACTGCGGCGGATGGTCTTGGCAAAGTCCTGCTGCTGAGGAGTGAGTGCTGTATCTAGGAGCAGTCCGGTCATGCCAATCACCCCATTCATAGGAGTGCGAATCTCGTGGCTCATGGTTGCCAGAAACTCACTTTTGGCCTGGCTGGCGGTTTCAGCTGCTATTTTTGCCTGCTGTAGAGCGGCTTCTGCCTGCTTAAACCCGGTAATGTCTCTAGCAATCTTAGAAGCTCCGATGATCTGGCCAGCCTTATCTCTAATGGGGGAGATGGTGAGGGAGACATCAATCAATGTTCCATCTTTGTGCCTCCGTACGGTCTCATAGTGATTAACACGCTCTCCGTGTCGAATTTTCTCTAGGGTTTCAGGCTCTTCAATAGAATGATCGGCAGAAATCAAGATTGCGCCTGGGCAACCTATTACCTCTTCGGCTCCGTAGCCAAAGAGTGCTTCGGCACCAGCATTCCAGCTAGTAATCCTGCCATCTAGGGTCTTACTGATAATGGCATCCTCGGAAAATTCTACAATCGCAGCCAGCTGAGAACACGCTGCTTCAATCTGTCTGAGCTCGGAGGCTTCAACGGCCAGGGAGATGTGATTCCCAATGGCAATGGCAAAACTTTCTTCTTCCAACAACCACTGACGTTGAGGGCCTACCTGTTCGCAACAGAGAACGCCAACCACCTCGTCATCGAGACGAATCGCGACCTCCAGCATCGAGGAAATGCCAAGGGGAGCCAGATAGGAGGCCGAGAATTCTTTGGTTCTAGGATCTCTGTGGGCATCAGGGGCAACAATAAGCCGGTTTTCCACTAAAGCTTGGAAATAAACTGGATAATCAGTGGCGAATAGCTCCAAGCCTTGACTGTGTCGCTCAAGACTCAGCTCGTAGAGATCCAGACAGCGAATCCTAGAGCGCTCGGGATTGAATAACCACACGCTCACCCGCTCTGTTTGCAGGGCTGAGGCTGCAATTTCCGTAATCGATTGCAGGACAATACTCAAATCGCCAGAATTGATATGCTTGGGTTTGGCTAACTTCACCAGGGCAGCATTGTAGCGTTGGAGGCGGCTTTGGCGCTCCATCTGCTGTGCTTCCACCTGCTTGCGCTGACTAATATTATGGTATGCAACCACGATCCCGGCAATGCTGGGCTGGTCTATTAGATTATTGGCGACGGCTTCAAAATCGAGCCAGAATCCCTCAGCGTGTCGCAACTGAATTTCCATGACAATATTGGTGGCGACATGCTGGAGCGCCTCTTGCAGGAATGCCGCTATCTTGAGCTGATCTTGAGGATGAACCAACTCACTTATCGGCTTGCCCAGAATCTCTTGGGTTTCATATCCCAAAATTTGTTTGACCGAGGAGCTGATGTAGCTGATTGTGCCGTCGGCTGCCATCACCGTCAGAACATCCGAAACATTTTGGACTAAGACCCGGAATCGCTCTTCATTCTGGCGCAGGGCCTCTACCTGTGCGGTTTTGGTATGAATCCATTGGTCAAAGAGGGAAGCAGCCAGTGCCAGGGCTAAAATCAATAGGGTGGCGATGACAGTACCAAAGGCTAGCAAGGGGTTGCCCATGGCATGGGCGGTGAGCTGCTCCCTTACTAAAGCCCCCTTCAGAGGCTGATAGCTAACGGCTGCCATTCCTGAGTAGTGCATACTAACAACGGCAAATCCCATCAGGATGGCACTGCCAATTTTTGGCAGACTGCCAATCAGCGAAGTTTCCTGTCGAAAGTGAAAGGCTAAGCTTAAGGCTACTCCAGACACCACAATTGCAATGCCAATCGAGAGAGCCACAATCTTTAGGTCATAGTGGGCAAGCACCGGTACGCGCATTGCTGCCATTCCGATGTAGTGCATTGAGGCAATCCCGGCTCCCATGAACAGGCTGCCCAAGCCCAATTTCAGCCAGCCAAGCTGCGGCCCACTTACTAGAAACAGCGCCAGCCCCGAAGAAAACACAGCCGCTAAGACCGAAATGAAGACGGTGAAGCTGTCATAGGCCATGAGAACGGGCAGTTGATAGGCTAGCATTGCCACAAAATGCATGGACCACATCCCAATACCCATGGATATTGCACCACCGCTCAGCCAGATCCTTTGAGCGGTACCCTGAGTCGTGCTGACTCGTCTAGCTAGATTCAAGGCAGTGTAGGCAGCCAGAATCGCAATCAGGATTGATAGAACGACCAGCCGGACATCATAGCTGGCCGTGAGCGTGAGCCCACTCTGGTTCATGATTGTACTTCCCCCTAGATGACAATCCTGTGGCACAAGGCTCTGAATGAAAAGTATTCCCAAATTGGGTAATGTTCTAGGCGTTGCTAATTCGGGGTGTGAAGCAAAGGCTAAACGCGTTGAGGACTCATCTAGAATTCCACAAGTTCATACTGCGGCAAGTAGGTGGGACGAATTAAATGTCAAATAGGTTAGGTGCCTGTAACCTTTGTCAGTCAAAGCTTTCAGCGATTGCGAAGAAGCCGAGCCATCTTGTAAATGATTGAGCCTTGCTACTTAGTACTAAAGAAGTAATGAGAGCTATGCTCATTTCTGGTGTATGGAGGGAAAAGTCGGGAGGCCCACAAATAGCGCCAGACAAAGGCAACGGCATCAGCGAAGGTTGGGTGTTGCTTCGCGTACCAGGCAGTATGAGGCAGGGAGAACAGAAATTTCGGGAGCAAGCGCTGGGTGGGGAGCACAACGAGGGAGAACAGGGCCAACAGGGCAGGCCTGGTACGTCGGATCGCTAAGTCAGACCACTGCCGCTGATTCAACCCCCAAATGGGTCCGCACTTCCTGGAAGGTGACCTCGATTTGCCAGCGTTGGCGAAACCAGAGCAAGATTTGAGCCGGTGCGTATCAAATGTCAATTACTTTGGGCTCTTGGCCACTTTTGGTGATGTGCAAAACTGGCATCTTTTGCGGTTCTCAAATTACAGCCGTTTAGCTGGTCAAAATGAACCGCTTCTCTAACAACTCCAAGTTGGCCCGCCCAAACATCTGATTGCGCAGGCCAGCAGCGCCGTCACGTTTATAGTCTCTCACGACAGCTCGGGCATAGTCGTAATTCAAGCCCACGGCTTTTGCGGCATCCGTCAGGATCGTTTGCGTGTGTACGAGCCACAGCAGATGCCAGCGTCGAGATTCAACCGGGTCACCGCTGGCGCGATAGCGCGCTTTGAGCTCATCGACTGAAAAATGAGGTTCAAGATGCCTAGACCCTGCATCTTGAACCTCTACACCATTTCGGCGGTACACAAGTCGGATTTGGTATCAGACCCTCACCTGAATTCTGCTTGCTATTTTCCTTTTGGGCACAAATGGGTAAAGTCGAGCTTAGATCAGCAATGCCAAGCTGTCCATATCAAAAGTCCACCTAAGAATCGGCTTAGTCCTGCGTTACAGACGCTTTCATGAACTGCTGAACGCCGTCGCGTACGATCCGATCTCCAATCATGCGCGCCAGCATTTCAACCCGCGATACAACGCGCTCGCTGAGATACCGGTGTTTAAAGCTCGCAGCGCACAAGGTGCCGAATGTGGCGTGATTCGCAGGTGTCCGGATCGGCATTGAGAGGTAGGTCTGCACGCCTTTACCATCAGCATAGGAACCCGGGGCTAGCGCTTTGCTGATATCTGCGGTCCACACAACTTCGGCGTCTCGGCACCGCTTGCAGAGCGAATCGCGCCATGGAATTATCAAACCGGCGCATAGGTCAGGAACTCCCTCCGGATAGACGTAACGATGTTCCAGGCTTTCGTCTTCGGCATGTAGCACCGTCATGTAGGCAACGTCCAGGCTGGTTTCCTCGATCACCGCTCGCAAAATGCGTCTAACGTCATCGTCAAAGGTAATACCGTTTGTTAGCGTCAGATTCGGGCGCGCATTGAGGTCGGTAGCCGCCCTTGGCCGCACGTTAGTCTCCTCTAAAGGAAGATCGCCAGGGCGTCCGGTCAGATAGCCCTGTACCGCATAAGCATCGATATGTAGCAGCGCATTGAGTTCAGACTGTGTTTCGACACCTTCCGCCACCAGCTGTGCCCCTATTCTGGTCGCAAACGACGAAAGCGCTTCAGCGAGCGACAGGCGTACCGGGTCCTGATCGAGGTTTCTTGTCAGGTGCTTGTCCAGCTTGATGATGTCTGGACACAGTGCCAAGATATGATTAAAGCTGGCGTAGCCTGCACCAGCATCATCCACCGCGAGGCGAATACCAGCCTTACGCAGCGGCGCGAGCGCAGACATGAGGTCTTCGTAGCTCCCGACCGAACTCTGCTCTGTGATCTCCAATACCAATCTAGAACTCTCGCTCCGTAGGAGCGACCGGGCAAGCGCGTCAGTGGTGGCGACCTGGGGAGATACGTTCAACGACAGGTAGATATTGCCGGGTAGCATCGGTAGGAGTCTAAGGGCGGATTCAATCGCCAGGAGCTCCAATTCCTCCTCTAGACCAACTTCAGCAGCATCTGCAAACCAGACATCAGGCCGTGCCGGAGCATCGCGAAAGCGCGAAAGCGCCTCGACTCCGACAACATTCATGGTTGAGAGGCGAATAATCGGTTGAAACACCACGTCCAGACGTTTCTCAGCAAGCGTGCGCTCGATCCGTTCACGCTTCGTATCGAGTGCTTCGCGTTTTGCCCATCGCGCCTCCGCCGCCTCCCTGGCGGCAATCGCCAGTGCTAGGAGCAGATACATCGGCGGATCAGCATTCATTTCGCTGCTGTTGATGCCGCACAGCATGCCAAAAATCTTGCCATCGCTAAGTTTGATTGGCACGCCCACATAGCTGCCGATGCCAAGCTCGTCGGTAATTGGCAGCAAGTTTGTACGGGCATCCTGATGGGCATCCCGGATCACCGATGGCAACCGACCATCGATCACACGCTTGCAGTAGGAACCATCGTAGGCACTAGCACCTATCTCCTTGAGAGCCTGAAAAGTTTCGTTGCCATTGACCGCATGAAAGATCTGTTTTCCACCGACGAATTCGGATATCCACAAGGCATCCATCTGCAACTCCTTCTGCGCAATCTCAAGCAAGCAATGGAAAACTGAATCAGTGGAGCCCGCTTCACTAGTCGGTTGCATACTTAATTTCCTCTTTGCTGATGCCGTTTGTTGAGCAATTAACTAAGTTTTACGCACAAACCACTCACACATTGTCAGCTAACCAGCACCTTCCCTAACCGCTCTATGTCGAGAACAGCTAATCGGACTGCGAGACACACACCAGACTTTATCTTGCCCCGAACTAGGTACTGGGTATCACGCCATCTGGCTCGCTTCAAAGAGGATTAGTTGGGAAGATTTGAATTGCGGTAGTACTAGAGAGGTAATGATGCGTTGTAGTAGTGAATAAAATTCCACAACAGGCCAATGTGATTACGTAGACTCTTCAAGAAGGCTAAGCTGCGTCTGACAAAGCGTGAAACCCGCTGCCTGAGGGTATTGTTAAACCGCTCGATGTAACTTGTTTTGCCGCTCGACTTACTGACAACTCGATCTCGTTGGTAGGGTAGCACCTGCTGGTACGCCTCCCAAGCGTCGGTATAGTTGACGGCACACTGTCGATAGACCTTGGGCAAGGACTCCCAGAGTCGTAGGGCACTCTGGGCAGAGCGGCATAAGTATCGTTGCTTAGCTTCCCTATTACCCTAACAAATCCATCATTACCTCTAGAGTTCTACCCAGTTTTCGACGGCCCAAGATTGAAAGAAGTAACTCTATTCCTCGTTGCCTCAAGTCTCCTGCACGCCACTGAGAGTTGACCAAGAACTGTTGCAACGATTGGACATTGGGTAAGCCTGTGACCTTCGCAATGGCGGGCAATGATTTTCGCTTCGCCTCGGAGATCATCCCCACGTGCAGATGCTTGAAGGCTTCAAAGCTTCTTACTTCAGCAAATAAGTCGCGGTACCTCTCGCAATAGTCATCTACAAATCTCACTGTCGACTTGGCCATGCGAGGCACTGTCATCACGCCTACCTAGTTCTCAGCCCTTATACCCTAAATTATCTACCGCCAGAGACATTGAAGAGCGATAGGAGGGCAGCGAATTCCTGATGCTCCTAAAACCTGAGTTCGACAGTTAAAAAGCGGTTTGTGGCAGGGCTTTAAGCTCATAATCAGGAATACCCAATGAAGGCTTGTCGGGGTGGTAGGCGCAGGCAATCAGGCCCGAGACCAGGTTGACGAGGAAGTTGAAGGGACTGCGGTGCCGCGAATGCTCGATCTAGCAGAGGTTTTTGAGTTGGTCATTCACCGTCTCGACAATTGGTCGCTTGCACAGCAGAATCTTCTCGAGCAGCGGCATCAGGGCGTTTTTCATATTTTTGCGCCGTTTGGTAATCAGTTCCAGGCCACGCGCAAAGAGCGTCTCAAAGAGCGCCTGCGAAATATACCCTCGGTCGCCAAACAGCTTTCCGACCAGGTCTTGAGTCATGTCGGGAACCGGCTTACGGTCGTCAGTATTGCCCGGTGTTAGGGCGACGGACAGCAACTCGCCGTGGTCGTTGATGACGAGGTGTAACTTAAAGCCAAAGTACTACCCCACCGACGACTTTCCCCAACCCGCCAAGCCCTTGAACCTCTTGTGTGCCTTAGCCCGCTTGATGTGACAGACGGCTACCGAGGTGGAATCGATGAAACTAATGCCAGTGACCTCGCCCAAACAGCACGTGTTCAGAAAGCTCACTAAGGCCATAAAGCTCCAAGGCATCAGCTCTACAAACCGTCCGTAGCTGACCAAATGGGGGAAGGCATCCCGCCAGTCAGCTAGGACTTTTTGCTTGTAGAAATCCTTGAATGTCCGATAGCCCGAGCCATGGAACGCGATAACAATAGTCATCACTTCGCTGATACTCAACCGGGACTGATAGCCTTTCAGCTGGCCATCGCACGGTAACCGAGGGATAGCTCGTTCACAGAACCGCTCAAACTCCAGGTAGAAGTCATCAACATCGCAGAAGATTTCGGTCAGGTCGAGGCGCGCTAGACTCAAAGACATGGCTGAGGTGCTTAGAATTCAACACTTTGAGCGTAACCCTCAGCCTTTCTTTCTGCACTTCACCCTTGTCGAACTCAGGTTCCTAAAAAAAGATGCATAGACACAACCCCTCACCAGCAGCGCTGCACTGGTGAGGGGTTGTGTTTTTGGGCACCTTAAGCCAGTTGCGTAGGTGCTGAGCATGAACTCTGGGGAATGGCCTGCTGAGTGGGCGATCAGAGTGCGTCAGGGCTGAAGCCCTGATTTTTGTGGGGTGCTTCTCCTAAAAGCTTTCGCAAATTGGAATACTGCTTCCTGAGAATAGAGGGTAGACAAATAGGCCAAATCAAAGATGCCAAAAGGATAAACAACCAGCTTTCTAAATCCTTAGGACTTGAGCTATCAGCTATTAGGAGACTTGAGCAAAAGGCAAAGACGATGCTAGCAGGTATGAAGTAAAACAGCATTAATTTGAAGATAATAAGGATTTTGTAGCAAGTGGTAGACCCTGCTTTCCATGCTGATTTACATTATCCCTTATTGTTTCTCCCGACACATGGCTAATTCTACGGAACTCTAGATGATCGGCAAGCTATCAATTCATTATATTTACCCAGTGGTAACCCAAGGCCAGTGGGCCTTAGCCATGAGCAGCAAAAACGACTAAGCCACCTGGCCGAACGCACTATACTCCCGCGATCGGTCTCCACCGACCAGGGCACCATAGGCGGGCAGCGAGTTCCTGAAACTCCAAAGAAGATGCACCCTAGTCAACACCCCCGGCCATCGCTGCGGCTTGGGGTGTTTTGTTTGGCACTGATCTTGACTCAAGAAAGTGGACTCACCTTGCCGTCATAACGACGACGGTTGCCCCGTCGCTTCTGGGGACCCTCATAGAGAAACTTGAGGTTGGCGTCACTCCGCAGCCGACCAATAGAGTGGAAGCCCAGTTGCACGACACCGGTGACCCACTTGTACTTGCTGTAGAAGCCATCGGCGACCACGTAGCGAATCCTCGCCGGAAAGTAGGCCGTGCAATAGGCCAGATGCCCGAGATAGAAGTCAACTCGGCTTTTGGGAGGCTTCGACGCATCAGTTGCAGCGGGGGCCTGAGCACCCAGCCCCGCTTCGGTTTGTTGAGCCGATAGCGCATAGCCCGTCTTCTGCGCTAGATCAACGACCGCGACCACCGACCATTCCAGCCCTCGCTCGGCCCGCTGCGTTTTGCCGTTGTAGAACCAGTCCAGCCCGTAGGTGTGGCGACCACTTTTCTCCGTGAAGGTGCAATCTACCACCACGATCTGGGAGCTGTCATCTGCGCTCACCTGGTCAATCAGGGCTTGGTTCAAGCCTTCCAGACTTAGTCCAGCCTCAAGTTGAATAAATCCCTTCATTTACTGGCGATATAGAAGGAGTGACTCCCCGCATTTCACTCAACTATCAAAATCCGGTCATGATCTGGCTTGATAAAATCATTCTGTGTTGCACCCCGATGCTAACGACAAGAATAAATATTGGAGAAGCCTCAAAGAAGTGGCAAAGGTTGTCATATAGACTAAATCTGATTCTGCGGGGATTTAGTCTGTCCCTGATTCTGCTGGTTTAAGATAGAGACTGCATTCCTAAAGTCTTCTAAAACAGGCTCAGATGCTCGACTAAATTCTATTGCTGACCCTTTTGCCTTCAAGACAGTTCTCCCTTCTTGAGTCGCTAGCAAAACTCCCTCCTCGGTCAAGATGACTGAGTTTCTTCGCCCCTCAACTTTAAACCCGCCAAGCTCGCTAGGCTGACCAGCACGAGACAAAATCAAGGCAGCAAGATTTAGCAATTCAACTGATTTAGAAGGATACTGCCTGTCAGTAGCTTGTTTCTCTGCGTTAGATTGCGAACCCGGTTCAATCTCTGCATCAGCCAGAAGTGATTTTGAATCGCTGGCTTGAGATCGATTGAAGACAGTTTTCTTATTCTCATAGACGAATATAGTTCGTCCATCCTTCAAAATACTAAGCTTCCCTTCTTTGTCAAGATTTACGGCATACTGATCGCCCACAAAGGCAAGCATCAAATCGTTAGATCCAACTTGCCCTCTCTCATGCAAAACTCGACTGGCCGCACATAACAAGTCATGATTTAGATCGACGGGCTCATTAACTATTTGATTGGGCTTCACGTCTAGCCGACTTCGATCTACCGGAAGCCCCATGGCCAGCGGAGCCTTCTGCTCGAACATCGTCGGAGAAACTTTTCGTAATCGTACCCAGGGGAACTCAGCCCCTTGATACTCACAGGAGGGGCAAGCCAGTTCCAATGACGCTCCATCCATGATTCTATGAATGTGATCCTCGTCAGCCCCGTGGGCCAATCCCCCTTGAATCGTCAGCGCTTCAGCAGTCTGCCCGCTCAGAGGGATACCATTCTCTCTGGCCCAGTTTTCCCAGCCAAATGTCTCTCGGGCCAGCGACACGATCGCATAGGAGCGATCGCTATGCCCACCGCCACCGCCTGCTAGAACGTCTCTGGCGCGGTCTGAAATCAGATCTGACAGGTCTACCGTCGAACTCCCTGGCAGCGTCTTTTTACGTCGTGGCCGAGCCTTGATAGGAATAGTCTCGCCAATAGGGATACCATGCTCAGAGTTTTTTGTTGCAGTCTGAACCCCTGATTTAAATATCCCGATCGCAGAGAGGTCTGCGACGGCCACTGGGGCCGCCACGAGATGCCTAGCCCGGTAAGGATTGCCGGTGGGGCCAATGGTCGGAGCCAGTACACAGACCCTGCCGACTCCAAGCACCTCACCCACATGCTGGCCACCTGGCTCTAGGGCAAAGTTGGTAAAGTCTTTGGGGTGATCCAGTTGCACCATAAAATGCCACCCGCCTCGATGGGTCTGTTCAGCGTAGGTCTGCTTCAGTTGAGGATGGGTCTCAGCCCACGCTAGAACAGCGGCATCACAAACGTCTTGTGAACCAAAGTTTTTAACATCGAAGTCAATGAACACGGTACGCTCATTGCCCAGCGTGGCAATTCCATTCTGGGGATTGGAAAACCAGGCGTCCAGCTCACTTGGGTTAGGCATCCTAGACTGAAAGTCCCGATGATTGACACTGTGCGGATGGCCATCGGCATCCAGGTAGCTCGGGTTTTTACCGGTAAATCTAGAGATCGGGCAAAGCTTCCCATCGACTTCAACCAAGGGGGTATGGCAATAAATCCCCCTGTTCGGGCGGTCAAGATTTACCTTGGGATACCGGTAAGCATCCTGCTCTGGCGCAATGGGGAGCGGCGGTAGGTTATTTTTCAACAACCACTTCGCGACATCCTGCACGGATGGCTGCTTTGGCCATGGCGATAATGCGTTCATCGGGGAACCTTGAGCAATGGGGGGGTGCTTGACTCAGGGGCAGTCCATCAACATCAAAGGCTGGGCCATCTAACAAAACCTGTATGGGTACTACCGATCATAAACAGCCGGGATAGCAGCTGGGTGAGGGGTAGTTTGTGCCGCTAGGGCCTGTCGCACCCGAGATACTTGGGCACTAAACTTGTGGGCATCTTCGGCACTCAGCCCCTGACTGTGCAAAACTCGGCTGCCCTTGGCGTTAAAAATTTCGCCTCTTTCTCTTGCCGAAACGGCGATCTCATCTCCCTGACTGAGAAGGGTATAGGTCTTACCTGCAAAGACTTTTGAACCATCGGGCTGATCTTGCCCTAACTGAGCTAACAGGTATTTAGATTGAGCCAAAACGTTAGCGGCCTGCTGAAGATAGGCCTTTTGGTCGTGCTGACGCGTCATTCTGTCTACGTCGCCGTACTCCCCCTCATGCCCCGATTTGATCGCTTGGCCGATCTGTTCAATGCGACCCAGGTGCGACGGCGATCGCCCCAAGGCCCGCGCCTGGGAATACCATTCACGCAAATCTTCGAGCAAGGCTTGGCTTTGCACCGGCTCTGCTAGGGCAACCGGCGACACCTCAGACGGAGCATCGACGGAGGGTTGCTCAGCGATGGGAATCGTAGGGGACGGATCTACTCCACCGGGATCGGCCTGCCGCTCGAATGGCGTAGCACTTTGACTCGCAGGATTGACCGCTGCATCTAGAGAGGTATAAAACTCGGCCATCAGCTGACCAACAGCACCACTGATGGTCACGGGGTCGCCGTGCTCATCGCCCAAGGCTTTCGTGGCGATAGTATTGGCTGCTCGCTCCATCCATTGAGCCCCAACCTCTGTACCGCTCTCACGCACCACGGCCTTGGCATTTTGCATGGAGGCGTTGACCATGGCCAGCTCATCCTGGGAAAGCTGTAGTTCCCAAATCCGCTCCCCAGCCTCAAAGGTGAGTACAGCGCCACCACGTTCGAGCGCCTCAAGCCCAAGAGACCCCGTTGGCACCTCTACCGCCGGGGGTGGGGCAAATCCAACAGCATCGTGAAACCGCTCTAGGTCGGCCTCGTAGACGCGCGCAGCCCCATTTGCCTCAAAGCCCAGCTGCGGGTGCAGCTCGGCCACAACCACAGTAATGCCCTCCTGGGTGAGGGTCGGAATAATCTGCTCTTGCAGGTCAGCGGTATTGACGCTTAAGCCCTCGCAGTCGGGGTCAAGTCCCCACTGCATCGGTTGAGTGGGTCGCCTTACACCATAGGCCGCGATCTGCGCATCCTCGGCATAAGACTCATAGGCCTGATCCACCCGGACAAAAGCAACAGCCTCTGGGTAATCGGCCTTGAGTTCAGCAAAACGCTTCAGGTGGGGATGGTGTGGCCCAGGGCCAAGATCGGGAAGCAATGCCTCATCTCCATCGGTGGGCGGGTCAGGCTGCGGCAACGGGCTGCTGACAGGCGCATCCTGAGAGGATTGAGGGTATAAGGGTTGCACCACCAGCCCCAGATCGTCATAAATATCTTGGGCAGGCCGCATATCTGTGGCTCCTATGCCCCCCGCCAGGGCCGTCTCCGGGGGAACCTGCGGGTCGTGGGCTGATGCTAGGTGAGGCTCTGAAGGGGCATCCTCAGCCAGGAACTCGGGCGGGGAAATCGAGGCCCCGGCCAAGGCATCTCTCACCGCATCTTGCTGATAGGCATAGGGATTATTGTGGCCCTCCAACCATAGGAAGCCCTGCTCACCGTCTTGATAGAGAATTTCAGGCGAGTCGGCAGCCAGTGCCTCAAATTCAGCCCGATCAAACCCATGGAACAGATCGGGGCGCTGCTGGAATAGCACCTCTAGGGGATTCACAAGCTCTGGCGGGAGAGGCTGCTGGGCAACAGATTCGAGACCCGGTTCAGCGATCGCCTCCTGACCCAACTGGGTCAGATAAGCATCAGCGATCGCCTCACCAAAGCCCTGCTCCAGCAAGTTCTGAGCAAATATCATGCCAAAGGCGCGATCGGGGGCACGCAGTTCGCCGCCATTAGACCCTTGCACCGCAGTCTCAACGAACTGAAGATGTCCATCGGGCTGAATGCCCATCTTCATCTCAGTATCAATCCACATATCGCCGTTGCCGGTGGCGTAGTGGGTCAGGTACAAATCACTGCCGCCCACCCCATTGGGGTGCGACTCAACCACTAAATCCATGTAGGGTTCATTCGGCACTCTGATATGAAAATCGTCGTCCCCATCGACCATGACCGCCTGCTGGAGCCCGCCCTGCTGGAGCAGCCGGGTAACGGCCTGGGCGATCGGGGTCGTCTGCTGCGACGGTGCCAGCACCTGGGGGCCACCCTCGCGGGACATCTCGCGCAGCCGCTGTCGGCCCGCCTGCTGCACAGCCTCATCCTGTTGCTCCTGGGCCTGGGCAGCGATCGCCTCATCAAAGGCCTCTGCGACAACCTGGCGCACAGCCTCGGCAATGCGTTCCTCCATCTCAGGGCTATCGGCAGCAAACTGTCCCAAGAAGGCAGAGTCTTCGTTGTCCATGGCGGACTTAGCCATCTCCAGATCCAGGCCAGCCTCCAGGTGATCGCTCAGACAACGGTAGGTGCGTCCTATCGCCTCAATCGCCCTATCCGGGGATATCTCGCCACCCAGGGTCTCTACGGCCCGCTGCATCAAGACATCAGGGGTCGCACCGCTAGACGAGTCACCGAGATACTCATGGAAGGCGATCGCCTCTGGGTGCAGGGGTTGCCCGTCAGTCTGGAGCACCCCGCCTTTAACCAGGGTGTCAAAGGTCAACGCGGGCGGGGGTGGCTCGTAGAGGTTGAATTCGGCCTTGAGGTCGGCCAGGTTGCTGCCGGAATACAGGCGATCGGAAACAGCATTCATCACCTCCCAGCGGCTGGGGGATGAGTCCTCGCCAGGTTCAGGGATGAGCCCAGGGTTGCGCTCCAGTTCGGCCCGCAAAATGGGGTGAATGGCCCGACTCCGGTCACTGCTGGTGACTTCGTTACCCACGGGGAGCCAGGTGGTTGCTGGTTCCCAGCCTGCAGTTTCTCCACCCACCGCAGCGGTCGCCTCTTCCAGATGCGATGTAGCCTTGATGCCGCGCCGGGTAACGAGGTAGGCCAGCACATCGTCCTGGGCCTTGGCATCGCCAATTTTGATCTGCATCATCTTCTCTTCGGTGGTGCGGCCTGGCTTGTCGCCTTCCACTCGTCGAGTCCCCGAGACAAACTCCCCCTGCGCCAGGTCGAGCAGCTCGCGGTCTTGGTAAAACTTCTTACCCGCGCTGCTGGTGGGCACCGTCAAGACCAGCTCGTTGCGCAGGTTAAACTCAGCGTCTAGAACGCCATCGCGATCTGTGAAGCTGGCCGCCCTCGATGTTGCCGAGAGGAATGCCATCAACTGATCGGGCTGCTGAATCGAGATCGGACGGTTATCAATCTCTCCAGCATCGATCCCCTTGGCCAGCAGGTAGGCCGGGTGGTATTCCCCCTCGTTGTCCTGCATGAGGGCAAACCGACCCACGAGGTCAGACTTGAGCACCTGGCCCACCACCATCATGCGATGCTCGCGGGAGGCCATCTGCTTTTCGTCAAAGACGCTGTAGGTCGGCACCTCGGTGTACTGCTGCAACACCTGCCCCGGCTGATTCTTGAAGACAAAGGAATTTTCCTGGGGCTTAAGCGAGACATCTCGGCCAAGTTCGTTAAATTTGACCGACAGTTCTCCGGCCTCGTCCGCCAGGGCAATCCTGAATCGCCATGACCCAGGGTTGATTGGGTTGGAGGCATTTTGCTGGCGGGTGACTCCGACGATGACCCCTGGCAGCGCCCGGCTGGTATCGAGGGAGGCCAACTGTACCGGAGCGCCGATGGGAAACTCCCGCAGCTTGCCAAGGACACCGTTCTGCTGGGCCGTTAAAATCATGGCGCTCTGAGCTTTATCCTTCTCGGCATCGGCGACCTTCTTCTCAGCGTTTTTGACCCGCTGATCCTGCTTGGTTAGCTTCCCTTCAACTTTTTTGAGGGCGTTACGCATATCAACCCGGCGCTGCTCATACTGGCCTTCCAGCTCAGCTTCCCGCTCTGGGGTCACCGCTCCCGACTGGTTCAGCGCTTCCCTGGCGGCGGTGTACTCTGGGAGCACCTGTTCTAGAGCTGTGGTCAACTGATCACGCTCATCCCTCAGCCCCTCGCGACGCGTATTGGCATCTTCAAGCTGCTGTCGAGCCCGGTTCAGAGCTTCTGTAAAATGCTCAGCTTTGCCCTCCCGGAAGGCTTCGCCCTCTGCGGTCACCCGCGCCACCGTCTCCTGGGCATGAGCCTGCCCGGCCTGGCGAATCGCACCCTCAACCGTTAGTTCAACCCCCTCCAGGTCGTCGGGTTTAGCTAGTTCCAAGGCATCACAAACTGACTGCACCACCTGCAACGTAGTCTGGGGTTTGCCCCCGGTCTTGGCCTCCACCTCCAAGGCGTAGACGGGCTGCCGGAACGGGTTGCCCCCATCGCCGTTATGGAGCATCTTGCGGCGCAGGGGCCTGGCGTCTAGATCCATCTTTTGAGCATCGAGATCCCAGGCCCCCATCGCGGTTAGCCGATTCTTGAGGCCGTTGTATTCGGAGATCAACAGGTCGTAAACCTCACCCTGAAGGGCCAGGGATGGGTACGGATCATCTGGGGTCGGCAGCTGATCGCTCGACAGAATAGCCACCCGTCCGGTCAGCTTGCGCACATCGCCATAGCTGACATCTCCATCCTTGTCAGGGGGGCTACAGGGGTAGTCCAGGGTTTGATTGACCTCTGGCATCGCTGCCATGGTGTTGGCCGCTGCCTGGTCGCCGTACTTGTTCAAAAAGTCAGGCACATCGGCCCCCGAAAACTGGCTTTCGCCCGTGCCTGCGGTGTTGGACTTGAGCCCCCGCATTTTGTTCATCAAAACGGCCATGGCTCTGGCCTCGGTGGGCAATCCTTCCCCGTAGACGAGCTTGAACATGGGCAGGCCAAACTCACCGGCCTTCTGACCCCACAGGGGATTACCCGCAGAGTCGGTGCCGGTAGCGGGGTGAACCTCTGGGTCGAGCTGCCCGCTGCGATGGGTGCGCCCAATCGACTGCTCACACTGGTTGACATCGGGGTGAGCCTGAAGAATCAGCATGGAGCGACGCCTGAGGTCTGTGGCCCCATTGATCGCAGCATGGAGCGAGTAGCCGGTGGTCAGGTTGGTGATCACCGCATCGACGGTGCCGTTCTGGAATCCGGCGATCGTCGCTACCTTGGCAGCGGCCCCCGACTTACGGGCCTGGTAGGTCGTCACAAATTGCCCGTCTTCAGTCGGTTGGTACTCCAGCCGCTGGCTCCGTCCGGTCATTTCCACCGCGTTGTAGCCCGCCTGTCGAATGCGGGCCTCCATGTAGGCAATGGGGTCGGCAGGTAGCCCTGTCCAGTCGCTAGACTCGATCGCCGTCAGCACCTGGTTATACATTTCGACCCCCCGCTCGCCCAATTCGGCGTCGGTCAGGTAGTGGGGCAGGATGACTTTACCGCCGCCCTCATCCTCATGGGCACCGACAATCCGAATCGTTCGAGCCGCGTCGAGGTATCGCTTGAAGTATTCTCCTGCCGTAATGTCAAAGGCATCGCCCGGCTTGAGGATAGACCGCTGGTCATCGGGAAAGAGGGCGTTATGGGTCTCGATGCTCCCATTGGTAAGCTTCACCAGGTCTTTGAGCACCGACTCCCCAGTGCGTTGAAGCATGATCACCGGCTTGCGCCCAGCCTCTAGCTCTGCGATCGCCAGATCTGCTGTAGCCTCAGCCTTGAGGGCGATCGCGCAGATGGCTCCCAGGTTGTGCACCACCGAGGTAAAAGTCGTTGATTCAACTCCGGCATAGCCCACATGGGTGTCATGGCGGAACAGAGCTTCGCCGGTCTCAGCCATCCGGGCGTCGAGGTCTTCGAGCAGGCCTTGCTTGTACTCATCAAAGCGGTTGATGGCCGCCATCAGCTGAATATTGGCCTCGGCGCGATCCAGGCTGACGGCCACTGGGGCTGGGCTGAAGTCAACGCCGGAGTAATCTTTTTGAAAGCGAATGCACCCACCCGCCTCTGACCAGAGCCCAAAGGCCATTTGCTGCATGGCGGCCCCGCCGGACTGGAGGTGCCCGGCAAAGGTCTTTTGGTCTTCGGCGGCATCTTTGAAGTCAGTGGTGTGGTAGAACAGCCGGGCAGCGACCACCGGCTCTTTAATCGCCGTTGCGGAGCTAGCGACAAACCCGCCCACTCGCTGGGTGAGATCTTGAAAAAACTCGGTCACCGGGGCGATAAACTTGCCTGCGGCCATCTTCTTGGCCCTGGCGGCTTCCTCGTAGCTGCTGATCTCAAATTCTCCTGCTGGGCCACCGGCTTTGTGGGACTCGTCGGCAATCAAAAACAGGTTAGGGGCCAGCGCCTCGAACAGTGCCCGCCGATCTTTGCTGGCTAGCCCCTGGAGTTGCCCGTAGGTACTCATCAACAGGTTGTGGTCGCCAATGGTGCCCAGCTCGGTAAACCGACGGACATTGACCCCATTTTTTTTAGGGGTTTCAATCCGCCCAATCAGTTCGCCCTGGCTATCTTCGACCCGCACGTTCAGGCCATTGTCGGTAATAAAGGGGCGGAATTGGTTGCCGGTGTCTGGCCCATCTCGGTAGACCAGGTCTTTGTAGAGGGTGGGGTCAGCGGTCACCACCGCAGGCGTTAGCCCCTGGTTTTGGGCGTAGCGGCAGAGGCCCGCCACGATCCGGGTTTTGCCAATGCCCGTATCATGCCCGACAACCGTCGCCTGCTGCTTGTACTCGTGGTTGTAGATGGCCAGGGCCAGGGTGTCGATCTGCTCTGCTGCGTAGTGGCTATAGAGGGAGTCGAGGTCGGGTTCTTGCAGTCGGTCTTGGACGTAGGCATCGACTCCCAGACCCGTAGTCGCCTCGATACGGTCGAACACGTTGCCGTAGGCCGTAATCGCTGAGGCGGGGGCCAATACTCCCAGGGAGTAGCCCTGCGATCGCGGCCTGTAGGGCAGGGTGACGGCATCATCCTGGGGTTGCTGGAGGATATCCTCCTCGGTATTCGCTTGAGCTACCATCGGGAGTCCTCCATCAACAGGGCTTGCAGGTTGTTCAGCCAGTCGATCAGGTTCCAGCTGTCGGTGATCATCTCCAGAGTGTCGGTCGCCATCGCCTCCGGTAGGACTGGAAACTCGTCCACTCCCTGGGGAAACAACAGCTCCCGCAGAGGTGAGTAATCCAAATTCAGCAGGCGGGCCAGCGGACTCACGGTTCCCGGCATCCAGTGGGCCTCCGGCAGCACCGCGTTGATCAGTTGATTGACCAAGGCGATCGCCTGACTGGACGTCATCCCCTCCGCCTGCCTGTCCATGAGGAATTGGGACAGCTTCACCTCCAACAGCCAGAGCAAGCGGGCGCGGTAATCCTCCAGAGTCATCAACAGTGAGTTGGGGGGTACCGGCACCGTCGTCCACCAGGTTCCGGCCTCGGCCTGGGTCATCGCTGGCCACCGGGTTGGCGTCCAGACCTGAACCGGCTCGTCGGGGTGATCCAGGGCGTAGCTCAACGGGAGGGGAGAGTTCCAGATACTTTGCGTCGTAGGTTCTAGCGGCATGGATGACTACCTCTCGGAGATCGTCGTATCGGTCATAGATGCGGGGGGCTTGAGCGCCGGGCAGCCTCAGGTCAGTGGAGCCTTGGCCCGCAATGGAGATGAAGTCGATGGGAAACCCGGCTCCCTGCCGTCGGTACGTCGAGCCGTGCAGGGTGAAGTGATCGTCTACCTTCCAGCCGCTCTGTTGGTAGAGGAATGAGTAGAAACTGCGGTCTGCCTGACCCCGGTAGGCGGATTGGCGGGCGCTGGCATTGCCCATGTGGCCGCCGATGATGAGTAACGCCCTACCCTCTGGGGAAAGCCCCTGTAATGCCTGGAGGGCGATCGCATGGTCGATCTTCTGGGTGCTGACGGGGCCATGCTGCCAGCGCTGGGGCGGCCCGGTACCGTTCTCGCGCAGCTGCCCAAAGGGAGGGTTGCTCACCAGCACGTCGTAGGGGCGATCCGGTCGGTACTGGGTGGCGTCGTGTTCGGTGACTGTAAACCCCTGGGTGCGCAGCTGGGCGGCACGGGGGGGATGGAGCTCGTTGGCGATCGCCTGGGCTGGTTCGGCCAGCAGCAGCAGGGAGCCATTGCCCGCCGTGGGTTCGTAGACGGTTACCGAGGGGTGAACCTGGGCAATCAGCCCTGCTACAAAGGCCATGGGCAACGGGGTAGAGTAGGCCTGCCGAGCCATGCTGTCGGAGGTTCGGACCAGCAGGTTGGGCTGAGCCTCATAGAGCGATAGCAGGTCGTCAAAGGCCAGGAGGTGATCGCCCTCGGATTGCGCTACTATCTGCCGAGCCGCCTGCACCAACCCTGACTCAATCGCCTCATCTACCTCCTTGGCCAGCATGGTCGAGGGCTCGACGGGCACCCCCAGAACCGTCGCCGCAAATGCCCTGGCCTCCACAATATTGCGGAAGGCATGGCCCGCTCTAAAGTGATCGCCGTAGGCACGGGTCAGCTCAATTTGATCGTTGACGTCCATCGCTAGAGATCGGCAGAAGGTGGGCCAAATACAGAATCTAGAAACGAAGTCATCAGCACGTCGCTGACGGGGGGATAGAAGACCGGCTCTGCATCGGGACGGTCATACCCCAAGGCCGCTGCCTGATCCCAGAACGGGTCATCAGCCGGAATCGGTAACCCCGTTTCCGGTTTGCCCTCTGGCCCAGAGTCGTCCTCCGGTAAGGTGGGGCAGACAGAGTAGAGAAGATCCAGCCACTCAGGGGAGAGTTGCGCGGGTTGTCCAGGGCTACCGAACGGGTCTGTATGGCTCATTTCGTGTCCTCAAGAACGGCACCAGGTTGCGGATTTGTGGAGTCAGGTACTCCTGACGCAGGCTGATTTTCAATCATGGCGTTGGCGATCGCCACCACATCGCGCATTCGACCCGAGCGAATGCCGACGAAGTACCGAATACCTTGTTCCTCCCAAAAGACTTTGGCCGCGTTGCAGTTAGCTCCACAGACCCAGGGGATAAAGGTGCCAGTAATACCCCCGCTCAGCGTGACCGTAGCGATGGATTCTTCACTGCGCATCATGGGCTGATAGGTGGGGTCGAGGTAGAAGGAGTATTCCTCATCCACTGTGGGGGTATCGGCGGTGAGGCGGATGGCCCCCAATACGCCAAAGTTGCAGTATCCAGCCCCGTAGCACTGGTCGATCGCATCGAGGTTGATGTCGTAGCCGCCCCGGTCAGCTCTGGCGATCGAGGGGTAAAAGGGCTCATCCTGGCCAGGGGCAGGCTCCCTCAGCACCACTTCGGGGATAGATGTCGGCAGCAGCACCGGGATGTTTGATGCTGCCTCCACCTCTGCCGCCACCGTCTGAAAGACCGGCGGCACTACCTTGGCCCCCAGGGTGCGATCGCTCTGTGCCCGCGCCGAACATCCGGCCAAGGCTGGCAGTGTGAGCAGGGCGCACAGCAGCAAACCTAGTAGCTGTGTCTTCATTGCCCACCCCCATCGGCAACGTACTGCTGCCAGAGCGCCTGGGCATCGGCGATCGCCAGGCCGCAGAGGTCAACCAGGTCGTTGGCCCGGTAGGCACCCCCTGTGCCGCAAAAGGTTTCCCAGCCACCAGGGACTCGGCGCAGCAGGGTCATGCCGCCGCCTTCGCCATACCAGTAGTCGGCAATGCCGTAGTCGCCGGTCTGGGAGAGGGTGCCAATCTCGGCATCAACCTCGGGGGGGCGCTGGTCGTCGAGCAGCGCCTGCACAGCGGCACGGGGAGTGCGCCCCGAGAAGGTGATCTCACGGCTGTCTTGGGCCGTGACCGGCAGAACAAAAATGATGGTGTGCAGCACCAGGGCCAAACACAGGCCAAAGACCGCCCAAGCAGAGGGTCTACTCTCAAAGACGTTGAGCGCTTTTCGTAGAAATCGATCAAACATTTGCCAGCCTCACTAATTGGTTACTCGATAGATCGCCCGTCGCCCGCCCCCATAGGATGGCGAGAAATAGCCATCGGACACCCAGGTAAACGAGGCCTCGCCCCTGGCTGCCTTGGATGAACTGTTGGATACCACCTGGGTACAGCCCACATTCATACAGACGCCGATGTGCTGTCGTCCGCCCCCCATATCAATCACATTGAGGTCGCCGGGCTGGGCTTCATTGGCGTTGACACTAATGCCGCGACCGCCTTTGATGGCGCTTTCGACGCCGCGCACCGCCAGGTTGCCGTAGGGGGGGCCACCGCCCAGGGTCGAAATGCCTGCCTTGTGCAGCACGTAGTTGACCATACCTGCGCAGCCCAATCGGCCCTGGTTGGTTCCCGGTATGCGAGAGGCGCTAAAGTTTTCAGCCTGCACGGCCCTGACCCCGGCCATGATCTTGGCGTTGAGGTCGCCGCCACCGCCCGCCTGGGTTTCGAGGGTCGAGCACGATTGCAGCGCCTCGTAGAAACGCTGGGACTGCTGGGCGGTATAGTCCATCTTGTCGGCGTCGTTGACGATGCGGCGAGCATTGCGGAAGTCGGCCTTACCATTGCCGATGTAGGTGCCGAGGCCCACGCCGGTAAAGAGGCCGTCGCGCATACCAATAACGGTAATTTTGGCAGCGGTGTCGGGGTCGTTGGCCAGGTCAGGGTTGTTGAGCAGGTCGAGGCCTAACACCTGGCCCATCTTGCGGTAGTTGGCCTCCCAGGTAAGCTGCACGTAGCCCCTACCGTAGTAGCAGCCGCTGCCATAGGTGCCACAACCTACCCCCTGCTCACTAATCGGGCTCCAACGCCCCTCTAACTCAGTAGAAACGGTGCCGAGGATGTAGGCCAGCTGAGCTTTATCGGTGACGCCAGCCTCGTTAGCGGCGGCGATGATGCGGGGAATGTGCTCTCTCGCCCCGGCGGCTTCACTGGAATGGCGCAGGGCACCAATCAAGCTATCCAGGCAGGGCTCATCCATCTGCACGGGAGATCCGCCGGAACCATAGTAGGAACCACCCAGGTCTTGGCTGACGTAGCGCTGAAGCTCTGGCGGGACGTCTAGGCCACCCGAAGCCCCGCCGCTGCCATCCAGGGGGCCGGTCAAAACAAAGCCCTTTTCTGTCGTGCTCCAGATGGGGATAGGCCCAATAAAGTAGGGGGTACAGCCCAGGGGGGCAAAGAATGAATTACTACAAAAGCGGGTGTATAACGAAAATCGCCCCGTCCCCTCCGACTCGGTGGTGGCAGACAGCACGACTTTGAACACGGCCCCAAAGGGGACGCGCCCGGTGGGTTCCATGCCGCCATTGACGGCGGCGAGAATGCCGCTGCCGCCGCGCACCATCTGCTGGCCCGGCCCGGTACCCCCGGCGATCCACTGGGCACCGTGCATTTTGCCTGGCCCAGCTAGCTCCAGGTGGGCGCAGCCCCGTGCCTGGGCACATTGCACCTCCCACCCTTCTACGTCGGAGCCGGTGATCGAGAATTGGGTGGGTGTTTGGGTGTGCTCTTGGTCGCCGTAGGTGACATCGTGGGTGCCGCCAAACCCGTTGACTAGACCCGACAGCAGGCCGGGGAAGGATCCAAAGGGGACTTGGTCAAGCCCTGGAATGTCGCTAATCGCTAGCTCTTGCCAGCCGTCGAGGTCTGCGATCTCAATTTGATCCAGCCCTGGAATGTCGCCGACGGTAAACCCCTCTAGCTGGTCGAGGGCTGGCCCAGCAAATTGAATCTCCCCCAGGTTGGCCCCGCCCAGGAGGTGATCTGGGGAGGAAATCAGGTCGGTGATGGGGGTGACGCCGAACTGGTTGAGGGCCTGCTGAACAAATTGCTCTGGGTTGATGGCCCCGGCAGGCAAGTCTCCGGTTTGCCCGGCTAGCGTCAGCAGCTCGGGGCGCACGGCGGCGTTGAAGGCGCTCTGCAAGGCGGGCACGTCTTGCAGGGCGAGGTCTTGCACATCGGCTAGGTTGGCCAGGCTGCCGAGGGTCTGCCGCTGCAATAAAGAGTGAAACTGGGATAGGGAAACAGCCCCGGTGTCTACGCCAGAGGCCTGGGCAATCTCGGCCAGGGTGAGGGCCTGGGGTAGAAAGCTGCTGCCCAGGTCGCCGAGGCGAAGGATGTCGGTGAAGGCCGCGCCGGGTTGCCAGCTGCGGGCGGTATCAAACCCGGTTTGGCTCGACAGCTCAGGGGGCAGGCCAGCGATTTGCCCTGGGGTGGTGGCGAGGCCCAGGTCGCGAAAGGTGGTGGTGAGGAAGTTTTGGTAGGTAACAGGGGCTGCGGGTTGGGCGAGCGCGGGGGTGAGCTGAGCGACGGCTAGCAGGCCAGCGAGGGCGAGGGCAGCCAGCAGGGCGAGCAGCAGCGATCTGAGGGTCGAGGCTTTTTGGGTGGCGGCCAGGCTGATTTTTGCAAGCATTCAGGATACGCGGAGCGCTGATACCTGAACGGTAGTGGGGCAATATGGCTACTATATGGCGTGCGATATGGGGGAGATGAAGAACTGATAATTTTGCGCTAGAAAGTTACAGGCTCGTTTTTTCTATGCGCAGACATGATGGCGAAGCTAGCGTGGAAAACACTTGCTCATCCCCTTCAAGGCTGCACTAACGGCAAAGGTGAGCGGCAGCAGACATGCTCGGCTTGCACACAAGTTTTAACTGTCCGCTCTACCGATGTGTTGGACTGCTGGCAGCTACTCTTAGGTAAATATTGCTTTATAATCCCAAGCAAATTCATTAAAAGTAATTGGTTGCTCTCTTCCAACTTTAGTAACCGTGTCAGTAAGGGTTGGTCTTCCTTTGCTAGCGATTTGCCAAGATGTAGTTACCGCCTCAGCAAACCACTCTGGAACACCCAATCGAATTAGGGTTTGCTTAAAATCCAATGGAGAGGCATCAATGTAAGTAATCTTTTGATTGGCGACTATAGAGAGCTTTTCAGCAATCTCTTGCAATGAGAGTAGCTCTGAACCCGTTAAATTGTACGTTTTCCCCTCATGTCCTTCCTCTGTCAAAATTGCAGATCCAACACGCACAACATCACGAATGTCTATTGGTACGGTTTTTGCGTCTCTCATGGGCAAAGCTAATGTACCTTTTGTCTTCATCTCATGAGCGAACCATAGAAAGTTTTGCATAAACGAGTTTGTCTGCAAAATTGTAAATTTGATACCGGATTGTTTTAGGTATTGCTCTGCAATCGCATGTTGCTTAAAAAACTGGCAGGGTGATTCGGGGTCAGATTTAACAGTAGATAATTTGACAACATGCCGTATTTCAGCACGTTTAGCTGCTTGGTAAAGTTGAATCTCTTGCTCCGCTTGATTCATCGTATTGGGAGGAATTGAAAAAAGGCGATCGCACCCCCATAATGCTTCCTCTAAACGATCTGATTGGTTGAGGTCACCCAGGAAAACTGATACTCCCAGGGCTTGGTAGATTGTTGCTTTCTGTGGATTTCTGACTAACACCTTTACCCTTTTTCCTGATCGCAAAAGTGATTCAACCAGCTTGCCTCCAACCCTTCCAGTTGCGCCTGTTACGAAGATCACGAAGATTTCTCCTTGACAAATAGGCTTTAAAGAATAGCCTTACTGATAACTTAGAGCAGCATAACGGTACCAATCACCCGCCGCAGATAACCTCTGCATCATCCCTGATCACCTTTCGGCGGTCGGCGTGCATGGGCGTTGTTAGCTGACGGCACTTACGATCGCTCCTATTGCCAATTCAACTCTTTCACTAATTCTTGGAATCTGGATCAAATGCTGCTTTGACTTGAGCATCCCATCCCAGTGCTTGCATCCAACCAGGATAAAGTGCTGGTGGAGCAGTGAGAGTATCCAGTCGATCAATCTCTGAGGCAGAGAGCGTGAGATCCACAACTTTCAAGTTGTCTTCAAGCTGGTGCATTTTATTTGCACCAACGATAACTGAAGAAATAAAAGGTTTGGTGAGAATCCAGGCGATCGCTATCTGGGCAGGAGATGCACTATGGGCTTGAGCAATTGACTTGATCGCATCCACTACGTCATAGCCCTGCTCCACATCGATCGGTGGCAGTTTGAACTCGTTCAGTCTTGCTCCCTCTGGCGTTGGGTTTTCGCGGGTATATTTGCCGCTTAAAAAACCACCCGCTAACGGACTCCACACCAATACTCCAATGCCTGTATCTTCAGCAAACGGAACGACTTCATGTTCCAAATCCCGTCCCAGCAACGAATAATACATTTGGGCTGCGATAAATTGAGCATAGTTGTAGTGTTTCTGAATGCCCACCATCTTTGCTGCTTTCCACGCTGGAAAATTGGAATAGCCGATATAGCGCACTTTACCTTGTCGCACCAGATCATCTAAAGCGCGTAAGGTTTCTTCTAATGGCGTGATCGGATCAGGAATGTGAATCTGATAGAGATCGATATAGTCCGTGTTTAACCGCTTCAGACTGGCTTCTGCTGCCATCATGATATGACGATAAGACGACCCTGCATCGGTAATGGCATTGCCCGATCGAAAGCCTGATTTTGTGGCAATAATGACCTCATCTCGACGATTCGCAAGGGCCTTGCCGAGCATGATTTCCGATTGTCCATTGGTGTAAGCATCGGCTGTATCAAACAGGTTGATCCCAGCATCTATAACGCGACCGATCATTTGATCCGCCATCGCCTGGTCAATGCTGTTGGTCACTCCCGGAACGAGTTGCCCTTCACCAAAGGTCATGGCACCAAAAGATAGGCGAGAAACAACCAAGCCAGTTTTCCCAAGGGTGGTGTATTGCATGATTTCTCCTAATTTGGCTGATTCGCCCAATCGATTACTATGAACCTTACCCAAGTCCACCTCCATCTACACTGAATTGTCCTCCAGACACATAGGACGCATCATCCGATGCTAACCAGAGTACTATTGCTGCAACTTCTTCAGGTTGTCCGACTCGCTGGATGGGGTAGGGCTGAACTAATTGTTCTTCTGTCACTTGCCAATCGCGCTTGACTCGATCCAGCATGGCGGTGTCGATCGCTCCAGGCAACACCGCATTGATTCGCAAGTTTCCATATTCCTGGGCTGCTGCTTTTGTCATGTGAATTACAGCCGCTTTACTTGCCCCGTATCCCACAATATTGGGAAAGGCACGATATCCACCAATACTTGCCATGTTGACAATGGCTCCTCCACCTGCCTCAAGCATATAAGGAATTTCGTATTTCATCCCCAAAAATACGCCACGAGCGTTGGTGTTCATTAAGTCATCAAATTCGGAAATTGGGGTGTCTGCAATTCTGTGAGGTGGATGATCGGTTCCGGCATTATTAAAGGCAATATCCAAACGACCATGTTGGGTGACACACGCATCCACAAACGCTTTGACTTGCTCTGCATGCCGCACATCTGCCCGCACGTAAGTCGCTTCGCCACCCGCACTTCTAATTTCGCGCTCAACGGTTTGTCCCAAATTCTCCCGTCGCCCGCAAAAGAAAACCTTTGCCCCCTCCGCTGCAAATGCCCGTGCGGTGGCTTCTCCAATCCCAGAGGTGGCTCCTGTAATCAGCACAACCTTATTCTGGAATTTGCTACTTGGGTTAGGGATCGCTGTCTCAGAAATCGCAGACGTTTGTGCGGTGGCTTGCGATTGCGAAGCCGCAGTTGCGACCAGTCCTGCGGCTCCCAGTGCGCCTGTGGTGAGAATACGACGACGTGAGAGGTTAGACATGAATATGACTCCTTGTGGAATTGCTTGTAGTGGTTTTTTTCGATTAACCAGGTTGAGTTAATATGCGAAGGTTCTAACCTGCTAACTGCCCCCCCGTAACATCTAAATCCATGCCCGTCATTGATGTTGCTTGATTAGACGCTAAGAACATAACGGCTTCTGACATTTCATGGGTCGTCATAATCCGCTTCGTCACAAAGCCTTGAACTGCCTGTTCGTAGGTAATTCCCTGAAAGGCAAAGGACTCCCGTAGCTGCGGTGTATCGACTGCTAAGGGTGAAATTGAGTTGATGCGAATATTATGATCAGCATTTTCTTGGGCAGCCGCTTTTGTTAATCCAATAACTCCATGCTTACTGGCATTGTAGTGAGCCGTTGTACGAAAGCCCACATGTCCTGCCACTGATGCCATGTTAATGATGTTGCCACCGCCTTGCCGCCGCATCTGCGGGATTTCGTACTTCAGGCAGAGAAACTCGCCTACAGTGTTAGTTGTCAAGATGTCTATGAAGTTATCCAATGGAATGTCTTGGATTTCAGCAGGAGTCATAAAGATGCCAGCGTTATTGAAGGCAATATCGATGCGCCCATGCTGCTCCACACAACTATTGACAAACGCTTTTACATCATCCTCAATTCGGACGTCGGCTCGTTGATAGATAGCTTTGCCGCCTGCATCCCGAATACTTTGAGCCACTTGCTCTCCCAACACTTCGCGCCGACCGCAAAAATGAACAGTAGCACCCTCGGCAGCAAATGCCCGTGCAGTAGCTTCTCCAATTCCTGATGTAGCTCCGGTGATCAGCACCACTTGACCTGTAAAGCGACCGTTGGGATTCACGCTGGTTTGAGGTTCAGGCGGATCTTGAGTATTTGCCTGAGCCGATTGAGTTGCAATTGCCGCTGCAAATCCAGCAATCCCAACCGCTCCAGTCGTTAGCATTTGACGGCGACTGACATCTGACATCCTTCCTTCTCCCTTTCTCACAACTCAATAAACAGTAAGAGGGTATAGCAAATGCCTTTCATCAGTCTAGGAAGTTATTGCTATTTTGCTGACATACCGTCTGGGCGTGACGCCAACTTGACGTTTAAAGTGCCAACCAAAGTGACTCTGGTCATAAAAACCTGTCATTTCAGCGATCTTTGAAACTGGGATTCCCTGTATTAATAGCTTTTTCGCCTGAGCAATTCGCAGTTGAGTTTGATAAACATTGGGAGATACGCCTAACGTTTGACGAAAGACGCGACAGAAGTGAAAGCGGCTTAATTCAGCGATCGCTGCCAACGACTCCAGAGAGATATCGTCGGTGTAGTGAGCATGAAGATACTCACGGGCAACCATTACAGATGCATGGGCTGACTTCAAAGGGTGAACGAAAGAACTATTTGAAACGTAATGCTGAACCAGATAGGAGAGGAAGTCCCCAAGGGCTATATCTTGCTCCAATTTAGAAGTACTCTGATTTGCCACTGTCTGCAATGCTAAAAACAAATGATTCAATTTTGTATCGGTAAGAAATGCTGTTGAGAAGAAAGGAAGACTGACAGGCTTTTCAGCCATTTCATCAGCAACCTTTTGTACCCATTTTGGATTGATATGCATCATTGCAAAATGGGCGGGTGCGGCCAGATAAGTGCGATCGCTCGGCGCATGGATCTCGCCTGAATGGATCACGCTCAAACTTCCAGGAGGGATGGAATAGTATGCACCGCGATAGTGATATTTACCTTGGCAGTTAAAACTCAAACCAAACTGATACTCTTCATGGGAATGTCTTAGAAGCGGCTCTACGGAACCTGATGTGTAAGCATATCGCTCTAGTAAAATGCCATCTGATTCCCAGGCATGAATGGATATTTCTGCTGCTTTGTTTTTCATAAAAGCAATTTAATGCTGCGTCCCACAGACAACTGTTCGGTCAGGTTCCTACTGATAACTTAGCTAGCTAACGGGTCTGTTGAGCGGCGGTAGATAAAACCGAAACGAAGCGTGAAGACATTGCTCGCCGCTCCAACAGAATTGTTATCTCGCTGACCCCACACATCAGTTTAGGTGCTTATCCAAAAATTTATAGGCTCTTTCACGCATCTCCTCGGAAAAACAATGCTTTCCAGCATAAACTTGCCGCTCAAGTTCACCTTGAATAAATGCCGATTTTGCATACTCATAAATCTCTTCTATATTTCGACTCCACCGATCGTCGTCTGTACCTAGAATTAACAAGTTGCATGGTTCAACTAATCGCACAACATCTTCAATATCACCCCACTTCAGAAAATCTGGAATAACGTAATCAAATTGAATTCCAGTATCTTGTACCAACATCGTTTTGAACGTTGTAGAACCGCAGTTGCTTACTGATGCCTTGATCCTTTTATCAAATGCTGGGACGAACAATGCAGTTCTACCCCCATAGGAGTGACCGATGAAGCCAATTCGTGTTGCATCTACTTCCGGTAGATTCTCTAGCAGATCAATGCCTGCACAAATATCAAACAACACTTTGCCAAGTAGGGTCTTCTCGCTCATCAACCTTGTATGCAGTTGGTGAACATGATATCGAATCGGATCGTCTAGCTTTGCTCTCTCTTCAAAGCAAATTGCATCAGGAGCAAGCGTGACATAGCCTCGTTCTGCCAATTCTTTTGCATAAGCTTGGTCAGGAGAACCCGCAAGCCCGACGACTTCGCTTTTACCCCGTTGCCAGTTCCCCGCGTGTTGATGGAAGCAATAGATGGCAGGAAGGGATGTTAGTGTGTGTTTGGGAATGCAGAGAAATGCAGGAATAATTTCGCCAATTTCCGATGAATAGCTAATTTTCTGACGAATGAATGACCCGCAATCGACTTCCTCATGTACTTTGAGATTTAACTCAGCTTTTGTGGGCATTTCACCGAGCAAGGACAGTAACTTGTTTCTATTCATGACTGTGCTGAGTCTAACGATGCTTTGAATGTTAACAGATCCGCTTTCAACTACTGCCACCACCCGAAACCTAAGCGAGATAACTTGTGTTTAGCCTGCTTTCTCTTTCTGTACTCTGTATAACACCCCCAATCAGGGTGATTAGCCAGATTTTGAGTTGAATATCGCCTCGAAAAGGGTAGTTAGACTGAAAAAATTCTGCATAACTCCCAAAAGTGGGGTGTTATCAAGATGACTTCAGCAATTCTTTATCGTGGTACCACAATGGCTAGCTAGTCCAACTCAATCCCCCCCGTGGGCGGCGCAACCGCAGGCGAGATCGCACTCACCCCCCGCCGCACTGCAATCTGCTCAATCACCCGCAGCCGCTCAAAATCCGCCCCCGTCAAATCATTCTGCGTCGTCACACCCGCCGCATCCGCCGCAAAAATCTGCCCTCTCCCAACCTTTGCCCGCAGTGAGATCGAGCGATCTGCGCTGCGCTCAACCTCATAGTCAGCCCCAATTAACTTAGCCGGGCCACCCCCTGGGTCAAAACAGGTATCCATCACCCGAGACAACAAACTCCCCACTCCCAGTTGCTGCCCACCTACCGCATCAGCAGGGCCACCATCAGCCTCCCCTCCCACCGACCCTAAACTAGCTTTAGCTAAAGCTGGTTTAGACTCAACCACATCCGCATCCATCACCGAGGCATCATGCTCCCTCCGAAAGGTAGGCGAAGCAATCCTCTGCTCACCATCTCGGTAAAACTCCAGCTTGCCATCCCGAAACACCGAAACCGCTGGTGCATCAGCAGGCAGGTCGCGATCTTCCGCCGCCCTTTTCAACCCCTCAATAAACCCAGGATTCACCTGTTCGTGCTGCATCAGATCTACAGCCAGAGTGCCCTCGGTGGTCAACAACACCGAGTCACCCACCTGAATCTGCACTATCCCTTGCACCCTGGGAGAGCGTCCAGGGGTAGCCACCAAATCGGTCGGGGGATGTAGCTTCAGGCCCTTGGGCACCTTCCCCTGCTCAGCATGAATCGGCCCCGCTGGTAGCCCCAGGCGCTCTGGGGCACCTTCTAGCGCTATCTCAGACACTAGAGGCCGTAGCTCCTCCCCCTCCTCTACGATGGAGGAGGGAGAATCGTGAACGACCACCCGTCGCCCCTGAATTAAAGCAATAGCCGCCAAAATTCCACTCATCACGTCACGGATAGAGTGCTCGGCCTTATCGCCATCATGCCCGTGCACCCCCGTCGTTTCTTCCAGTCCAGCCATATCAACCGTCCTCCCATGGGTCTGGAATCGAGGTTTCGGGGAGAGGCGCTTTGGCCTGTGGTACCGGGGTATCTGAGGAAGCCTGAGTAGGAGCTGCATCCATCATGATGGGCATCGGGGCTTGGCCCGTGATGTACGCCACAATCCGGTTCACCGTCTTCACCATTTCGGGGTCAATGCCATTGAGGGGGTAGCTGGGGTCTGCCATTAGAATGCCTCCGTGAATTCCATCAATGCCGCTGCGTTGATCACCCGTGCTCCAGCCTTCGGCGTCGGCAAAATGGAGGGCACCCCACCGTTAAACCGACCCCCCGACGCTTCAGCGCCCTCACCATCGACCGGCAGCGGCAACAGCTCCGCAGCGATCGCCATGCGAATCGCAATCTCCTGCCGGGCGCGATCGCTATCGCCCAGCGACTGCGGGGTACGGGCCTCCAGCTTCGCTTTCACCTTGGGCCAGGTCTTGACGCTCCAGTCATCATCGACAACGTCAGCCTTGGGCACCTTGATCGAAGAAATCAAAGGAATCGATGTCTCATCCTTGCGGCAAAAACCAGGGCTAATCAGCACACACCGCCCCACCGGCAGCCGGTTGAACTGGGCAGGCTCGACAATGGGGCGCTTCTGCAAATGGTCGCTAGTCGAGTGAGAGGCTCCGCCTTTGCCGCCGCTGCTGCGCGACTTTTGCTTGATCGTCACTTCCTCTTCACCCAGGTAATCCGAGAACATCCGGGCGCTATCCGGGTCTTGCGGGTTAAACAACACCTTGGTGGCACAACCGCCCAAAATCGCCCTGGCTTGCTCTCGCTTATAGGCATCCTCTAGCTGAGTAATGTTCTGAAAGCCAATCACCGTACACAAGCCGTCGGAGCGGTTTTCGTTGAGCCACTGGGTCAAATAGGGCAGGTAAAGGGTCGGCAATTCATCAATGGCCAGCAGCAGCGGATCGCTGCGTTTCTTCGTGACATTCATCGTCACCATCATGTGCAGCACCGTGGCTACCAGGGGAGCCACGGCCTCACGCCTGCGCCTGTCTAACCCCAGAATCACCAGCTGCTTACCGGACAGCTCAATCGGCAGCGTAGTCTGACCGCAAAAGGTCGAGATCAGCTCGGGGGCCATGAACCGAGAAAACACCTTGCTGGCGGTACCGATCACCCCAGCCACCGTTTTCTCAGAGTCCTTCAGCTGCAAGAGCTGAGAAAAGGCGTAATACACCCAGTGGGAAATGTGCCAGCCCTGGGGCAGACTGCCCAGTTCCCCCAAGCGCTTGCCTTCCATAATGCGGGCGGGCAGCGCGTCGAGACCCAGCACGGCGCTGGCCGTCATCAAATCGGGGTTGGGCATCCCCTTGGCCAGCATGAGAATGGCCTGGGTCAGCTGGTCACCGGCATCGGCGAAGAACTTATCCTCGGAGCTGTTGCTAGAGCGGGCAAAGTTGCGGTTCATCACCGACGCGATCTGCCGGGCCATCAAGGCATCGTCGGCATCGGCCATAAAGTCGAGGATGTTGCAGACCTCAGACTCGGGGTAGCCTGGCGCGAAGATGCGCACGTCGTAGCCACGGCGAGCGGCGTAGGCCACCAGGCACTCGGCCTGCCCTGGATATTTGAAGTCGTAGACCAGGGCAGGCATCCCTTCATCGAGCGCCGCGCGAATCAGCGGGTTAATCGCCGAATAGGTCTTACCCGAGCCAGGGCCACCCGCGATCGCCACCCCCCGCTGCACATCCGGCAGAAAGAGGGCCTTGGCATTGCGGGGCTTACCCTGTTTGTTGCGGCGCAGGGAGCCAATATAGAGGGCCACGGAATTGTGTTTCTTGGCCTTGATCTGGGCGATCGCCCGCTTTCTCGCCCGCGCCTTTTCCGCGCCACCGCTGACGCTGCCCCTGGCAATCTTGCCGCTGGTTCCTCGGCCCTTCATGATCTGCATGACCATGAACACCAGCGCGATCGCACCCAGGATGATGCCATTGCTGCCCATCAGCGGTTTGAGCGCCGGGGTGATCGAATTCCCCACTGACTCTAGGGCCGTTGATCGGGCCGGGGGAGCCTGTGCTGTAAGCGAGCGATCGGTGGCAAACATACTGGGCTACCTAGGCCTTCTTCTGGCCCTTGGGGTTAGGTCGAGATCGAGTCGATGAATGTTTCTGGATAGGCCGCAGAACGCGAGTTAGCTGAGCCAGCAGGGTGAACAAGTGAGCCGGGTTGCCCTTCCACAGCCCCCAGACCAGCGCCAGGGCGAGGGTTGATGAAAATGCCACCAGTCCAACTGACCCTGGATTATCAGCCAGAGCTTCAATTGCTTGGGTCACCGGGCTCGACTCCTCTGGGGCCAGAGCTTGGGGCTTTGGGGTGGGGCTGTAGGGAATAGCGCCAAAGGCCTGCTGGCCCAAAAAGACGGCATCCCCTGGCTTAACTACCATGAAGGGAATTGGGCCAATGCCGTAGGGCGAACAGTCCGCCGCCGTGCTCTCTCCCGACCGCCGACAGGTTCTGAAGTAGGCCACCAGCTGGATCTCGTCGCGGGACACCCGATGCGGCACTACCTTGAACGACGGGTTGTAGATGGCGGCACCCAGATGCTCTAACCCCTGATTGACGGTAGGGAGGTCGCCCGTCCCGAGACCACCCATCTGGAGCTGTCCGACCCGCCAGCGCAGCGTTCTTGCCTGCCCTGAAGCTGACTCTGGGGCCGAAAAGACTACTTCGAGGGCACCCTCGTCGGCCTCCTGCACGGTGGCGATCGCGATCTCACCCTGCACGCCGATTTTGCCCGGCAGCGTCCATAGGCTGAGGTGTTCGAGCAGCGGCACCTCGGTCAGTTTGGCCGACTCCCACTGGCTAAAGTTCTGGATCGGAGCAATCTCAATTCCCGGCAGCTCACCGATGGTGTAGTTGGCCAAGTCGAGATAGGACAAGCTGATTTCGCCATACTTTGGCTGCTGCTTGATCAGCTCGCCCAGGGTGGTGCCACCGGTCGCGACGAACGTGGGGTCAACGATGGCAATCAGGTCTTTGACCAACCGAGAGTCACTCACCTTGACAGACAAGAGGGCCGGAGTAGCTCTCACCAAGGACGAGAGCGTTTGATAGTTCAGCAGCCCAAACTGGTCTAAGGGGATAGCTCTAATCCCTCCATCTCTGCCCGTGCTGGCATACACCCCTAGCTGATCGGCGATCGCGGCAATCGTCAGTAGGTGGACGTCAAACCCACCTTGCAAATCGCCCACCGTCAGCACATCGGCGATCGCATTGCCCCGCTGCCACGACACCGACCCCCATGTTCCATACTCTGCCAACACGGGCAGGTCAGAGAAAGCAATCAGCCGCCAGTCGGGCATGGCCGCCTGGCGATCGCCAATCCGCAGCACCCCCAGCGGTAGATTAAAATCAGCGGCAGTCAGGCCCGCCTCCGATGTAGCCTCTCTCTGGGCCTCGGGCTGGGCCAGCGCCTCCTGAGCAGGGGCTGGGTTGAGTGGGGATGCGTTGGCGAAGCCTCCCCAAAAGGGAATCGCACCGGCCCCAGACACTACCCCCAGCGCCCCCAGAAGAATCGACGCCGGGAGCCAGGTTACCCGCCCCATCATTCGTCACCCCCAGCCGCCTCAGCCGGGTCGAAGGGTGCTGCATCCGCATCCTCAGGGGCACCACCTGGCCTCAGAATAGATTGGCGCTGCTGCTCTAGCCCTCGCATGACTACCGCCTGCACTACCTCCAGGCTCACACCAGTCTGAGCCGATGCCTCTGCCACCGGCACGCCGTTAGTGATCAACGCCAAGAATGCCCTCAGGCTTTGGTGCATTGGACCATTGGGGGCGATCGTCCCAGCTTCAATCAGAGCCGCAATCCCGTGGGAGAACGTTAAGGGATTAGCGCCCTGGCCAGGGATGGTCGAGGCTTGAATCATGGCCCTAGGGCCAACCGATGCCGGGGCAGGAACCACCGCGATCGTCGAGTAATCGGCTGACCCAGACCCATAGGCGATCGGAAACTGGAAAAGGTGAGCTGTACCGGAGGCATCCCGCGCCACCACAGAGAGTAGGGTAGCCGGGGCAGAGGGCAATCCCTGGAACGAAACACCTTTAATGCGCCGGAGGTGTACCACCTGAGCACCACCGGCATCGAGGGGCGCGTCAAAGTCGATGGTCAGCTTAGAGGGGTCATCTAACCAGGCTCGATAAATGCGCAGCCCCAGGCGAGAAAAGTCGAGGTTGGCCCCAGACCCCGGCCAGACCGTGATCGGTACCGTACCGGCCTGAGCCGCTTCTAACCGCACCTCTTGTCGCAGCGGGCGACCCTGGGCCAAGCTAGGTACCCCCAACATCACCCACCAGAGGGGCACGGCACAAGCCGTCAGCGCTATGCATAGCAGTCTGTTCCGGTCTTTCATCGTGGCATCCTACGGCTCAAAGACAAATTCGTTCAGGGCAAACACAGACACCTCCGCAGTGTCGTGAAACCAGATCCGGTTGCGGGAGTCGTAGTCGTCAATGCGTTGAGTCACTCGCTGCTGCTCAATGGGTAAAACAGCCTGAGCTGCGCCTGACAGAAGACCCGCAATGATATTGACCGGGGCGTATTCGGTAGCGACAGCACTGGCTCCCTCGCCGATAATCGTCTGCTGGCTCAGGGGACGATTGAGCAGCTCGCCCACATGGCCGAGTGCGCCCAGGGCGGCTAGCTGCATCTGTGCTGCCCTGACCTCGCCACCGTTGCGCATCTCCTTGGCGATCAGAGGGTTACCGTTGCCACCCGTGATCAGCAGGTGATTCAGGGGCACTGGCGTCACCTTGCTCACCCCATTTTCGCCTGTGACCACATCGGTGACCGACAGCTCCACCATCCCCGAGCCTGCCAACACAGACACCTCGGCCACCAGCACGGTGCCAACGTCCAGCGCCACAGCACCGTTATCAGCTAGAAGTGGCTGACTGAGGGCGATCGCCGTTCGCTGACTCTGCTGCTCCCGGCTCAAATCTTCGGCCCAATAAATGGGGGCAACCAGCTTGGCCGCCGCAGTGGTGCCGGGAGCCACTCGCTTCAGAGTCCGCCCTAGTATTGCAGCCTCCTCTATTTGCAACGACGCAGGAGGTGGATTGCTGACGAGTTGCGCGGTAGGTCCAGCCGCTGCGGGCTGCTGTGGCGAGTCCGCCAAAGGGGTCGAGGCTACTGGCGTAGGTTCCTGTGAGCCTGGAGTAAAGGCGGGTTCCATTCCCGTGCCGGTGCCATAGCTGCCCATCGCCGCCAACGAGGCCCAAAGAACTTCGGGGGCAGGCGGGGGAGGCCTATTCACTACGGGTTGTCGCGGCGGCGATGATGCGCTGGGTCTAGGCGCTGGTGCCGGACGCGGCGCAGCAGGGGCATAGGTCGGCGCAGGGCGAGTCACTGGCCCAGTGGGTTGCATGGCCTGGGGAGAGACAGCAGCGGCAGTCTGAGCATTCGGCGCAGGCTGAGCGCCCCCTTCCTGTTCGGCCTGGGCGCGGGCCATCTGGTTGCGCAGCGCTAGCAACTCGGCGGCTGATGGATCATTCCCTTCACCGTTGGTTCGAGCTTCGTGGAGCTGCAACGCCTGAGTTTGATTCCCCAGGGCATTGCGCGTCTTGAGTTGCCCAATCTCCTGCCGCTGTCGCTCTAGGGCCAACTGAGTCGGGTCTGGAGGCGGTTCCGGCGCTTGCTCTGGCCTCGCCGTGGGGGTTAAATCTCGCTTCCCGGCACTTTGAAAACCCGATAAAACACCACCCACTACCGCCATGCACAGCCCCCCAATCAGGGCGACGGAACCCGCCTTCACCAGAGGGTTAGCCCAGATCGGGGTACGGGTCTTGCCGTCTGCATGGACACGACCGGCCAACACATCGCGGTCAACCAACTCCTCTGCATCCTCGCTATCAGGGTCGGTCGCCACACCATCCAACGACTCATCACCCAATGCAGCAGAATAAGAAGGGGCATTCTCTGGGTCTATGCCCACCAAAACCGATAGCTCATAGAGCTCATCGCGATCGAGATCGCCTTCATCGAGCAGCAAATCTACAGTGTTCGGGGCGATCGCCGCCCCATTTCCGTTTTCAGTTCCAGTCGTCATCTCGCCGCCTCCGTCATCTCAGTAATGTCAGTAATTTGTAGTCCTGCCGAACGCACCTGATAGACGGCCCGCTGCACTGCCGTCGCCTCAGCCTCCATCGGGTCAGCGGGGGGCTCAACGGCCTGAATACGAATCACCTTGTTGACCGGAATCGCAATCCCACCAGGATTTTTGACATCAAAAATAATCAGGTTCGCGACCATGGTTACGTCCCAAAACCCAGGCGCAATTAGTAGAGGCTCAGACAGCGATTCAATATTGAAAACGCTTTGCGCCTGCCCCTGAAACACCGATCTCGGGGTCAATGCACCGACCTGCTCCAAAAATGAAGCCCGGAAGTCTTCAGAAAGACTAAAACTTGCTTGCCACGCCTTGGTCGTGACGGTGTTACTTCCCGCCTTGACGCCTGCATCGGTCGTCGTTTGGATCGTCCCAGTCGCATCCTGAGCTTGACTGACACCATTCCAGGTAAACAACATCGTCATCGCCTGCCGAGTGAACAAGCGAATCGACTCCGGTGTTCTATCCAGGTTGTCGATCGGCTTCACCGTAAACGAATTGCCGTCAATGGTTTGCACCAGCGTCGGGACAGGCTTTCTAGCAATTTGACTGGTCGTCATCCCCAGCACTGCCGTCAGCAACAGATTGAGGCCACCCAGCACTAGCGCTAGCAACACAAAGAGGGGTAGGAGGTTTTCGGTTGCGAGTAAACCTTGTCTTTTCGGGTTGATTAACGTCATCTCATTTACCTACAGGGTCTACGGCCAAAGGAATCTCAACCGGCAGCAATCCAGGCAGAAATCAACGCCCCCCCTGGGGCAGTCTTGGATAGGCCGATTGAGAGGAATGATTGGTACTGACGTGGGTGGTCGATAGCGCCATCCGGCTGAGCAGGATCGTCGCAGCGCCCGTTGACCCGGCCAACATGATGTTGAAAATTGCCAGGCCACCTCCACTGGCTAACCCCAGCGCCAGCGCCGGGGCCAGCAGGGCGATTAATACCAGGAAACCATTGGTATCAAAGGTATTGGCATTCATAATCACGACGGCACACATGCCGACAATGATGTTGTAGGCCATCTGAGCAAACCCCAGACTCAAGAATCCGGTTATCCAGGCAAAGATGGGTTTGCCGCCAAAGGGCAACAGACTGGCCGCCACCGCGAACGGCCCCATCAGCGCCGTGAGCAAGAGCGAAATTTGAATCAAATTCACAAACGCCCACTGGAATGCCATCAAAAAGGCATGGATAATCACACGGGACTGGGAACCAATCAGCCCCCCAAATGCACCCGGCAGAATATCACCCACACTGCCGTCAGTGTTGTAGGCGTCGATTGCCCCTCGCACCATCTGCAAGGTCATGTCAATTTGAGGAAAAACGCTGCCAGCAACGCCCGTAGCCGTCACCAGCCAATGCTGCTTGAAATCACCCACCGTCGCCTCGATCTGCTCATAGGCCATTTCCAGACACTGGATCTGGGCCTCACCTAAAAGAGACTGGCATTGCTGCACCTGGGCATCTACTTCGGCGACCACAACACCCTTGGCGATCGCCCCCCGGATGGCTTCTTCCAGGGTGACGTTCAACATCGAGACTTGCAGCACCTGCTCATTCGTCCGGTTGATGACGTCACGAACAGAGCGCGTAGAGATGCCCAAAAGGTTTCCTTGATTGCTCAGTAGGGCAACCACAATCAGCGGCCACACCAGCATTCTCAGCGGCTCTCGGTAATCATCCTCATGCACGGCCATATAGGCAAATCGCATCATAAACAAGACCAGCGCCCCAACGGCAAAGATCAGCGCCAGGCCAGTGATTTGGGTATAGAGCTCCGAGGTGAATAGCTGCGTCCAATACAGGCTGTAGATATCGCCAATATCACGGCTCATCTCAAAGCCCTGGCGAAGCAGCTCGCCAGCACCTTGCACTCCTAAAATCTGCGGGAAAATTACGCTCATCTGCAGTCCCCAAATAGAACCGTTGCCTGGGTTGAGTTACTGAAACAGCACCAAGCCCGCCGAGCTGTTGATCACCTCAGCGGCCTGGGCCATGCCCTGCCGAGATTGCGCCCGGTTGAGAGCAGATAGCTCTCGGGCGGCTTCAATCTGCACCAGCGAGTCAGCCGCCAGTTGCTGCCGCATCTGAATGTTTTGACCGTACTGAGCCACGTCGATAGCAGACGATTGCGCCAGGGCCGCAATCTGGCTTTTCATGATGTCCTGCGTTACATCCAGGTCCTGAGCCTCTTCAGCCAGAACCACGATTTCCTGCAAGGTGTCGTCTGTGGCCTTGACTTCAGCCACAATCGCTTCCTGACCTTCCTCGCTAAGGAGAGAGTTGGCGAAGCCTGCCGCCGCCGCACGGGAGACTTCTTTACTCGCCGTGTCAGCCAGGGCGATCGGGTTCATGTTGAACCGGTCTACCCGCTGCGAGGCGGCACCAGGCGAACCATTTTCTGACCCCGATACGATCGCTTCGGTGAGCGCGAGCTGTGATGCCAGAACATCGGGGACACCTAAGCTGCCGGTGATGAATTCAGGCGGTGCTCCAAAGCCGCCTCGAATGTTGTCAAGAAAGCGGCCTGCCGCCGTAGCAACGCGCGGAGAACGAGCCGCAACCCCCTGCACTAGGGTTGGAGTCCGGATATTGACATTAGCCTGATGCCCAGCGCCTGCGCCACCGCCGAAAAGACCACCGGGGCCAAGCACAGCCCCGCCGCCAAACCCGCCACCGGCATTGAGAATGTCCCCAAGAGGGTTGTTAGACCCACCACCACCCGTCAAAATGCCACCCAGGCCACCGCCAGTGGGGGTGCTGCCCCAGCCGCCGTTGAGGATACCGCCTAGGCCACCGCCGTTGAGAATGCCGCCTAGGCCACCGCCATTGAGGATGCTGCCCAGGTCGCCATTGAGGATGCCGCCTAAGCCACCGCCATTGAGGATGCTATCCAGGTCGCCGTTGAGAATGCTACCCAGACCCCCACCGTTGAGGATGCTGCTCAGGTCGCCATTGAGAATGCCTCCTAAGCCTCCCCCGTTGAGGATACTGCTCAGGTCGCCATTGAGAATGCTACCCGTACCGCTCCCCCAGCCCCCATTGGCAAGCGCCCCCAAGTCAAGTCCAGGGATAGAGCCAGTAGTAGAGGTCGGGGCGAATGTTGCAGTCGAGTCAGCAGGGATGGCAGTCTGATTTATGACCTGAGCTTGTACTGGCTGCCCCTGGGCCACCGCCATAGTGAATGCGCCAACCAGCGTTAATGAGAATAATCCAGGTTTTAAGAGTTGCCGATTCATAGGTCCGCCTCATAACTAATTAACTGAACTTAAGGGTCGAGAGGGACGTTCCACTGATGGGTAGACGTGGGTTACTTCGCGTTGCACCAAAGCTTTTTCTTGCTCAACGAGATCGGCTATTCCTCCGCCATTACGAATGGCGTTGACGTAGCATTCAGCAAATCTGGCCATCGCCTTAAATTTGCCTTCATACCGGAGGCGACTGAGCATCAGATCTCTAAGTTCTTGTTCGTCTGGGTTATTGGCAACTGCTGCAATTTGAACGGCACCAGGGTAAAAGCGACAGTAGAGATACTGCCCGTCTATGTCGAGCAACCAATTTGAATACAGCTCCGTTCTTTTCGGGAAAAATGCCTCTGTCGCATTCCTTGAGATCACCTCCCTGGGGTAGCCCAGCAACGTCTCGAAGGAGTCCACCGCTACGGCCTGGATACGGCCAATCATCTTGGTGCTCATGTTCTGCATGACCTTAGCCCCAGACACTGACCTCATAATGGTGTCTGGGTCTTGGGCTGACAGCATCACGCGAATGCCAGCCTTGGCACCGTTCGCACATAAGCGGCCAATCAGTTGAGAGATCGTTTTGTATTCAAAGAGAATAGGTGACTCATCAATAAAGAAGATTGACTTTGGGCTGCCCAGGGCGCGGCGAAGGGCAGCAGAATAGGCCGAGAGCGAAAGAATTGCAGCCTCATTTTCGTTGCTCAGATTCCTCAGCGCAAAGACCAGGAGCTGGGCGTCAGTGCGGAAGGAGCTAGCCCGACCGATCGCCTTACCGATCCGCGATTTTAACCAGTAGTTGAGCTGAAGCTTGATGTGGCTGGCGGCATTGGCAATTTCATCACTCCCGCTTTCTTCCAGCTCTAGCTTCTCAAAGGAGCAGAACTCAATAAAATCTTCAAGGGTGGGCATCCGTTTCCAGGCCTCACTGCCAAACCCGTCCGATTCAGCCGCCCTGTATCGACTCAATATTTCGGCATCGACAAAGAATTTACTCAAAGCTCTGCCAATCAAGCTCCTCACCGTTTGCTCCAGCAGCTGCTGGTTCTCGGTGGAGGGCAACACCATCGTGACCAGGGCTGACTCCAAGAACGAGACATAGTCCTGCATTCGTTCATCGCGATCTTCGGGGCTCAGACCGGTGAGCGTTGGCAGTTCCAGCAGGTTGTTGGACTCTCGCCCAATATCGAAATAGGCGGCATGGTCGCCCAAGAATTTAGCGTAGTCAGTAAAGGTGGAGGTACCATCCGGTTTGGGATAGTCCAGGCATACGATGGGATAACCCTTCGCCAGAAACATCGACAGCATCCCTGACACACATACCGATTTGCCCGACCGGGTGGTGCCAAATACAGCTATATTGCGATGCTCGCCAATAAAGTCGATCTTGACCGGGCTCCCGCCCTCGTCGGCGATCAACTCAAAGCCCTGACGGCTGACCTGGCGAGTCATGGTGAACGGAATCAGGCCGGGAGCCTCACTGCTGAGGTAGGTCTGGGTCCGGTTGTACGGGGACATCAGCAGCTTCTCCCACGCCAGCGTGGGATGACACTGGAGCCACTGCTGCCAAGCCACCTCGGGTTCTCTGACCACCTTCGCGGGCAATAGGAATCCCTCGGCCATGTGCCGACAGGCTTCCGTCAGCCTGGCCCGGCTGGAGCGATGGATCACCATCACCGTTGCAATCTTGACGGGGATGGCACCTTCGATAATTTGTGCGGTCGCATCCACCGACTTCTGCACCTTGAGGGCAGCCCCCACGTCAATGGAGTTGGAGCTAGCCGCTGCTGTTGCTGCATTGTTCGACTGTTTAATCAGCCGCTGCATTTGAGTTTTGACAATAGCCTGATTCGCCGGGGAAACCTGGCAGAAAATCTCGGTATCCACCACCTGATGGCGGCACAGCACATCCCAGAGATACCTCAATTGGGCGCGCATGTTGGAGAACCCCGCAGGCTTTGCCACAAAGGGCATGACGGCAACGTATTTGCCCCTCACCTTGACCCAGGCACGATCCGCATCGGGGACGGTCATCTCACCGCCCTCGCCCTGGATCAACAGCGATTTTGGATCGTATTCGCTGGTGGACTCTTCCGTGATAGTATGCCCGTCAAACGTGAGGGGATTGGGGACATCCGGGGGCTGATTCGTATTGAAAATATCCCAGGTCTTTCCCCAAAGATCGTCAGCAGACATAGGGGTAATTTCAAGTCCCATCTTGATGGCCAGCAGAGACTCCCAACGCATATAGCCCTCTTCAAAGGCAGAGCTAAACATCTCCTCAAACCGCCTCAAGATGACGTTTTTGCCCTTACCCTTAAACCCTTCCCAAAAGGACACCAGGGAGGCCAGTGCTCTCTCAATCGGGTCGGCCTCGGCCCCGGCGCGATCATCTCCAGCAATGGTATAGGTACAGTAAATGGTCATGGTTTTGACCTTACGAACCCCTTGACTGGCAAGGTCTTGGGCACGTTTCTTCTCGCTGAGTAGAATCAGCTTGATTTCTGGTGATGGGGCCGACGCAATTAGCTCATCTAGCTCAGTCTGGCGATCTCGATCGGTAGCAAAGCTGCTGAGCTGAACCGTCATCGTGCCATTACGAGGCAGTTCCTTAAGCCCAGACTCTAGCCGCTCAACCGTGGGAAAAATCTGCTCAGACCGCAACGTGTCGTGTAGCCCCCGACAGGTAAATCCAAATACCAGTCGATAGCTATTTTTATGGGATAAAAGAGCTGCTCCTACACTCCGGCCTTTCATCTTAAATCTGACAAAGGTTCTAAGGCTGCAAAAATCTTCAAATGCCTTTAGCGTCGTCTTTGCCGACCCATCTTTTGTTGACTTAAGAGATTTTGTGTTTCGTTTCCCAAGCTTTCCACGTGCCATGCGATTGACTCTCTAATTGTCTTAAACCCATTGCTCAGAAATAATCTACTTTGGGCCGATTCTGGGGAGTTCTGGAAGTTGTGCATGCCTTCCTTCGCTCTGCCTTTTTGGGATTCTTTTTAGCCTTTTTGGTCTTCTTGCCCCTGCTCGGTTTCGGATTCAGGTCGGGGTACGGCGCGAGTGGCGTGAAATAGGCAAGATGGCCGTAGCACCATCTGGGAGGTGAATGAAACTTGGAAAGAAAACGTGATGCATCAGACCCCGTCAGCACCCACCAAGTTGCGGCCCCCCAGCCGATGCACAAGATCGTCGGTATCCACCCAGCCCCAAAAATTCGATTGACAATAACGATGTTAAACAGGGCAATCACACACCAGGGAACCAGCTGGTCTGCCGGAATCGGCCCAAACCCTGGCTTCATATTGATCGCCCCGTTTACCGGGACAAAATCGTCGGGGTGTCCCAACATTGGGAATTACTCTCCGAATGAAGTTGTACAGTCATTTGACCTCATATCTAAATGGCTACTGCACAACCATTTAGATATGAGGTCGCTAGAGACTAGGCTCCAACTACCAAGGTTGCCAGCACATCCCCAATAACCACAGCCATGACAATAATCATGGGAGCACGGGCCAACTGCTGCCAATCGTCGTCATTTCTGGCTGCTTGGATAACGCGCACAAGGGAAACCGCGATATAAAGCAAAAACAGCGCTCGAATTACCCCAAACACTAGGGGAACAACATCCCCTGCGTCAGGAAAAGTGGTTGTAAAGAAGTCCTCAGCCACCTGGAAGAACTGCGCAAACAGCGGATTGGTATGTCTCATCCACAATGTCGAGCCGAAGAGAACGCCAATAACCAGGCGAACTGCGCGAGGGCCTTTGATTTTGCCCAAGATGCGATTTGCAAAGTTGTCTTTCTTGGCAGCCCGACGGAGGATAAGGCTGACGGCCATAACCAAGCCAGAACCAATAGCTAGGACAGGAGATGCTGTCAATAGATGGAATCCAACCAGACCACCGACGCTAAACCAGGGCAGCAACTTAAGTAACTGCCGAAGGTATCAAATGTCAAGTACATAGAGGTGACGCGACAGCTAGATTGGCGGATTGCAGGGTCTGAGAGAAGGTCAGCACCCCCGTTCATGAGCGCTGTAGCAGTGGTCGCCTTTCGAAGAACGACTGCACG
>NZ_JADEXE010000079.1 GCF_015207265.1 Nodosilinea sp. LEGE 07298 | reverse complement strand
CGTGCAGTCGTTCTTCGAAAGGCGACCACTGCTACAGCGCTCATGAACGGGGGTGCTGACCTTCTCTCAGACCCTGCAATCCGCCAATCTAGCTGTCGCGTCACCTCTATGTACTTGACATTTGATAATTGTCAGCGACTTCATCGGCTGTGACATCGTTGGTTATCTTGGCGTAAACGCTTACGGTGACTTCCTCAACATCCATCGGAGAAACGTGGAGGGTAGTTCCCAACAGAATTCTGTCGGATAGGCCATTACGAACGCTGTTTAGAACTGCGATGTTTGCTGGCTCTCCACCAGGCGCTAAGCAGAAGATGTGAATCGCGCCAGGCGTAGTAGTAACCCGATCGCCGCCTAGTAAACCAATGGCCTTAGCTTTGGAGCCTGTGCCCATGAGCCGCTCGGCTTCTTCGTTGAAGTCAAACTCTGACACCAGGTTCCGAACTCTAATTTCTCGCATGCCTCGGTTGATGGCATCCTCGATAGGTTCGGCCTCAGCACCACCCTGGGCAGCTTCAACGTTGATGACGCTACCTAGGAAAGCTAGCGGCTGGGTGATTCGATTCAAGCTGTAGGCGGGCACGTTGAAGTCTCCGCCCAGGGTCTCAGCTTCAGCGTCTACTACACCAGACAAGTTGCCAGCCGGGATAACCAAGATGCTCTTGGTGAAGAACTTCTTGCTTGAGCCAGAGGTAACGACTTCAAACCCAGCAGGAATTGTGTAAGGAGTGCTCCTCGGTGCTGTCAGCGTGAAGGTCAGACTAACCGTAGCCTTAGCGCCAAGGTTTCTCTCTACCCCAGCTAAGCTAAGGAACTGAACGATTAGCGCCAGGGGCAACTTGTTGCAGCGGAATAGGAACTCTGCAGCTGCAAAGGACTGAGCCCGCAACAGTACACCAAGAGGTTCGCCAGAGCTGCGATCGTTGAGCGTCCCTCCACTGAGGAAGGATACGAGGTCAAAGGCACGCGTGAAGATTTCTTCCTCAGACCTGTCATCGATTGCAGGAATAAAGAGTTCGAGTGATTCAGTTTCGACTGTCATTGTTTATCCTACAAAAAACCCCTCCAATGGAGGGGCGGTAAAGTGTTTAAGCGGTTTTCTTGGGTCTTGCTGGGGTATTAAGGATCTTCTCAGCAGGCCAGCCTTGTTTCATCCGGTGTTTAATCACCGCTGCTGATATTCCTGTTTCCCCTGACCACTGGGTAACTGTCTTAGAGATGTTCTTATATTCCAGAAACACATTTCTACTTGTATTGTTAGCCTGCACTTTCTTTGTAGCCCAGCGGCAGTTACCCGGCTCATAGTTCCCATCGTTTTCCTTACGGTCAATAGATGTTCCCTTTGGCCTGGGGCCCATGTCTTCGTAGAAGTTCTCGAAGGAGTTTAACCAGCGGTCACAGACTGTAATACCTCGCCCACCATAATGAGGGTAAAACTCATTATTTGGATTCAGACACCGGCTTTTCATCTTTTCCCACGAGTTGTACTCTGGAGAAGTGTACATGCCGTGGACTGTTGCCCCAGATGACTTCCCACACCCACAACTCTTCGTGTTTCCACTCCTTAGCGCCGATGTCGAAACAGTAGACTCTTTTCCGCACTCACAGATACATTTCCAACAAACGTCTTTCCCTTTGTTTGCAGTTTTAGACTGAACCGTCAGGCGACCGAATACTTCGTCGGTTAAATCAATCAGTTTTGGCATTTCTTTTTACCCTTACGTTAATCAGGTTCGTTAATTGTTTTGAGAGGGCAGGCCGGTTAACGAGTCCGGCTTTTCAGAGAGGGTAATTAATCCTTTCCTAGCCCATCCTTAGAATAGCAAATCGGAATTTGCTAGGGTGCTCAGTCTCTACCTCAAGAAGTTAAGAATGAAGTCATCCTGGGGTATTCCACGATAGGCGTAGGCTATGACGATTATTGCCGAACCGTCGTCGGCTATCTCGCTGGTAGCGGCGAACTCAGCTTCAGGAATTTCCTGCCTGAGTTTCTGGACAATTGAAAATGCGTAGGTCGTCCAGTCGAACTGTGAACTGAAGATTGGAGATTCAGTTCCATAGCGCGGGCGCATGGGATTCTCTAGAGGCAGTGTGTCGAGTAGTGAATCGATACGGGACTTCACCCAATCAGCTTCAGTAACAATTTTGAGGTTGCCTGTCTCCTCGTCCACTGCGAGTGGATAAGCTAAACCATTCGGCATATTATTTTCCTTATTGAGCAGAGTTCACAAGAGCATCGCCGCGAGAGTCTACAGCGCCCACAACTGCGATCTCTTTGCCGTTAATCGTGCCGCTGCCTGTGATAGCTACGTCACCATTGATGTTGATGCTGCCGCCAGTGATAGTAATGTCTCCACCACTGCCGATTGCGATCATTGCCCCGCCTGCGGTGATGGTGACTGAGGCTCCATTAAGAGAGTAAGCTTCACCAACGGTTGTCTCAGACGTGCCAGTAATGTTCAGCTCATGTTTGCCCTCAATGTCGTACCTGTAGTCGAGCTGAGGATTATCTTTTTCGAACGGTGGGTTTATATCGTTGACGCATGGCAAGTACCAGCCATTCGTATCAACTCCATCGCTAGAGAAAACCAGAACTGTCTGACCGACCTTGGGCAACGGTTCATCGAGCTTAAAGGTTGTACTCAAGCGACGAATCCAGTGAGACTCTAGGGAAGGGTTGGCAGGGTTAACAACTTTAATCCTCCGACGCCCAAGCTCGTCCTCATTGTTGGAGACGATGGCCAAGTAAGCGAAGGGATTACGATCGCGTAAGTCGAGAGCAATGCCCGAGGCTTTCTCAGCTTGACTTAATAGTTCGAGGAGATTCATGTTCGAGTTGAGAAAAACTTTTGAGTCTTAACTTAAGTCTTGTCGGTATCAGAAAAAACTCAAAAACTGGGTTTTTTAGAGCCTTTTTTTGCTGTACCTAATTTGGTTAATTCTGACAACATTGGTACATCCTGGTTTAATTAACCAAATTAGGTACACCGTTTTAGAAGACCCCAAAAAGTGTGCCTAACTTGGTTAACTTTGCCAATATTGGTTTAATTAACCAAATTAGGCACATCGGGAAGACTCTCAAAGTAGGTCCATTTTTAGGCTTTTTTCAGAGTCAACTAAACTACTTGGTTTAGTTAAGATTTATATGTAGCGCTGTGGATCGACTCGTGTGCCACCGACTCGAAACTCAAAGTGAAGGTGAGGTCCAGTGCTGCTGCCGCTGTTCCCAGACTTAGCTATCTGCTGGCCTTGGCGAACGGTCGCGCCAGGAGCAACGTAGATGTTGTCTCCATCGAGATGGCAGTAGTAGGTTTTGATTCCACCAGCGTGAGCGATGACAATGTTGTTGCCAAAGCCTCCGCCACAGCCGCTGCCTCTGAATCCATTGAGTGGGCAGCTGGTTGTAACCGATTCGACAGTGCCTGCAGCTGATGCCCAAATGGCTGTACCGATAGGACAGGCAAAGTCTACGCCGCCATGAAGACGACCCCAGCGCTGGCCAAAGGGAGAGTTAATCCTTTGGGACACAGGTCTGATGAATCCTCCAGAGTTTGAGTTAGGAGCATCGCCGCCTGGGGGAGCATTAGCACCAGCCGCAGCCGCTGCAGGTTCAGGGGTGGGATATTTATTCTTCAGAGGAGTATAGATTTTTCCACTGGTGACAAACCCTGAATCAGTACTGAGCGTGTGAGTCACAGACTCATGCACCCAGATTCGATTGAGGAACCCGCCGAGCTTTTCAGTTCTGATAGGGTCATCAGGCGTCAGGATAAGAATCTCAGGTGTACTGGGAGCTGAGTAGGTTGCCTCAATCCCTTTGACCCGTTGCTCATTCGCCTTCCGCTGCTCGTCTTCTAGTTCGGTAACGCCAGTGGTGAGAGGGTGATTCCCATCGAAGTTAGAGCCTGTAGTAGATTCGGTTTCGTCTCCACCTTTAGCGTCTTTGGTCTCAGCAGTCTCTTCTTCAATTTCCCCGCTGTCTGGATTGAGCTTGAACTTCTTAACCCCGGTAGAGTTTTGTTCGCCAGGTTCAGAAGAGCGAGCTGAACCACCAGCAGACTGAGCTTGATGGCTGACGCTGAAGTTATTCAGGTTCTTGCCGATGGCCAGGGTGTAGATGTTGTCGTTGCCCTGCTCCAGCGTCTCCGATCGCGCTTTAATCTCCAGGGTGTTGTTTCCAACATTCTTGATGATGAGCCCGACTCGTTCGCACTCCTGCAGCAGGAATTGGTAATCAGTCAACGCCTTCTGAGAGATGTAGACGTACCTAGGCCCTTCAACCTGCATGTCAACGACTAAACCGTAGTTAGCCGCAATCTTCTCAGCGAGCTGCTTGAGACTTAGGTTGGTATAGGCCGAGTTCTTGGGAGCCTGGTGCATTACCCAAGCAGCGGCTGTGCCTGTGAACTCTAGGGTCGATTGATCGTAGAGGCTGTAGCTTAGGCCGGTGTGGATGAAGCTGTAGGCAACCAGTGGCTTTCCATCAAACCCAAGGTAGAGAGTTATCTGCTGACCAGCTAAAGTCTCGCTTCGCCCTGGTACGTCAGGGTTTCGCTTAGCAGTGCTCTGGGTAGCAGCCTCTTGGCTAGTCGAAGTCTCCTGTTCAGGGGTAAGCTCTGCGCCTTGGTAGTTGACGGACATCGCGTTGAGCAATGCGATCGCTTCGTCTTCCCAAACGGCATAGGCAGAAGGGAAAGCGCTTACCTGAACTTTCTGTGCGGCCTGGGCCTTAGTGAACTGCTGCTGACGGTTTGGGTAATCGAATAAACCTTTGTTGGTGCCAGCCCCTCTGAAGAAAGCGCCTGCAGCATAGCTAGGGTTTGTGACTTCTGCATAGCTACCCCAACCCTGGGAGGGTCTTTGTTGAATGAGACCGGCAGAGTCTCTATCGCCACCTCTTAGGTTTCTGAGGCTGGACTCTTGAAGTGCTGTCATCAAGAGTACTTCTAAGTCCCATCGGGTAGCGCCTAAGCTAGCCCCGACACTAGCCAGCGTGTAAGCATGGCCAGTTTGTTCAGCTGTGAGGGTAGAACCTCCATAAGTCCCAGCGGGCGGGGCTTGACCAGAGATAGCAGGCGATGCTGAGGTCTCTGGTTCATTACCAGTGGCCTGGCCAGGTTCCTCGACGGGCTCTAAGCCATCAATTTCCTTGACATAGGCCATGAACGCATCAGTAACCTTGCGGTCTTCGTCGTAGATGCTGAAAGTACAGCCTGATATACCTTTGCCTTCGCTTAGAGTTACAGATACCGCGCGCAGCTTGCCATCTCCCCAAGCAAAGGTCTGGCTCTCGCCACCCATGCCGACTTCAATTTTGGCAAAAGGCTGAAGAGACATTTACAGTAACCATTCAATGAGTTGAGAGGCAGACAGCGAAGCAGGACCACGGATAGCGCTGAGGTCTAGGCTTTGGATGTTTAGCTGGGATAGAGTTGACTCAATCGCGCTAGTAGCTTGGGCTTTAACCTCTTCAAGGCTAGGAACCTCGATGTTTAATCCAGCAAGGCTTTCAGGGTTGAAGATGTCGATGTTGTTTTGCTCAGCAAGCTCTCTGAAATAGGAGGTATCTCCATACAAAGAACCAGCCAGAGACGATAAGCTCTGGCCGGGACGGATTTCTTGGGTTGTCACGTTAACTCCTCAAAAGCTGTGAATTGGGTGACCACTGCCGACCGTCCCAGGTGCCTACAGTCCCTAAGATTGCGTTGTTGGCATCGGTTATCTGAACAGTGCCGGTATCGTTGGTTAGGAACTTGAATGAACGAGAACGAACCCGCTGCTGAATATCTGGCCTCAAGCGGTTGATGTTTGCTGATAACCACGCATCGGCTTGTTGCCTAGCTTCTAGCTTCTGTCGGTCTGTAAGTCCAGTGGTGCTAGCGGTTGTCCCAGCAGTGGTTCCAGTGGTTCCAGTGGTTGTAGCTGTCGTGGCATCTCCAGGCACCTCAATCAAGGTGATGTTAATCCTGCCTACAGCGGGCTCACCGTTCAGCCAGGCTTCAGTCTCCCAGCTCAGGTCAGTAATGTAGGCAGGCCCGAACGAGAACGTCCCATAGACGAAGTAAATCAACTCAGGCTTGAGGGTTTCAGCGTCTGGGTTGGTTAATCGCCCTAGACCTTCAATTAACTCTCTACCTGAGCGGCCATCACAGAAGGTATCAAGCAGCAGGTTATCAAGCCTGAGCGTGGTGCCTGTGGTGTAACCATAAACCTGAGGTTGCCGAGCAGTGCCCCCAACCGGGACTTCAGTGAACTTGGCTGACTTGCTGAAAGCCTGCTTCTCAGGGGCATAGAGGAATTTATAGAGGATTGCCCCCTCCTCATCCACCAGGACAGCTGGTACACCAGATGCTTGTGGAGACTCAGCAAGCGCGTTGAGAGCCTCGGTGTTTACGATCGTCATTATGCAAGTCTCATCTGCGATTGCTGAAGTCTGGCCTCTATCTCAGCAATAACCTGGGAAGCTAATTCTCTGGGGTTATTGGTGCTGCCAGCGTTGATTGTGATACCCCCAAAATTGATACTGCTGCTTCTAGGCTGAAGCAGAGCGGCCTGCTGCTCTCTGTTTAATATGAGTTCTGAGCTATTCGCCGCGATTAGGCTGGCCCCAGCGGGCATAGCATTCATTTCCCGTCTAAACGCATCTGGAATAAAGCCAGACGCTGCGTTAGGTATATCGCCAGAGCTACCTACATTCAGCCCTGGGATACGGTCGATTAAGCCTCTTACAGCATTGAAAGCGGTTGTAATGCCCCCAATAACAGCGGTAATAGCCGACCTCAGAAGGTTGAAGCCTAGCCGCGCAGCTGCGATTACTGGATTAGCAAACCCTGTGACAGCCTGGAATACAAACCTCATCACATCTTGGAAGCTGACGCCGAAATGCTTCATAGCTGCGACGATGACAAGGCCAACTCCAGCGATCGCAAGTAATACAGGTGCTGAGAGAACCCCAGCAATACCAGCTACCAGTCCACCAGCGACAACTATGAAAGCTGTGCCGACCGCTGGGATGAAGCTAGCCATCAAGGTTGTGAACAATGCTGCCCCAAGGAGAGCGGCACCACCAGCCATGTATACCTGCCAGTCCAAATTCGCTAGGAAGGAGCCAATGCCAGAGATGACAAGCTTTCCAACGTTGAAGAGCCCTACCATCAAGGCCCCATAGTCCATACCTCTGACAATAGAGAGGACTTGAGTAGCGAAGAAGTTAGTGGCTTGGGCCAGGGCTTTGCCTACGATGCTTCCATAGTCGGTAGAACCTTCGCCCCTCGACTGATTGAAGCCTCTCAACAAGGAGTTGATGGACTGAGAGATGAACTTGCCGGGTGCTTCCTTGAGCAACTCGAACGACTGCTTTGCCCCATAGACAAATTTGGCGATGCCAGCCTGGTTGCTATCTAGGAAGCTGCCCAGCTCATCAAGCTTAGAGCTGGTCCAATTGATGGCGTTGTATAGCCCCTTCATTGGGTCGCCAAGCTCAACTCCAACGAGTTCGAAGATGTCTCTAATGCTGCTTAAGGGCCCACCAGGCGACAGAACTTTCTTAAGGAGGTCATTGGTGGCTTGGACAACGGTCTGATTCCCATCAGTGTTGACATCCAGGTCACGCATCATGCCAAACAAACCAACCTGCGGGTCGAGCAGGCTGGATTTAAGGCCTTGAATCAGACCCTCAATACTTTGTGTAGAGGCTGCGATCACCTCGTCAGGAACCTTGAGGGCATTCTGTAGAACCTCTGCGCGCTCACGAGCGGTCATATCCTTCAGGCTCTTGCCCATCTTCTGGGCTTCCTGTTCGACAAAGGCGAGGACAGCCGGGTTAGCTTCGAAGAACTTGAGTTGTCTCAGTTCGCCAATACCGGCTCCACCCAGCAATTTGCTAATCCCTAGACCAGCTAAAGCACTGTCGGTGCCAGATGTTGCAGCCCTAAGAGCGCCCATCTTGGAGATGTCCTCCAGGGCTTTACTGTAGTTGGCCTCATCGAGAACACCGTCGAGCCCCTTAAATGCAGGAATCAGGTTGTCCATGATCGACTTACCCAGGCTCACGTAGTCTTTCGTGTCTCCTGGTAGAGAAGCTGCGGCCTTGGCCATAGAGGCAGAGAAGTTATCAATGAATTCGCTAGCTTCCCCATAGGACTGGCCAGTCAATTTCATGAAGTCGCCAGCGACAGCGATGTTCGATTGCTGAATCCCAACAACTTCCTTCATACCGCCAAGCAAGGCACCAACACCTTTGGTAGCCGCGCCCAGACCAGAGGTAATCGCGCTGGCCATCAGGTTTCCCTGAAGCACGCTCGACCGCATTGAGTTGTTTAGCTTAGCGAATACAGACGAAGCTTCGTCTGTGGCGATCAAGCGCGTGGAAACGGTGTTGGCCATAAAAATAGCCCCGCGATCGCAGGGCTGAAAAGAGAACTAATTCGTTTAGTGATTTAAGCTTTACGGCACTTCCAGCCTTGATGGTTAGCTTGTAGACCGTCAGCGACTTTTAGCATTTTGTTGAAGTCTAGCTTTAACTTGTCACAGAGGGTCTTTAGATTGGTAACACCCATCTCTACATTGTCTGGGCTTGTCACATAATAACGAGCGCGAATGGGAGGGCCTTCTAGGTTCTTCAACTTATCAGGATTCCGCAGCCGGTAACCAGGGACAATCCAAGAGTCATTACCATCAGCGGTTTCGACAATATAGTTGTCTGAGGATTCTATCTTCTCTCTGACAACTAGGTTGTTTGGGCCAACCTTCATGCCGATTAGAGAAGTATCAACAGGCTTCTTTCTACGCCCAACACTGTTCTTTTCTGTCAGAGTACGCTCGACAGACCAGCCCATTTTGATGCGCCCCCTTAGAGTGCCCTCTGGAATGCCTGTTTCAGCATCCCATTCAGCGTAAGTGAGGGTTCTGTTTTGAAATGTAAGAGTCTTTTGAGCCATGTCTTTTATTTATCAGAGTTAGCTTACCTCTATAGAGTACCGAAGGAGCAATATCCAGAGGTGGCCAATCTCATTTCTGAAATCCTTACACAGCAAGGGTTTCAGCCCCCTCCATCGAGGATGTCCTGTAGCAAAGTGTAGGTCGCAGTATATGGCCCACTGCCGTTTCGTCGTTCTGAGGGCATCCTGAGAGGGCACTTTATTGGGATTTTAGCCATTTTCAACGGTTTCCCACTCGATGGCATCTTCACCACCAAAAAGGCCTATGGTCTTCTGATTTATCTGTTTCTGCTTCTGTGCCTCAGCCGCAGCTTGCTGTAGCTTCTGAGTAGTCTGAACAATCTCGATGTGGTACAACGCATCTGAAATGTCATAGTCCAACATGGCCAGGTAGGCATCATTAAGAAAGCCGCCGCAGGCTGATAAGAGTAAACAGAGAAGACTCTCGGCTGTGAACCCTCGACCAGCAATACTAAACAGTAGTTCTGGCGGCTTTCTTGGCTGCTTCGGCTTCTGCTGCCTTTCGGTTGAGATACTCAAAGACAGACCGAAAGGTGGCCAGGGCTGAACCCAGCGCCTCCATATCACGAATGTCTAGATCATCAATCCAGGTGTCAAAGTCTAGAGTGAAAGGCAGACCATTAACCTCAGCGATACATAGGTGGCAAAGTTTAACGGTGATGCCAGTCTCGCTAGAGTACATGCTGTTTTCAGGGTCTTTAGCCCAGCTATCCATCAATAGGAATTGCTTAACTTTAGGCTCTTTGAATGTGACTTTATCCTCATTACGTAGAGTGACGCGGACTTTGCCGTCAGAGAGAGTTTCAATTACGATATCCTCTGTCTGAGTTTCAGCTTCAGGCTTAGGCTCAACAGCAGGTAAAGGGTCAATATGTCGGGTCTTGGAAGGCATTTTAGCTAGTTAGTTATTTGAGAAAGGTCGTTAGGCCCGCGTGAGCAGGCCTTGTTTTATCGCCTAAGCGAAGTCGTAGTCATCAACTGAGTAGGTCACAGCTAGCTCAACGACATTGTCGCCAGCGCCAGTATCCATGCTCTGCATGAACTCAAGCTTGGTTAGGCGACAGCCGTAGAAGAATAGAGCTTTGCTGCCACGTTGCTCGACACCATCACAGCGGCGAACAGGTCGTACTTGAACCTGGAAAGTATCACCACAGCGCACGCTTTTTGCCCATTCGTAGGCAGCGGCATCGTCAGCATTATCAGGGTCAAAGGGTCTGCTGATGGTTACTTCAGCAATCTCAGAAGAGCCAGAAGTGGCGCTACGCTTGCGGTTGGTCGAACCATCAGAGAACATGGCGCGGCTGATAGTCTCAGACAGGCCAGACATTTTAGACCAGTAACCAGCAACGCCTTCGACGGTGACGAGCACGTCAGCGTTGGTCATCGGGTCTTTAGCTTGTAATCGAATTGACATTTGTAGGATTCACTCCAGAAGATTAAAAAAAGGAAGGGCCCAGCGGTTAAGCCAGGCCCAGTCAACTAGTTCTCGATGGTTTGACCAGCAGCAGCAGCGCTTTCGACCTGGCCGATGCCGACACGAATGGTGTTAACTAGCAGCTTCTCAAGAGTGGGGCTGGGTGCGACGTAGACTTCTAAAAGGACGTTACCGTTCTCAAGGTCATCAGCTTGGTTGTTGGAGCGATCGCAGATGCAGGCGAATGCTTCCTGTTCGGTTTGACCGTAGAAAGCACCAGAGAGCCAGAACCGGCGACAGATGGAGCGAGCAGTCTCTTGAATCCGAGAGAAGAGAATGCCAAAGCCATCGACAGTGGAGAAAATCTCGTAATCGAAGGCATCTCGCAGGGTGCCGTTGAGAGCATTCAGGATGACCCGAGTGTTCACGAAGGTGTAGAACGAATTCGAAGAACGAGTGCGCGCGCCCCAAGCGACTACACCCAGGTTCAGCAGGAATCTAACGAGGTTGACACCCAGCGGGTTGAGAACAGACTGTTGGGTGTTGCCAAAGCGAGTCTGAACATCCTTGACGCCCTGAACAGGGAACTGAGCGCCAGCGGGAGGCTGATGGAATCCCTGAGTGCGGTAGCGACGAGTGGCTAGACCAGCGATCGCAGCAGACGAAGGCACAACCCCGTCTTCGAGGTCAATGACGTAGGGAGCATAGTAGGCCAAGTGACCTTGAGGAGTCGAGTACTGTTGGCCATCGCTTTGGACTTGGGCCACGGTCGTTAGGTTAGGACCGCAGTCAACTAGAGCCAGCCAGTCAAAGTCTTTGTCAGCGCAAAGGTTCTCCATAGCTGTGCCTAGGGCCAATCGGTCAGAGGCAGTAGCGAGGTTCTGGAATCCTTCAGGCGCAATCAAGAAACCTTGCTCAAGATTCTTACCACCCAAAGCGTCGAAGGTATTTTCGACCGCATAGATGTAATCAGCTGCAGTGGGTAAAGACTCAGGAGTGATGTCCTCGACGGTGATGTCGTCATCAGACTCAGTCACAGTCAGAGCGGTAGCAGGATTGTCAGAGCGAATCAGGAAGGTATCGTCACTGTCACCGGCAACAGCGGTTACAGCAGAGGCAATAGCGGAAGCGTTGATGGCCAAGATGTATTTGGCCTGGGCTTCAGCATCAGTCTCAGAACCCAAGAGAGTCGTGGTGACAGTGGTGCCGTTGATGGTGATAACGACATCGCCAGCGGTCACATCAGCGATCGTAACCTCGAAGAGGTCAGCGATCTGAGTGCGAAGAAAGAATAGCTTGCCCTGGCGGTCGTTGCGGAAGAAGAGCTTGACGCTCGCTTCAGAAGGGCTGGAGCCGAACTGGTTGATGAAGTCGGTGAGGTTAACACATAGGGTGGGAGTGTTGTAGTCACCACTGGTTGAAGAGCCCACCATATATACGGTATTGAATGAGGCAAGCTCGGGTGCCCGGTAACCCGCAGTAGTCTCGACCAGGAAAGTACCAGGGCGAGTCAGGCTAGCAAAAGTCGTGCTGACCATAGTTTAGAAAATGTCCTTGGGAAATTAAGTAGAAAGATCGACCGTCAAAGTCGCGTCTAGTGTTGAGTCGTTGGGCTCACCAACATCGAAGTCGGTCTTAGCTCGGTAGACGCCGATGGTGAGTTCGTTGAGGTCGGGGGGTAGCTCGGGAGTTGGGCCAAAGGCAGGGTCTAACCCAAACTCAGTGAGGACGAACTCAACGTTGAAAACTAAGTTGGCGTAAACCAACCAGTCACCTTGGTCGGTTCCATCACGCTCAATCTGTACTGGGAATTCGTTTGAGGTTCCAGGCACAGCGCGACGAATGCCTCCACAACCAGACAGGGAGAGCAGCGCCTGGGCTTGCAAGTATTGAACCAGTCCCTCTAGCTTCAGCAGAGGAAGTTCATTGAGCGTCAGGTCGCCAGGGTAGCGATAGACAATCGAGTAACTAAATGAGCCAGAGCCAGTGATGCCGGTTATCTCTGAGCGCTCAAAGAATAAATCTTTGACGGGATACTCGATGACAGTATTTGCTGGGTAGAGGGCTTCAGTAGTGCTGGCCGTTGAGTAAAGTTCAGCGGGCGGGTCAGCATCGAACTTGTCGATGCGAACGAGGCCAGCCATCCAGGAACTCAGTCGCTGTCTCGTGGTTTGAATGTTTGACATTAGTCTTTGTCACGTCTCAGAATTAATTTCCAGAGAGTGTCGTCACTGTCGTTGATGTGAATTATTCTGCAGGGCATGCCAGCGGTAAGAGTTTTGGTTACGTCATTCGAATAAAGGGGAGCAGTGCCAGATGAATTTGTTTGAACATCTACGAAGGCGATCGCGCGTTTGCCATCAGCTCTGACGAACCTGTCGTAAGGCACGGTGCGAGCTAGCTCAACATAAATATCAGTCGAACTAACACTTACCGCTTGCTCTTCATTGCCGACCAGCAAGCCAATCAATCGTGGCGGGGCCGATGTAATGTATGGGCAAGGGATGACAAGGAAATCCTCAATGGTTGAAGCAGTCCGCGCGGTGTTGAGGAACTGATGGCGAAAAAGTAAATGACGACGCTGAGGCAGACCCAATCGAGTTTCGATAACAGCAGCAACATTCTCGACTCCAGCAAGTTTTTGAAAAAGATTAACCATGTTTGAGGCGGGTTTGAGAAATAATTTTCAGTCTTGAATTGAGTCTTGCAAGTGTCGAAAAAAGGCAAAAAATGAGCCTGTTTTTGAGCCTAAAGTGCTGTACCTAATTTGGTTTAATTTGCCACGATGTACCAATATTGTCAGGATCAACCAAATTAGGTACACCTTTTTGAGATGGCTGATTTGGTGTGCCTAATTTGGTTTAATTAATCAGGATGTACCAATGTTGCCGAAATTAACCAATTTAGGTACAGCACTAAAGCGAGAAATTGACTAAGTAATTGTACTCAGCGAGAAAAGTTTTTATTCTCGCAATGAGTCTTATAAATCTCAATTCATTTCGCGTTCAATGTTTTCGTCAAGCGAGCGAGCGAGGTAGCGTTCTATCTCAGGACGCGATCGGCTGGACATCAAAACTTTCGCTTCCACAAAAGGAGCGTACCGAGCTGAGTTGTCGAAGTAAAACTGATTCCAACTTTCGACTTTTGTAAACCAGGAGTTTTGTAGTCTCCCCGTGCGAACGGGCGTCCTCGCTTTGATAATCCCCAAGCCGTAGTCGGCAGTGTCACTCATAGATTGAGAGACAGCGCGACGAAAATGTTTTAGGGGGTCAGTGTGCAGGGGCCCTGATGCGACGAAGGAAACTTTCATTGGTAGGCTGTTGTATGCTTGCTCGCAGGTTTATATTTCGACCAGTAGATGGGAACGTTGACGCGACGGGCCACCTCTTCGAGGAGAGTGTGACCATCGCGGTTCAGGTGTTGAAGATGAAGTTTCCAGTTCAGCTTGGTATGACTCGTTGAGCCTGCCATGCTGGACTGGCGTGCTTCTTTCTTCTGCCCATCAATTTCGTCAAGCTCATCGAAGATAATAGACACCCGATCGATGGTGGCTTGGGAGTAATCCTCTTCCAGTCGTCTCTTGAGGAGGAGTAACCCATCACTCGCGTAACCGATTGGAAGAAGGATCACTCCATCACTTGGGTAGCCCAGCCTGATGAAAATATTTTCGATTACTTCAGGATCGAGCTTAGCCATGCTTACGCCTCAAAGTGTCTGCGGGCAAGAACTTTGATAGCGATGACATCAGCTGGGTCAGCCTCATCGATCGCAGCCAGGTCTTTCACGCGAACTTTCCCACCCGAGGGTACGAACATGTTCGCAGCAAGGGCAGGAGACCCACCGATGAGAAACGAGCGGGTGGCAGCAGTCTGAGACGCAGCCAGGTTAGCGCCAACAGCGGTTTGGTAGAAGACTTCGTCGTTAGGGCCTAGCACTTGGGCAGAGTGAGTGCGGTTGCCGACAGCGGCAGTGGTAGTTACGGTAGCTACCACACCCAGGACTTCCCAGGACTCACCAGCTGGAACAGTCGCTAAGTGGGTAGCCTCAGCATCACCAGCGATGATAGCGACGGCTTTAGAGATATCAGCGGTAGGGGTAACGTAATGCCCCCCTACTACAAGCGAATTAGACATTGTTTGTTTCCAAAGAATTGATTACAGAACCTAGGCTGCAGCGTGGGCTACATCATCCAAAATGGTCAGACCCTGAATGGGGTCATGGCACTTGAGCTGCAGGGAGATGGACATCTCAGCTTTGAAGATGTCGGGATGGTTGTCGCTGACATCAGCCATGCGAAACTTCAGACCCTGATAACCGAAGAAGGAGATCTTGGTATCGATAGTGCCAGGCGCACCCTCTTCGTCAAAGACATACATGTCCATCTTGCTGGGGTCGATGAACCGCATCTTGTTAGCAGTCGCGGCTACAACATCCGAGACGACAGGAATGCCTTTGACGGCATACCCAGCGTAAGGTTCGATGTTCGCAACCATTCTGCTGTAGTCAGCTTGGCTTTGAGTCTCAGCCTGGTAGAGCTTCCGCAGCACATCGTTCTCAATCTCGTCAGAGGTCAAGATGATGAGGTTAGTCCCGTTGTTACGGAGGGAGGTAGCACCAGCAATCCGGCGAGCACGCAGCAAAGCAGTGACGCGATCAACGGTCAAAGCTTCAGGAGTACCAGGAGTGCCGCCCTGCTGAAGGATGCATTTCCAGCGAGGATAAGTTGTGCGGCTGATGCCAGCATAGGTGCCGGTCTGAGCTGCGATCGTGTTGAGGCCGAGTACCCCAAAGTGAGTGGTGTTGGCAACGCCAGTGCCAGTGTAAAGAACACCGTTGATGGTTTGAGTGAGGGAGCGAAGAGCGTCAGCAATTTCAGTGCCGACAGCTGAGCGAACCGCTTGAATCTTGCCGGTAGCAGCAGCTTCGATGAGGTCGCGGCGACGGACGTTCATCTGATATTTGAAGTAAAAATCAGGAACGGTCAGAGCGGCTTCCCCCAAGGAACCAGCAGTATCATCTGCCAGAGAACCAGCGAGAGCACGACCACCAGAGGCAGCATCGGTTAGACGAGCAGCCCATTCGATGGGACGTTGACGGGTGAGCTGGGCACGGCCAGCCATTAGCCCAAGAAGAGGGGTTTCAGTCAGGCGAGTCTCGGCCAACTGTTGTTCAGCCACAGCCGACATCAGGTCAGCAGGACTATAGGTGTTGATATTGGTCATTGTTGTTTTGCTTTAGTAGTTGAAAAGGTTAAAGAGCGAGTTTTGCTTCGCCACTTTGAAGCTCAGCCGTCATCTGTTCGAGGCGAGAGTTATAGGTGGTTTTAGCGGGGGCAGTCGTAGACTTTGTTTCAGTGCTGCCTGCCCCATTGACACCAGAAGGAGGAAGGAAGAATTTCCCTTCTTCAGAAGACAGAAACTTTGTGAGAGCAGCGTCTAGAGGCGCGACATCGTCGTCTCCATTTTTGAGAAACCACTGGTCGCCTTCCTGCTGAATCTTCTCGCCGTTGTCAGATAGGAACAGACGATAAAGAACCTTTTGGTTCAGTGCGCCAGAGCCCGCGATCGCCTGAGTTACAGCAGAGTTCCGCTTGGCCTCTAGGGTCTCTTGTCGTTCCCGCTCACGCTCAGCTTTGAGGTCAGCGATTTCAGTTTGGAGAGCTTTGAGGGTCAGTTTTTGACCACCGGCATCGTCAGTACTATCAGCGCTAGAGTCAGCCGCTGGGGCTTGAGGCGCATCCGTTACCTTCTGTAGCAGTTTCTTCGTAGCAGCCACAGCGCCAGCGTTAGCGGTATTGACCTCGGTTAAAACTTCGGTTTTAAAGCCAGTTAGTAGCGCAGTGATCTGTTCTAGGGTTACAGGTTCAGACTGAGTAGTTTCTGATTGACTGTTGTCTTCTGATGTCGTCATTGTTTTTTAGATGTCCATTTAGGATTTTTCTGCATGGCAAAACAAAACCGCCCGGACTGCAGTAGGTCGTGGGCGGCTGTATCTGGGGTTTTAAGACCTAGGCCAGTAGGTCAGAAGGGGTCTAAAATGACTAGTAAGTGAAAGAACTTAAGCATAAGCAGCACTCAACGTTGAAGAGCTGCACGCACCAAGCGCTTTTCATGAAGAAGAGCAATAACTTTAGACGCAGGAAAGCTAGCTGAATTACGTCTTTTGACTTTGGCTTCTATATTTCCTATTACTGTTACAAGCTTATCAAGCTTAGTTAAATAATAATAGTCAGTTAAGTTAGTCGGGAGAGTTGATATATCAGATTCCTGTGGAAATACAACTACACCGTAATGGAAAATCGTTTTCCATCTAAACTGTCGATTTACTATGTCTCCTGCACTGATTGTATAGTTCCTAACTTGTTGGTAGGGATTCTTGCCGACACCTCTAACTTCTCGCTTAAGACCGTTCACATTTTGGGCATACCAAGGAGTATTCAAAACGTCTCCGTCATCCACTATCTTACCTGTATAGCCCTTTGCCTCAATCACAACCAGGAAATTGGAGCCTGCCACTATGAAATCAGTCATTTGGCTAGCACCGCGTCCTCTACACACATCAAAGCTATGCAGTAACTTCCATTCTCCAGTTAAAATTTTAGGACTATTTTCGAATACAGCAAGTACTTCCTGTTCAAAAACATTCAAATCTTGTCCAAGTCTTTTGATTTCAGATAGATCTTGGTAAGCCGTTTCAAGGTCAGCTCTATAGCGCTCTATTTCTTCAGGATCATTACTATCTAAGTTGTCTAACTCACTCAACCGCTGCTGAGCCAGTTCCCGCTCTTGTTCAAGGTTTTTAATTTTCTCTGAATCCTGCTGGCGCTGATGTGTTAATTCAACAACGGATTGACGTAATTCCTCGAACTCACACTCAAATTCAACTTTTTTTTGGTTTACTTCACCAATCTGTTGCTGAAGCCAAGCCATAGATTGTTGTGAAGAGCAGATTTCGGCATCCTTTGATTCAAGCAGTGCAGTCAGAGCACTTAGATCGGACTGATAAACCCTCTGCTGTTGGTTAAGCTGAAAGATTTTTTGAGTTAACTGTTGTTGTTGCGGATCATCTTTTTTTGTCTCAGAAAGCCTATCTTGTAACCGTTGGATTACCTGTTGCCGATTAGCAAGTGCGTTTTCAACTTGAATCTTATTTTCAAGAGTCTCATCTAAACTGAGTTGTTTTTTTGTTAGCTCCTCAGCTTTCTGCTGAAGCTCAAATCCAAGTTTTAATATCTGTTGATGGGCCTGAGCTTGGGATCGACGCAATTCTGCTGACTGCTGTTGTAAATCTTCAACGATCTTCTGGTGCTGCCTATCCCGCTCACGGTTTTCTATAATTTGGTTGTTAAGTTGCTGTTGGTACAGTGTGGCTTTAGCTTCAACATCGCTTATCTGCTGCTTTGCCCAAATCGCTTGATCCCTAATTTGTTGGTCCGCGTGCCACTTCTCCTCCTCAAGTAAAAAGTCAGCTTCGCGCTGCTGTTGTCTGCGTTTAGCATGAGCTGCCTCAATAACTAACCAAGCAGCTGCGCCAGCAAACAATGCTAGAACAGACGATAAAGTAAAGTACTTGCTTGGGCCACTATCTGTGATTAAGCTTTGGGGCAAGTCCTCAATCCATTTAGTGTAACCATCCCAAAAGCTAGGTGCAATTCCACGAACATAATAAACACGGCCAATAATTTCACCATAATTTCTCAGGCCTGTAAGCTCCCGTGAATCACTGCGGGCGCTGCTATAACTAGCCTCAGCGTGTAGCGGTGGCATACTTCTAAGAAAGTCATAGGATGAATTCGCAAGCATATCCGAGTCCAATTGCTTGCGCCATTCAAAATGGGACTCAGTAGCATAAATGACTCTCTCATTCAGGCATATTTTGTCAAAGCTCTTACAGTCGGTCACCACAAGCCCAAACAGGCCAAAATTACTATTTAAAGTGCGTTGTATCTCCTCCTCATCGCCCTGATTTAACGCATATGAAAGCTTAGTAGGTAGCGTATGAGAAAGAATATTAAAGTCTACGGTTTGAACTCTATAAATAGTGCCATACCAATAACCCCTATGATTGCCATAGTTTAGACCTATAGAAGCACCTATAGCTATTACAGATATATAAACGAAGCGGCTTGCCGGGTTTACAAGTAACCTTTGCAACAAGCTTTCATTCCTAGAATTTCCCTTCCCAACTTTATCCTCTACTTTCCTGCCAGTTTTCTTTCTGAAAAACATAGATCTTGTCCCTACGCATTTTCATTGCTTAATTTCCAAATCCCTGATTTTGAAGATTATATAGTTGGAGGGTTAGTAGTATCTCAATGCTGACACCGAGCAAAATGAACCAACGTAAATATTCTTTGTATCAGTAATCGCTTCGTTGCCCATTAAGCAGGAAAGTTTTCTCTGGCAAGCAATTAAGCACGAGGTTATCTCCAAAGCCGCATATTTATCAAGACTTCAAACTGTAAAACCTTTTTCAGGACACAAAGTATAAAGCTTTCGTAGCTAGAAATCACTTTGAAAGCCCCTACATGTTTAAAGAGTAAGGGGAAATAAGGCTTTCCTGTTTCGACTATAGCGGTAAGTAGTCTGTCATATCGATGTCGAGAGTAGATGTCTATCGTGATTGATTATGATTCTTTGCCCCCTCGCTTTAATAACGAGTGCCGGAGCGCGATCGAAACCGTCCACCAGGAAATTCAGGATAGCACCGATGATTGGTGGTTTGAACTGAAGCATGTCACCTATTACCGTTCCGAATTAGTTGCTTATATCAATTGGGATCATCCAAGGGCTGAGGATATATCGAATTCTCCTGTACTTAGATCACGAGTAGCAAGACATCTGCTACAAAATTGCCCTATTGATAGATTTTCAATGTACAGCTACGACGGATATGAAACAGAATATGATATTTGGCTTGGCTACAAACTTGTAAACGGAGCATTACTAAACCTAAGCATCTGCGAAACAGAGACCTATCCAGTCTTTTGTGAAGATATTTAATTAGTGCTTGGGACTCCTGGCTAACGATCCAGAAATCTCAGGATATTAATCTACAGCGGGTGCTACTTGATAAGTCGTTATGTTCGTTGCCGAGTTATATCCTGCTGGCCATACCAAAATGGAAATGCTTCTAAGACCACTTTCATGGTTCCATTCAGCAGTACAAACTCGATTACCACAGACTAGTTCTTGAAATTCTCCGGGGCTAGTTACAGAGTTTAACCTTACTGGTTGCCACCCCTTTCTCAGCAGCTCTTGTCGATAAACTTGGTAGGTTGGCATGCTGTCGTAGGGCGTTGAAGTGCCCTCATAAGGAGATAAGGATTGGGCCTTCAAACCTCCACAAAAGGCCAAAACAACAGCGAAAGTGACAAGCAGACAGGATAAAAATTTCCTTGACATGGCAGATACCTATATCAACAGAGCTGTTTGAGACTTCGCAGCTTTGCCACCCAATCAGGACTTAAACGATAAAGCTTTTATGCAGTTATTGCTTGAGACTCCAAGGGCTCAGGAACCTTAGCCACAGCTGCCTCATCCAAAATGATTTGCTTCTGCTCAGGCGTCAAGTTCGACATCAACAGAGACAGCAGCCGCTCACGAACAAGGATGAATAGAGTCGGTGTCAGAACCGCTTGAAGCCTAGCCATATCGATACCTAACAGCATGTTCAGAGCTTCGATGAGGTCCGTTAAGCGATCGCCGCCGAAGTCGTCTAGACCGCTGACAGCAAGGGTTGAACCACTGTTTCCTTCAGCCCGTTCTACCAGCTGGTAGGTGTCTTGAAGCGCGTCGGTGAGGATGTGGCCATAGGACTTTAAGCGATCGTTTTCGATCTGAAAGTCCATTTCCTTGGAGACACCCGAAGCCTCGATCGCCTCTTGAACATAGGCACCGCCCACACCCAGGATGGCTCGAATCTGCTTCTCAGCCTGGGTTAGAGCCTTATCGACGTGAACGAGAATGTCGCCCTTAGGCTCACTCCACTCGAACTTATCGACCTGTAGAACGAACTGCAAGCCGGTGGGTAAAGGCTTGTCACCATCACCAACAAAGGTATCACCCAAGTCGCTATCGGGCGTCTGTATGGGTTTGTAGGTTCTCTGTAAGTAAGCTGCCGTCAAAAGGTCATAGCGATGGCATTCCAATCGAAGGCATTCTTCACCCTTCGCGTACGCCTGGTTTCCAGACCACTGAGACTCATCCAGTTCCAGCCGAGCGACGGGCAGGGCACCAAAGCCATGCGCGACAGGGTTACCAGCTAAAGGAACAGCAGGTTCAGATTCGTGAACTAGAGGATTCCCATTTTTATCGAGGAGTTCAAGAATATGCCCCTTGCGATCAAGCTTGACGAACGCCTCGTAGCGGGCGATAGATTGTTTATCGATGAAAGTCCACCTGGCCATCTTCATAGGCCCAGTCAGCGGATTGATGACATCGACAATCTGAAAGACCTTAATCCAGTCCACCTGCCCATTCGATTCACTCCAAAGAGGAACCTGTAAGGCAGAGTAGACGACAATTTTAGGCCGCAGGCCCAGCTGTTCTTCTTCAGCCCTGCTGTTTGGAGCCACAGCAGCCTGGGGTTTATCGACGTGAAGGAAGACGGTTTTGAACTTTAGAGCTTCAGCGAAGATGCGCTCGACCAGCTGTATTTCGGTTCTACCCTGGCCATCGGTGTCTTCTCTAAACTTCTCCCAGAAGTCTTCGCTAGCGGCATTGCTAACATGAATTGTGCCGCTGGTAATCTTACTGGCCAGCTGCGATAGGTTACTACCCAGGGTATTTGAGTAGGCAAACTTCTTCAGACGAGCTTCGTAGATCGGGTCTTCTTCGCCAGGCCGCTGCTCAATAAATAGAGAGAGTTTGTCCCTTAAGCGCCAGCCACCCTCAGTGAGAAGAGAGATTCTCTCTAAGTGAGGCTTCATCGCTGAGTAGGCAGGATGCTCGGCCAGTAGCTGTTTGAGGAGGATTTTAGGAGGATATTCCATGTTTGCCACTAGCGAGATCGCCGTTTAGTAAATTTAATAGATGTTGCGAAGGGATGATCGTAGGTGACATCCACAACTAGCGATGTTCCCCTTTCGAAGGTCACTTTGTAATACAGTGCGCTTCGTATCGCAGTTGGAAATACAGTGCTACTTGCGACCTTCATCTTTCGTTTGTTCAGCTTCAGCCAGAACAACTACTTGTTGACAAAAAGAGATAAACTTGTGCTAGAATAAAACCTAGGAACAAAGTTAAGACATAGAGTCCGAGACAGAGTTGCGAGTCCTTCCGAGGGCCAGAGACAGAGTCCAGAGCCTATCTTTACCCAGTTTTCCGAGGGGGCAGTGTATTAGTGCATTGCCCCTTTTGATAACCCATAACTGGTCAAAAAGATGAATGATAAGCCAATTGATCGGATTGCTGTAGAAACTCTCTCTTTGGAAGAAATCAATAGTCTTGCTGAAAAGCTTAGAGCTGAAAAGCATCGCCTTGAAACCGAGAGAATTGATGGATTTGTAACACAAGTTGAAGCCATCTTAGAAGGGCTTCAAAAAACTGAAGTTAATCAAGTAATTGATACTTTTTACGCTAACAGAAAGAAGCGTGAGAATCAGCTAATAACAGATAGGAAAGAACGAGAAGAGCTTGAAAGAAAGCAGCTTCTAGAACCTAGTCGTGAGGAATTGATTAGAATTCTCAGAAATCGTTAGTACAAGATTGATGAGTGAAGCAAAGCCCCTTAGAAGAGTTCTTCTAAGGGGCTTTGCTTATGCCGCGTGAGCAAGTACGTTGTCGCCGTGTTTGAATTCGATAGTCCCGATCGGGTAGGCTGTGGCGTCTACAGCATGGTCATCCTGAGCATCAGCAGGCTTGTTCAGTAGATTGCCGTCCTTGTCCTTCGCGCGGTGGTAGCTGGCGAAGATATCGTAGAGGTGCCTTGTTCGAGCTGTGAAGTACAGCCTGTTTTGATAGAACAAGCTGTCAAGGATAGTTGCTCTTTCCATGACACCAGGTTTAGAGCGCTGTACTTGAATCGATCGCTGTAGACCAGGGATGCCTTGGGCTTTGCCGTAGCGACGGAACGAGAGAACGCTTGCTGGGCGATCGTCGGGCAAATAGGCGCGATAGATGCCGTACTCTTTACAAAACTCACCCGCGCGCTTCTCTAATTCAACTTCAGTCACAGGCTGGCCTGTTCTGTTTTGCCAATGGTCGAGCAAGTAATAGGCACCCTGGTGGGTTAGACCAATCACGACCAGGCAAGGATTCACATCGCCCCAGTCGAGCCCTAGAAATACACTCCTAAACGAATCAGGAACTTCTTGGGCAATGTGGTTTGGGCTGATGCTAGAGAGTATTTGGCCATCAAAATCCTCCCAGGACGCCTCGAATTCCTGCCGATACACTTTCGGGGGTAGTTCACGGCGGGCACGCTCCAAATGTGTTTTAGGGAAAAACGGATTGTGAGAGGTGTGGAAATGGAAATAGCTCCAGTCAGGTTCTCGTAATGCCTGCTCGTGAATTCGGAAGAAATAGCTGGCGCGCCCCTTCGGCGTCCCGATGATTAATGATTCCCAGTCCCGGTTTCTTGCCAGCGCAGGAAATAGAATCTCACCCCATACATTGGGATTGACATCTTGAAATTCATCTAGCCCCGCCCAGATGAGGTTGAGTCCACGCAGGCGATCGCCTTGATTGTCACTACCACGTAAAATGAGGTCAGGCCTGGCACCATGAAACGAGATTCTATAATCAGAGCGATTGATGTCTCTGACGACAGGGCAGTTCTCAAGGATAGCCAGCAAGGGCAACCAGTGAATCGCCCTGGCCATCTTCAAGGTCGGCATGACGACCGCTGCGACCTGGGGGGATGCAGGGTCAATAACACCTTCGAAGGTTAGGCATTTGTGGATAGCCTTCGTTAGCAGTAGTCGAGACTTACCGAAACCACGTCCACTACAAAGAACTTTAACTCTCGACTTATCCTTGAAAACCTTCAGCTGAGCCTTGTGGAGATTCAATTGAAGGGAGGACATGTGTTTCAAATAATGGGGGCGAACCCTACACCGAAGAGAATTTAGTCCTCGGGTTCGCTAAACTCGTCATCATCGCTTGGTGGTGCAGAAAAGTCCTGAAAGGGTTGTTGTGAAAGGAGTCCCAAATGAGACAGGGTAGATGGGAAGGGGCATTTCATGAGAGGCTTGAATTCCCCAACTCAAGGCCAGTCTCATGGAAACACCCCTCTTGTATCGTCAACTGCAAGACCAATTGAGTCAA
>NZ_JADEXE010000078.1 GCF_015207265.1 Nodosilinea sp. LEGE 07298 | reverse complement strand
CTGTTGGGGGCAGGGGGCTAATGGGGCAATCTATTGCTGAGCTGGGCTCAACGATAGATAGAGGGTGGCACTCGGGTGCAGCGCCTAATCGTTTGCTTGCTTTCATTAAACTGAAGGCCTGAGGGGCAATCAGGAAGCCTTTGAGTGTTGTTTATATAAGATTGATGCATTGCTCTGGTTAACCCTATAGAAGCTTCAGCCTGGAGGCAGTGTAGAAAGCTGGAGCTGCCAAGCTGAAGTACTTATCGATGTCCAGGCACTCTAGCGATCGCTATAGTGGTCACCAGCACCGGAATCATCGATAAATTCAGCATACCCAGGCCCAATCATTGGGGTGATGAGTAAATTCACAGAAAAATTCCTCTTTCGTTGCAAACTCGCATAGCCGCAGCTCTGTGCCATCCGAGATTTTGCTGTAAGTTATCACTATGGTTTGGAACCCTCTACGGCTATTTAAAACACTGGTTCACTTTGATGTGGCAGGGCCTTTATCTCCAGTAATGAGAGGGTTGTCTGGGCTAGCTAATCCAGGTACCGCAATGACCCAGTCTTTAGACCCCGCTAGTTTGACGCCGACCCCAACACAGCCGGAAGTGTATCTGTTGGGCGGGGCGGCTAATTGGATTGATAGCCTGATTGAACCCTTGGCTTCCCTTGGGTGTAGGGTTGAGGCTACACCGCAAATTTCTGAATCTGCTCATGTAGGGAATGCTGCGCTAGTTGTTTGGTTAGCTGCTAGCCCTGAAGATAGCCCTCAGCCTTGGCTGGAGCGATTGGAGCAAATGCCTGCTTACCAGGAAGCTACCCTAGTCAATTTTCGGCAGCCTGATCCGGCCGTCGCGGCGCTGTGGGGCAGCCTGGACGATGGGGTCATGGGGGGCGTTAGCACCAGCCAGGTGCAGTGGCAGAATGGACTGCGGTTTGTGGGGCAGGTTTCTACGGCCAACAGCGGTGGGTTTGCCTCTATCCGCACTCGCAATATTGAGCCGCCACTAAATTTGGGGCAATGGCAGGGTACAGTGCTCCATGCCCAGGGCGACGGTCAGCGCTACAAGTGGATTTTGCGCGACAGCCCCGGCTGGGATAGCTTGGCCTACTGCCGTTCGTTTGATACCGAGGCCGATCAGCTCAGTGTGGTTAGAACGCCATTTTTGGAGATGGTAGCTACCCGTCGCGCCCGCACGGTGCCAGAGGCTACTTCGCTCAACCCGGCGCAGCTTTACTCGATGCAGCTGATGCTGAGCAAATTTGAGTATGATGGCGAGCTAAACCCAGCTTTTCACGCCGGTTCTTTTGGGTTAACGATGCAGCGTTTGGGGGTTTACCGACAGAGGCCAAAGCCGCTGGTAGTGCTGCCAAAGGAAGGTCCAGAAGTCGCATCACAGTTGACGGCCGCCGGGCTGACGGGAGTGATTCCTCAGGGCTCTGGGTTTGCGGTCATTGGGGCCAGCAGCAAACTGCCGCCGGAGATCAATCCGGCGGCGGTAGAGGCGATATTTCAGGCCGTGAATTAGCCTAAGGGATCGGGTGCCTGCGCTTAAGCCTAGATTTGGGTAATAAACCTAGGTACCCAGTCCTTGATAGCTGTATGGAGTTTTAATAGGCCGATCGCATGTCGCCCCGCTCGGCTCGGGCGCTTTCTTTGGCTTTGGCGGCACTCTTTTTGAGGGCTTCTAGACGCTTGATGTAGCGATCGCGCTGGCGTTTCTTGGGGGTTTGCTCAATCAGGGTTTTGAGAGCGCTGCCCAGGCTCTTGTAAGCGTTGGGCAGGGTGTAGCCAAAGCGGGTGGCAATAGCGATCGCCCGCTCGTCGGCGGTAATGCTCTCTTGCAGGGTCTTTTGGTTGTTGTTGCGCTTATAGAGCCGCCAGCTAGAGAAGCCGCAGAGGCTGAGGGCCAGCATGAGCAGCAGCCCGTCTTGTACCCATAACTCACCTACAGCGCCGCCCAGACCAATGGCCAACGCCGCCATTTCCCAGCCGTCGCGAGGGATGGTGTCATTTTGAATGCGACCCACCTCGTGCCAGAACAGCAGATTGCGCTGATCGAGGGCTAGCTGCTCCCATTTGAGCAGGTCGACCTGAATTTCGACCTGGTCTTTGCCTAGTTCTTCGCAGGTGATCAGCGGTGGGGTAACATCAATCGCCGACTCCACCGTCACCCAGCTTTGAAGCTCGGGGGGCAGTAGGCTTCTCAGACGGCGAAGCTCACCCATATCGGCGCGGGCAGTGGCGGTGGCGTACGAGGTCATGGAGATTACGGGGTCGAAACTGCAAATTAAATTTATTAATAGATCCTACCTTAAAGCCCATTAGTCAAGGGTCGGTTATCCGATGGGTAGAGATTCTTTAGCCGGTGGGCGGTTGAGGCCAGTGCCCAATTCAGGGCAGTTAGATACAAAGCGTTACATTTTGCAGGCTAGGAGCGGGTGGGGGTTGACGGCAGCGATCGCATTTTCTAGCTCAGCGATCGCGCCATCCAGCAGCGTATATCCGGCCTCAACAGTATCGATTTGGCAGAGCCGTTGACGCAGGGGAGCGGCTCCCTCAAAACCTTTGACATACCAGGCCATATGCTTGCGGGCTTGGTGAATGCCCTTCTGCCCCTTGTACTGCCATAGCAAACCCAGGTGCTCGCGGGCGCAGCGCAGTTTATCTCCCACTGTGGGCGCTGGCGGAACGGTGCCGGTCTTGAGAAAAGCGTCGATTTCACCGACTAAAAAGGGATAGCCCAGGGTGCCTCGCGAGCACATGACTCCATCGGCCCCGGTCTGCTCCAGGCAGCGCACCGCCGATTCCACCGAAACAATATCGCCATTGGCAATCACCGGAATGCTCAGTGCCGCTTTGACCAGGGCAATCCATTCCCAACGGGCGGGGCCGTGGTAGCCCTGGCTGCGAGTGCGGCCATGGAGCGTGAGCATTTGCGCCCCGGCGGCTTCCATACGGCGGGCAAATTCGATCGCGTTGATGTGGTCGTCATCCCAGCCAATGCGGGTTTTGACGGTAACAGGCACAGGCACTGCCTCGGCTACAGCCCCCACGATCGCCTCAGCCACCTCGGGCTGACGCAGCAGCGACGAGCCACCCCCTTTTTTGGTGATTTTATTCACCGGGCAGCCCATGTTGATGTCGATGGTTTTGGCCCCTTCGGCCACGGCTTTGCGGGCGGCGGCAGCCATAAAGTCGGGCCGACAGTCAAATAGCTGAATGCTGATCGGCTGCTCGCTGGCGTCAATGTCCATAATCTTTTCGAGCTGCCGGGCGTGGCAGACTCCGGTGGCCTGCACCATTTCGGTGTAGAGCATGGAGGTGGGGGCGTAGCGGCGCACCAGCTGGCGAAAGGCGCGGTCGGTCACGCCTGAGAGGGGCGATTGCAGCACCCGGCTGTGCACGGTTACATAGCCAATGGCTAGAGGCGATCGCAGCCGCTGCTGATTGGCGGGGGACAGGCTAACCATAGATTAAATCAAACATTCCTCAAACGTTTACTCAAAGCGTTGTTAACGCTGCTAACGTCTAGGCTGATTGTATCTCCTCAGACCACAGGCAGTAGCGGTTGCGACCGCTCTCCTTGGCAGCATAGAGGGCCTGGTCAGCCCGTTGAATCAAGGTTTCGGTAGATAGGGTGGGGACAGGTGTGACAACGGCAATGCCGAAGCTGATAGTGACTCGTCCGTACAGGGGCGAAGCTATGTTAGGAATCGCCAGACGAGTTAGATAGGTTTGGGTTTTGGCCGCCAAGGCGATCGCCCCAGCCGAGGTCGTATTGGGCAAAATCAGGGCAAACTCTTCGCCCCCGTAGCGGGCGGCTAAATCGGCGGGGCGCTGAGTCACCTGATTCAGCAGACGGGCCAGCGATCGCAGGCAGTCGTCGCCAGCTAGGTGGCCGTAGGTGTCGTTATAGCCCTTGAAGTTGTCGACATCGGCCAACACCAGGGCTAAGGTGCCTTGTTCTCGCTGTAGCCGCTGCCACTCCTGGTCTAGATAGCGGTCAAACTCGCGGCGGTTGGCAATTTGGGTGAGGCCATCGAGGTGGGCCAGCCGCTGGAGTTCATCGTTAGCGGCCTGAAGCTGCTGGTACAAGGCCGCCTGCTGCAAGGCCTGGCTGAGCTGCAGGGCCACTTCTTCAACCAGACTCAGATCGTTGTGCTCCCAGCGGTTCATGTCGTCGGCAATGCTCAGACGGTCAGATTCGGGGCAGGCCCACAATACTCCCTGTACCTGGTTATCAATGCGAATAGCCGTAGCCAGGTATGTCTTGCCGTCTTGGAGCACGGGCTGGGCCGCATTGGGTCGCATCCGCATTGGGTTAGCCTGGTAGGGCAGAACGACAAGATTGTCATCAAGCATAAGCTGCCGTCGCAGCACCTCGGTAATGTCTAGCGGGGCAACAGGTTCACTCAGGGTTGGAGGCTGCACGGTTACCACAAACGGCGTGGGCAGATTGGCCAGGTTGTGGCGCAGCAGCGTAATGCCACACTGGCGTAGATTAAGGGCTGTGCCCAGGTGCTCTACAGTGCAGGTGAGAATGTGCTGCACATCCAGGCTGGCGCGTATTTCATCCAAAATGTGGTTGAGCAACATCTCCTGGCGGGCCTGGTGACGCACCTGCTCAAACAGGCGGCTCTGCTGAATAGCGATCGCCAGGTGGGCCGATATTTCTTGCAGAAGCTCAATTTCTTGGGTCTGCCACCGCCGAGGCTGATAGCACTGATGCACGATGATTAACCCCCACAGGTAGCGGTTCTGCCCCGGCAGGTTGTGGATGATGGGTGCTACCAAGTTGGCCCGAATGCCAAAGCCCAGCAGCATGTCGCGGTAGCACTGGCTAATATTGCCTAGGGCCTCTACATCATTAATTTGGCCTACTCGTCCCGACCAATATTTAGCCGCATGCTCTAGGTCAAAGCAGGCATCTTCGACCTGGCGGTGCAGCACACTCAGGTGCTGATCGGCCAAGGCTTCGTGGGTGACTAGGCCCCGCCCATTGCGGCGAAACTGATAAATGACGACGCGATCGGCCAGGATTTGCTGCCGTACGTCCTGCACCGCCGTCTGCAAAATGGTGTCTAGATCGAGGGTGTTGTGCAGCCGCTGCAGGCTGGCTTTCAGCAAAGAGGGACGCATTGGCCTGGCGGTAGCGACCTCAATCCAGTGACCGACGCGAGCGGCCACATCTGCTGCCACAAAGGGAGGTTCCAGGTAATCTACACCGCCCGCAGCAAAAGCCTGCTCTCGGCTAGCAGCGTCGTTAAAGGTGCCAGCAAAAACTAACGGTATAGCGGCTGTGGTAGGGTTGGCCTTAAGCTGTTGGCTCAGGTTATAGCCGCTGCTGTCGGCCCCAGCTACCTGCAAAATGATTAGGTCGGGCCATCGCCCTGATTGCTGTGCTGGGGGCAGTACGTCTGCTTCGGTGCGCACCTGCACCTGATAGTTAGCGGCGACTAACATCCGAACCAGAGCTTCTGTCTGGTGGGGGGCGGCTTCTGTAATTAAAACCGTTGCTTGCTGAAGTAGCGTCATTCCTGCAATCCTCTACCGGAGCCTCACCAGGCTCTGACGTGGCTGAATTGAACCCCACCCTGACCTTGGGCAGCTAGCCCAGCCGCCGTCTCTAAAACAAACCAATTATTGAGTAAACCAACAGTGAACGGATACTTCTAATTATTTGGTTTCTCTGACATTATCCTTCCCCCGAGCGTTGTCTACCTCGCACCGAGCCCCAGGACAGGCCACTTGTGTAAACCTTGATTACGCTATCACATGGGCCAGAGACCCTGATTACAGCCGCCCTACCAGCCAGTAAGTCATCATCTGGCCCCGGCCTTTAACCGCCACGTAGCCACGCTGTTCAAACTGAAACTGGTCCTTTAGCCGTTCATACAGCTCTGGGGTCACTTGAATGCGCTGGGCTTCACCGGTCGCTTCCATGCGGCTAGCTATATTGACGGTGTCGCCCCAGAGATCGTAGGCAAACTTGCGGCGACCAATCACTCCGGCGACTACCGAGCCCGTATTGATACCCACTCGAATTTGAAAGGTTTTGCCATCGGGACGCTGAAACTGTTTAATAGCGTCGCAAATGTCGAGGGCAAACTGAGCGATCGCAGCGGCGTGGTCATCGTTAGGGGTAGGCAAGCCCCCCGCCACCATGTAGGCATCACCAATGGTCTTAATTTTTTCTAGGTGGTGAAACTCGGCCAGCTGATCAAACATCGAAAATACTTCGTTGAGCATTTTGACCAGATGGCGCGGCGTCATTTGGCTAGAGGCGGCGGTGAAATCAACTAGGTCGGCAAACAGCACGCTGACCTGATCGAGGCTTTCGGCAATGGTGCGGGCACCACCCTTGAGGCGCTGGGCAATACGGTAGGGCAAAATGTTGACCAGCAGGCGATCGGCCTGCTGCCGCTGCTGGCGCAGTTCAGTCTCCATTTGACGACGTTCGCTAATGTCGTGAACAATACCCTCGTAGTGCAAAAAGGTGCCCAGTTTATCCCACACTTTCCAAATGTCTTCGCTAATCCAAAAGGTGGTGCCGTCTTTGCGAAACACCTCTGATTCAGCGTCGGTGATTTTGTCAAAGCGATCGAGGTAGACCACCAACTCATCGCGGCGCTTGGGCTGAATATAGATCTGGCGGCTGATATCGGCGACGGCAGCCACCATCTCCTGGGCCGATTCGTAGCCGTATAGGCGCGCCATTGAAGGGTTAACGCTGAGCAATTGCCCCTTTGCCGAGGCTTTAAAGATACCTACTGTGGCATTTTCAAAAATGCTGCGGTAGTTTATTTCAGCGGCTGTCAGCGCCTGTTCCATCTGGGTGCGCTCGTGCACTTCTTGGGTGAGTAGGGCGTTTTGCTGGCTAAGTTGCTGCCGCTGCTGGGCCAGCCTCAGCTGGTTTTGCACCCGCACCAGCACCTCCTGCACCGCAAAGGGTTTAGTAATGTAGTCGGCCGCTCCAGCCTGAAAGGCCTTGACTTTGTCGATGGAATCTACCAAAGAGCTCAGCACAATTACCGGAATCTCGGTGGTGAGGGGGTTGCGTTTGAGCTGCTGACACAGAGAGTAGCCATCCATATCGGGCAGCAGCAGATCGAGCAGCACTAGGCTAGGCCGAGACGCCAAAATAGACCCGATCGCCTGCTGGCCACTTTCGGCCACCTGAATTCGGTACCCTTGCTGGCTCAGCAGCCGCTGCAGTAGGCACGATGTCTCAGTATCGTCGTCGACGATGACTAAATCAATGGCGGCGGGGGCATCATCCACAACGCGAAGGCAGGGCAGGCTACATCATTGGTCTAAGCATACGGGTATTGAGCCGAAACGATGCACCGGATCTGTCCCCTCGGCTCTAGGGTAGCGCCATTCATTTACCCGTAGCTGGGTAAAACACCTGACTTTTAAGCACTCTGGCGGCTAGTAGCTGGCTGTGAACCAGCCAGCGCCGGTTCCCTTAACGCCCACCTTAGCGCACCTTAAGGGAACCGCTGCGATCGCGGTAGCCGGTCACTAGCCCCTGGCGAAAGGTTACTTCACCGTCGTTGAAATGAAACACTTCCTCACAATTGGTATCGTTGCGGCTGATGGCGATCGGGGTTTTAGCCTCGGCCCGCAGGACTTCGGTGCGGCTAGACCCCATGGTCCAAAACTGAGGGGTTACCTGGTCAGACGGCAAGACAGGCAGCTGTAGCGAGACCTTAAGGCTACTGTCGGAGTTTAGGTAGCCAATAACCTGACCATTTTCAAACAGCACCGAGCTTTTGCCGTAGTACAGGGTGGTAAAGCGCTCAGAGGTGTACTGCTCTTGGCGGGTGGGTGCGCCCTGGATCTTCACAACATCGGCCTGGGTTGACCCTAGTGTCCAGCTGCCCTGGGCTGCTCCAGCGGAAACCACCGCCGGGCCGTCAGCCAATACCCGCAGGTTGCCGTCGGCGTTATCGTACTGTTTGACGTAGCCGTTGTGCAGTTCGACGAGGCTGTTGCCGTAGCGCAGGGTTTGCTGGCAGGCAGTGTGGTACTGCATGGTTTGAGCAGGAGCCCCCTGAATCGTCATCACCAGATCGCGGTCAGAGCCGAGGGTCCAGTAGTTTTTTTCGGTGGGGGTACGGCTGGGGCGGGTGCCTACGTTGCTCTGGGCGTACTGCAGGTTGCGCTGGTACTCGGCCACTTTTTCCTGGGCCAGGGCCACGTTGGTGTTGGCGTTAGGTACCGATTGCATGTGGGCGATCGCCTGCTGCCAGAGCATAGAAACTTCGGCCCAGTCTTCGCTAAATTCTGCGGTTTGGGTCAGCTCTGCGGCTGCCATCGCTTGCTCGGCCCCCTGACGAAAGGGGTCGGTTTGGGTAGCGGCGGCGGCTCGATTGGGCCAAGACCACGATCGCGCCTGGGGCACCAGCAGAAAAGCGCTGGCGGCTATCCCCAGCCCCACCGATAGCCCCACTGCGCCCCAAGTCAGCCGTTCTCGCAGGGTTTGACCGGGTCGCTTGAGATGGAAGGTATAGAGGGTTTGAGGGTTTTGCCCGTCTAGCTCTGGGTGGCTATGTTTAGTCATAGTAGTTCGTGAGGAGTACACAACCCTAGGGGTAGGCTGCCCAACCAGGGGCTGAGGCAGCGATGGCCTGGGGCTTCCGTTAAGAGTGAACCTGGTAAAAACTGAACCTGGTGGAATTTAGGAACTGTAGAGGCCGACTCAGCCTTAGTACATAACCTAGGACAGATGACTAATATGAATATATTCAGCCAGATGGACGAAATTTTCAGTACTACTCACCCTATCGCAGGATATCGATCTACAATTCCAGGCTTGCTTGATTTTATGGAAGCTTATTTAAACTGCCCGTGTCGGTCAACTCTGAACCACTCTAATATCACTTTTTCTTGACTAAATCTATGGATGCACTACCGCTGCGTTGGCACCTGCCCCCGGCTGACGTTTGCCCCGATCGCTGGGTTGAGGCGGTGGCTCAAGCGCTGCCGGGAACCAGCCGTCAACTGGCTCAGGTGCTGTGGCAGCGGCAGGTGTGCCCACTTGAAGATTTGGCCGGCTGGCTTAACCCAACCCTCTACCAGCCTGCCCCAGCCAGCGCGTTTGGCCCCGATTTGGCGATCGCCGTCACCCGTCTCCAGCAGGCGATCGCCAACCAGGAGAAAGTGGCGATCTGGGGCGACTTTGATGCCGATGGAGTGACCGCTACCGCTGTGCTTTGGGACGGGCTGGGGCAGATGATTGCTAAGGGCGATCGCCTCACGTATTTCATCCCCAACCGCCTGAGCGAATCCCACGGGCTGTCGCGACGAGGCCTTGATCATCTGGCGCAGTGGGGCGCAACCCTGATGGTGACCTGCGACACGGGCAGCACCAACGGGGCTGAAATCGCCTATGCCAACGAACTCGGCATAGAGGTGATTGTCACCGACCACCACACCCTGCCAGCGGTCGATATTGGCGCTCTAGCGCTGATCAATCCCCGCCGTCTGCCGCCGGATCATCCCCTGGCGGCGCTGTCTGGGGTGGCGGTGGCTTACAAGCTGCTGGAGGGACTGTATGAATCGCTCGATGCGCCGCCGCCTCTGCCCCTAGACCACGTGCTAGACCTAGTGGCGATTGGCCTGATTGCCGATCTGGTAGAGCTACGGGGCGACTGTCGCTATCTAGCCCAGGTGGGTCTGGCGCGGCTGCAAACCCAGACCCAATCTCAGCCGCCCTACCCGCGACCGGGGCTAGCGGCGCTGCTGGCGCTATGCAAGCGCACGGGCGATCGCCCCACGGATATTTCTTTTGGGCTGGGGCCGCGCATCAATGCTGTGAGCCGTATCCACGGCGATGCCAGCTTTTGTGTCGAGCTGCTAACCAGCCAGGACGGCCAACGCGCCAAAACCCTGGCCTCTGATGCCGAGCTGGCCAATACCCGCCGCAAAGCCCTCCAGCGCGACCTCTACGAGCAGGTGATGACGCGGGTGGCTCAGGTAGACCTGGCCACTACCCGCTGTCTGGTGCTGGCCGATGAGCAGTGGCCAACAGGTATTTTGGGCCTGGTGGCGGGGCAGGTAGCCCAGGCCCTGGGGCGACCCACCCTGCTGCTGCGCATCGACCCGCCCAGCGAGGCGGGTGGCCCTCGGCTGGCCCGGGGGTCGGCGCGATCGGTCAAAGGGCTCGACCTGTACCAGCTGTTTCAATCTCAGGCGGAGTTGCTCAGCGGCTTTGGCGGGCACCCCTTAGCGGCGGGGCTGACCCTGCCGGTGGAGCACATTGAGGTGCTGGCGGCGGCGCTCAACCGGATGGTGCGCGAGCAGATGGGCGGCGATGGTGTGCCCCAGCCCGTTCTAGAAATAGACCTGACGGTAACAGTAGCCGAGCTAGGTCAGCCCCTTTTTCGCGAACTCAAGGGGCTGGAGCCCTGTGGTATGGGCAACCCTGTCCCGAAGCTGCTAGTTCGCAACGTCTGGTTTCAAAATGCGTTTCACAAACGGCTGCGCGATCGCCACAATAAAGCTGTAGGGTTCATCAAAACCGAATTTGAGCTGTGGGATAACAGTGCTTTGGCCGGGTTTCCGGGCGAGTGGTGGGGCCACTACCGTGATGAACTGCCCCAGGGCCGCTGCGATGTCGTGATCGAGCTGGACTTCAACAGCTACCACGGCTACCACGTCAAATTGGTAGATGTGCGTACCGTACTGAGCGAAACAACCGGGCCAGCCCCGCTGCCAGCCGCGCCAGTTTTAGACTGGCGGCAGATGGTTCCAGCCGAACCAGAAGCCGTGCTGAGGGTAGAACAAGCCCCGGTGCGGTGGAGCGACTGGCAGGCCTGGCAGCGACAGTCGGCGCAGACCGGGTTGCCCCTGGCCCTGACCTTTTCTGCCCAAATCGATGACCTGTCACCAGTCGAAGTATGGCAAGAGCTGGTAGGCCTTGCTAAGTACCTGGCTCGCATGGGGCTTGAGGTGACGCGTTCGCAGCTCAGCGATCGGCTGTGCCTGTCTGCTACCAGCCTGTCCCTCGGCCTAAAAGCTCTAGAGACGGCTGGGTTTGAGATCACTTACCTAGACGATGAGACGATGACCTTTCAGGCTGACCCAGACCCCGTTGCCCCCAAGGCAGAGACAGCGCAGCGATTCTTAGATGTGCTACAAGAGGAGCAGTTTCGCCGCCGCTATTTCGCCCAGGTGCCGGTAACGGCCCTTTCCTGGTAGGGTGGGCAGTGCCCACCTCAAACCCCTGCTATGGTCACTGACTGGTTCTACCCCTTTCCCCCCCTGATCGAAGGGAAGCTGCTAAAGCGCTACAAGCGGTTTTTTGCCGATATTGAGCTAGAAACTGGCGAAATCATTACCGCCCACTGTCCCAACACTGGGCCGATGACGGGAGTTTGTCACCTGGGTGGACGGGTGCTGGTTTCCCATAGCTCCGACCCCAAGCGCAAGCTGGCCTATACCTGGGAGTTGGCCGAAGTGCGCGATACGGTGCCGACCTGGGCCGGGGTGAATACGGCCCTGCCAAATCGAGTCGTGAAGTCACTGCTCGAAGCGCGACAAATTCCAGAACTGGGGGAGTATGCCAACATTCGCCCCGAGGTGCGCTACGGTGGCGACGGCAAAAGCCGGATTGACTTTGTAATTTCTGGGGAAGATAGCGCGATCGCTACCTATATTGAAGTCAAAAACACTACCTGGGCCAAGGGCACCCTGGCTCTTTTTCCGGATACGGTGACCACTCGCGGCCAAAAGCACCTGAGGGAGCTGGCAGCGCTAATTCCTACCGCTCAGTCGGTGATGTTGTACTTCATTAACCGGGGCGACTGCACCGATTTTGCGCCCGGCGACGAGGCTGACCCTACCTACGGGCGGCTGCTACGAGAGGCGATGCTCAAAGGTGTGAAGGTGCTGCCCTGCCGTTTTGACGTCACTCCAGCAGGAATCCGGTATTTGGGATTGGCAAACTTAAGGTTGAACTAAGGAGCGTGGATCAAATAACTTCTAACGGTTGGGATTCTCTTTGAGGGCGAACAACCGTAAAGCCTATAGCTTGGCTACGCCTACGCCCCTACCCAAGAGTTTCACTTTAATAAATCCACATTTCTAAGGCTGTTGAGGTTCAAGGAATTTCTCAAAGCCCGAACCCCAAACCCTGCTAACGGGCCGAATAGGTGAGCGATCGCAGCGCAAAATGCGGCAGCGCCAGCATGCGCCGCCAGCGCCAGGGCTCTTTGTAGAGCCGGTAGAGCCATTCCAGGTGATTGTCGCACATCCACTGAGGGGCGCGAGACTTGATTCCGGCCCAGATGTCAAAGCTGCCGCCGACCCCAATCCAAATGCTATTGGGGCAGAGGTGGCGGTGCTCACGAATCCATAGCTCTTGCCGGGGCACCCCCATACCGACCAAAATAACGCTGGGCTGAAGCTGCTCCAGGTGCTGCAAAAATTCGGGCTGGTCTTCAGGCCCCAGGTAGCCGTGCTGGGTGCCGACGACTTTCAACCCCGCTAGCTGCCGCTGCCAGTAAATGCCAGCGCGATCGGCCACCCCTGGTACGCCGCCGTACATAAAAACGGTTTCCTGCGGAGACAGTCGCTTGAGCACCCCAGAAGCCAGCTCAATGCCCGGTGCCCGCTCAATACGCTGTCCTTTAGTGCGAAAGTACAACACCACCCCGGCCCCATCTGGGATCACCAGTTCGGCATTGAGAATGACCTGGCGCAGGGTCGGGTTTTGGTCGGCCTGCATGGCCATTTCGGCGTTGAGGGTGACCACGTGAGCCCCGTGCCCCTGCCGGTACCGATCGACTAGCCAGCCCGCATAGTCGGCTCGCCAGTGAACGGGTAAACCCATCACCTTCAAAACTTCTGGGGTATTTGACCGATCTGCCAACACCATACGACTCTTCCCGAACCTGCAGTTCTACTCTAAGGCGGCCTAGCATTTGGATTAAAATTCCTGAGCTATGGCGCTAAAAACGTTAACCGCACCCCTGTCGATCCGCAATTAACCATAGAGACCATACCTCGAAATTGAATTAATGTGTTGCATTTCTCAACATCGAAGTACAGGCTTTAACGAGTTGATTCAAGAGTATCTAAGGCTAGGCGAGCGCGGGCCTGCACCGCAGGGGTTTCATCTTGGGCAAAGACGCGCTGTAGGGCGGCGAGAATGAGCGGTTTCTGGCCCGCAGGTTCTACTAAGTCAGCCGCTAGGGTTTGCAGCCCGGCCACCGCTGCGTAGCGCACGACCCATTCAGGGTCGGCGGTGGCGTTGGTTAACACATCTAGTACGTCACTTTGGGCGGTAGCGGCTTGGTCATGGGGCAGCAGTGCCCAGTGGATAGTGCCTAACCCTCGGGCTGCAGCCCGGCGGACGCTGAGGGCGAAGTCGCCTTTAGCTGTCTCTAGCAGCACAGGCAGGGCGCGGGGGTCGCCGATCAGTGCCAGGGCACGAATGGCCCAAGCGCGGGCACCGTAGTTGTAGCCGTCAATCTGTTCGAGCAGGGCGGGCACAGCTGCACTACCTAGGGCGGCTAAGCCATTGACAGCCGCCACTGCTGCGCCAGGGTTGTTGTAGCCCAATACCGTAATTAGGGTGGGAATGGCAGCGACATTTTGAGCGGTAGCTAAGTTGTTGACAGCCACCACCATTGCGCCTTTGGAGTCGGCGGCTTCGATCGCTCGAACTAGCTCTGCTACGGTTGCACCCACGTCTGCTGTCGTTTGGTCTAGAACACTAACCATATTGCCCGATCTCTTGCCCGATTAAATGCTGTAGAGGGTAAGCATAGTCCGCGTGCACCATGCCGGCGGTGATGTGACGAAATCAACCCCTGCTGCTGAGCTTCTACAGCAGCTCATCCATAAGTATTAGCACCTGGCGGGCTTCGGTACTCAGCGTTTGGCTAGGAAAGTCAGACTGGCGCAGGTGCGATTCTAAAACCCCCTGTAGGGCAATCAGCTTGAGGCTGTTTTCGGCTAGAGTGGCCGCGATCGCCCCCGCCGCAGGCAAATACCCGATTGCCCCCAAGTCCATCATCGCCGATCGCCTGAGCTGGAGGTTGGGCTCTTGCAGGCGCTCTACCAGGCGATCGCAGTAGGTGGCATCGCCCGTCAGCTGGTAGAGGGCGCGGGTAGCTGCGTTTTGCACCTGGGCCACCTCGTGCTCTAAAAAGGGCGTAATGTCTTCGACGGCATCGGTCGCGCCCAGGGTGCCCAAAGCTTCTATGACGGCATTGTAGGGCTGCACCAGGTGGGGCTTGCCGGGCACCGCTACGGCGGCAGTAACTCCCCCAGACAGCAAAGTCCTGAGCGTCGGAATGGCCTCACGATCGCCCAGGGACTCTAGCGCCTGGGCCGCTGATTCGCGCACGTAGTAATCGTCGCACTGCAGGCACTGGATTAGGGCGGGGACGACGGTGCGATCGCCCAGTTTTCCCAGCGCCCTGGCCGCATTGCGCCGCAGTGGGTATCCCCCATCGGGGGCGCGATCGCTCTCATCGCCCAGGGCCACCACCAGCGACTCAATCGCCGCAGGCTCGGCTACGCGAAAGCGCCCCAGCCACCAGGCAGCATAGTATCGCAGCCCCGTATCGGCGGTTTGGCGCAGGTTGGCAATAGCCTGCTCTACAGTGAGAGGCTCTCCCTCCGCTATCTCCGCATTAATCAGCGGTTGCGAATCCTGTTTCATACCTTGGTGTGTCTCCAGCGCTGAACCGATAGCTAGTCAGCCACTAGAGGCTGAATGCTAATGATTTTGCCACCCATGCGGGTAATGCGCTGCATTTCTTCGTTCATGCGGCTGTAGGGCACTTTTATAAAGGTGCTGCCGCTTTTGCGAATGGGGTAGTTGTTTTGGTCGGTGTTATCGTTTTGGCGCAGCCCCTCAACTTCGTAGAGAAAGATGCGGTTGCCCGAGGGGGAGGTGGTCTGACTGCCAAAGGCGTTTTGAGCGAGCATAGGAAACTCTCCTGGTCGTTGCGAGATCTCGAGTACGGCAATGGAATCTAACCAGCGCATCTCTAGGGATGCGCTGGTTGGTATCGAGCTTAGAGGCTAGCAGCGGTAACGCTAGTTACCTTGCCACCCATGGCGTTGATCTGCTGCAGCTTAGCCGACAGCTTTTCGTAGGGCACCAGATAGGAGGTATTGATCCGCCGTACCTTGGGGTAGCGAGGCAGATTAGCCCCCATCACCTCAACCCGGTAAACCCGACCGGCGTTAGTGCCATAGGGAGTAGACCCGCCTAGAGCCTTGGCAGGGGTCGTCATTTTGTTTGCCTGAGACGACCAGCCTGCCGCTGCGCTGGTGGGGCTAACAATCGATGACGAGGTGTTGCGGCCCAGTTCACCGGCTAGACGAGACTTTTTACCGCCCGCCTGGGAGGTGTCGCTGGTGGCATAGCCCCGGTACATTTGGAACATGCGGGTAAAGCCCACCGATCGCTGCCCGGCCTGGTAGACAAAGCTGCGGTAGTAGGGCACTACGTTGTCGCCAAAGTTGGCCTGGTACTCTTCGCTGTCGACGAAGGAATCAACGTCGGCGTCGTAGCCCTGGGTTTCGTAGCGATCGAGGTGCTCAACCACTTCGGACTCGTCATAGACGGCGCGGCCCAGCAGGTGTTTGGTGTGCAGCTCGATCACACGGGTCTGAAAGTTGCCGTAAAAGAACTTCTCTTTGTACAGCTCAGACTTGGCCACGGCCCGCACAAAGTCGCGCACGCTGATGTAGCCGTTCTTTAGCAGCGATTCGGCCCCGACCAAGCGCTCAGATTTCATCAGGTAGTCGTTACCCAACAGCTGGCGGTATACGGCCCGAATGACCATTTCGGCGTCTTCGGGAGACCAGTTGGCGCGTAGCTCTACGGGCGAGCTTTCATCGTATGCAGCCGTTCCCAACCGGGATGCTGCCGTTGTAATAGGCACAGGAATATCCTCCTTATCAACACAGTCTTATCAACACGGTGAGCGTGAACTCACTCAACGCAGCAGAATAAAAAAATGGCGGAGTACCGCCAGGCCAATCTAATTTGAAGCCGAGACGATCGCGGACCTAAGCCCCCATCGCCCCCACTTAAATGAGATCGCCACTGCAGCCTTGCCAAAGCAAGACCAAGCACTCCGCCAGAAAGGTATTAAAGCCGTAACCTAGGCCAGGTCGACTTTAGTTACCCGACCGCCAGTGCGGTTAACTTGCTGAAGCTTGCGAGATAGCTGCTCGTAGGGCACCAAAAACTCGGTGTAGATGCGCCGCACCTGAGGGCTACCTGCTACGGCAGCCTGGGTTACCCGAACCCGGTAGAGCTTCTCGCGCTCGCCGCCAGACCCGCCTACAATGGCAGCTCCGGTAGCGCCGCTACCCACGGGTGAGGCAGAGTTTTTAGCAATTTCAGATACCAGCTTGGATCGCATGCCGCTACTTTGGGTGCGATCGCTCGTACCGTAGCCCCGATAGAGCTGAAAGAAGCGGGTAAACCCGACCGTCTTTTGGCTCCGCTGGGTCAGGTGGCCGCGATAGTAGGGCACTACATTGTCCCCAAAGTTGTCGCGGTACTCTTGGGAATCAAGGTAGGAGTTGATTTCCGCTGCGTAGCCGTAGGTGTTATAAAGGTCGGTATGAAAGGCGATTTCGTCCTGGCCGTAGGGCGCCCGGCCCAGCAGGTTCTTGTAGTTCAGCTCAATAAAGCGATTTTGTGGACCGCTCAGGAAAAACTTATCCCGATACAAATCCGATAGGGCCAAAGCCCGTACAAAATCACGAACTGAAACATCTCCCTGCCGGAGCAACGACTCGGCACTGATGTTGCGCTCGCTGGCCATAATGTACTGGTTGCCAAAGATCTGACGGTAAGCAGCGCGAATGACTGCTTCCACATCATCTCCAGCCCAGTTGGGCCGTAGCTCAACTCGCATCGACTCATTGTAGGGCGAAACGCCAAGGCGTCCCGCTGCAGTGGTTACTGCCATGGTTGCCTCCTTGGGCGTATATAGATACAACAATGCCCGGAGTAACAAACAATCGCTAACAAGTTGCTAACAACTGTCTGCCCCTCCGGGCAAATGGCCAACCTAGCTTAGAGCGTTGATGGCGTAGTCGATGTAGGAGTTGGCTTCAACGGCACCGTCGCCAGATAGACCGTGGTTAGCTTTGACGTACTTCAGAGCTTCCACGTACCAGCTAGGAGACAGTTCGAAGGTGCTGTTGATTTCATCTAGGCCAGCAACCAGGTACTCATCCATGGGGCCAGTACCACCAGCGATTAGGCAGTAGGTGACCATCCGCAGGTAGTAGCCGATGTCACGGGCGCACTTGGCTTTGCCGCGCTCGTCAGCAGCGTAGTTAGGCCCCTGCATTTGGGTGGTGTAGGGGAACTTGTTGTACACGGCTTGAGCGGCACCGCTCACCAGAGAATCAGACTTGGTGGTCAGAGCTTTAGCAGCTTCTAGACCAGACTGAGCCTGACGGAAACGGCCAAAGGCGGTTTGCATTTCGGTGCTGCTCAGGAAACGGCCCTGAGAATCAGCAGCAGCCACAGCTTCGGTTAAAGGGGTTTTCATAGCTTTAGGGTTCTCCTTCAGTTGTCTTCACAGCGGATAAATCAAATGAAAAGTATTGCGCAGATGGCCATTGGCCAGTGGGCGCAAACCGGCGAAGCGCTTGGTTAAACCTAAGCAACTGCAGCCGCAGCCAGGTCGAAGTAGCTGCCGATCTCGGAAACGAGAGAGCTGCAATCACCTTGGGTGATGTTGCTGGTGTCGTTAACGATAGCGATCGCGGCACCTTTCATTTTCTCAACGCCAGCAGCTACGGAAGCACCGGGGGTACCCAGAGCAACGTAGGTCTCACGCAGGCCATTCAGGCAGCGATCGTTGAGAACGCTAGCATCGCCAGAGAAGATAGCGTAGGTAACGTAGCGCAGGATGATTTCCATGTCGCGGAGGCAAGCAGCCATGCGACGGTTGGTGTAGGCGTTGCCACCGGGAGCGATTAGCTGGGGTTGCTCGGCGAACAGAGCGCGAGCAGCATCAGAAACGATCTTGGAAGAGTTGCTGGTGATGCGGTTCACGGAGTCCATGCGCTTGTTGCTGTCGGCAACCATGCGCTGCAGAGCATCGATCTGATCGGTGGAGAGGAAGTCGCCTCGTGCGTCGGCTTGGGAAACGACTTTAGTGAATGCGTCAAACATCGACTCAAATCTCCTAATATTTTTGTCGCTGAGTTTGCTTGAAAATGGTCAAATGACCGAGTTAATCATTAGTTCAGCCGGGGCTGTCTAACCAATCTATAGGAAGGATCTTAAAGATCAGCGTGCTCGGTTTTCTCATCTAGTTTACATTTCTTCAAGTTTGTTCAAGCTTCTACATAATCGGCTCAACACACTCGAAAGGAAGGCTGATGAGAATGGAAAGAGGCGGGTCTGTGAGAGATCCGCAACATTCCTTGAAACCGTTGCCTGAATTGGCTTTCGCTAATTCAATTAACCCTCCAGACATGTTTATACACCGCCAGTGTGTCTTTATTTTTTACAAGTTGTTAAGGAAAAGCGGCCCCCGCCGCAGGGGCAAAGCGAAAGAATTCAACCATTCTGGGCACTCTAGCTACCTCGCGTGACGTCCTAAGTCTTCTCAGGTAACGTAACATTACGCAACAATAGGCTGAGATTGAGTTGGGTAGGCAATGGTGCTGATATTGCCTTAACTAGGGCGTTAGACCCACTTTCTAGGGCGATCGCCCTAGCCGCAGTCAGTTATCTCAGAAATTAGCTGCATTCACCCCAGGGACAGCGCTATGATCCATAAAGGCCAGTGTGACCCAGTGTTTGCCATCCAGTGCTTGCCATACTGAGTCCATACATTTCTGAGAACGCTAGTAAGTAATAGAAACCTGCCCCATGGACGTAATGGACTTTTTCCGTATGAGTGCGGGCCAGTGGAACTCCCAGCGCACCACTCACCACCTGCCCTTTCGCCGGGCCGAACTAGGGGGCTCTACGATTTCGGTAGAGGCTCTGGATGTGGGGCACCCCAGCGTGGTGGAAATTTGCCAGCTTCATGATGTAGACCCCGCCAGTGCGGTAGGAGGGGCTTATGTAACCTGGCACGGGGCCATGGCCTGGGACAAAGACGACGAAAACCACGAAGGCAGCACGGTGTTTGCCCTCGTGCCCGATATTGATGACCCCAGTCGGGGGCAGCTCTTGCGCGAGCGGGGTTACGCCGAAATTGTGCCTGTGATTGGTCGCTACGAAATCGACGGCGAGGGCGGGCTACTGCTGATTACTGAGTATGAAACCATGAGCTCAGTCGAACGGTTTTGGTTTGCTAACCCCAACCTGCGGCTGCGCACCAGCGTGGTAAAGCGGTTTGGCGGATTTAGCACGGCGTCGTTTTGTGCCGAGTCGCGTCTGGCTGAGGCTGCCGCTGAGGCGACGGACACTAAAGAGCAAGAGCTAGTTCCTGTCTCAGCCTTTGGTTGGTGAATGGCAGGCAGTCTCAAACGCCTCTCTGGCAAGATTGCTGATTTAGCCCTGAACTAATAGTTTGCCTGCGCCTGTGACTTAGCTTCCCGATGGGTTCGGGGGGATTTTTTAGCTGTAGGTGTGGCATAGGACTGGCTACGATCGCCGACTCTATCCTTAGCGGCTTGAGTTGGCGGCTTTACCTTGCGGACTGGGCAGATCAGGATTACATCAGTGGCGGAATAGTTAGTCCTTTCAACGTTTTTGCCTCGGTAGAAAGTCTTTTACCCTGTACCAGCACCACAAAATTTCCTAGACCCATGGGGTTAATTAACTGGTGCAGCCGATCGCGCCGCTGAATGGCGAGGTTAACGGTGGTCGGGTCGCTGGCCTGAATTTGACCCAGGGCGGCGAGGCGATCGCCCAACCCCAGCGCCATTAAAAACATGCCCTGCTGCGTTGCCCCCAGCGTTTCTAGCCCACAGTGCTCACCCTGGCGTTCTAGTGCCGTGAAGTTGACGTGGGCGGTAATGTCTTGGTGGCCCAGGTGGCTGTAGGGGTTGTCGTGGTGGGCGTGCTGGTAGTAGCACTGCAGCGTGCCCTGGTTGCGAGCGCGACTGTAGTAGCGGCTGGCCGGGTAGCCGTAGTCGACGGTGAGCACGTAGCCGCGATGCAGTTTGGCCGCAACGGTTTTCATCCAGTCGAGAGCGGCCAGGTGAACTTCGGTGCGGTAGCCAGGAGCATACTGAGGGTCGCTTAGATCGATACCGACAAAGGCGAAGTAGTCGGCTAAACGCGGGGTGGAGGGGGCATCCACGACTTCTCGCACCGGTGAACCTGGGTTGTCAGCCAGGGTGACATAGACTTCCTGCAAACCCGATTCCGCGATCGCCACCTGATGCACGGGCAGGGCATCGACCAGTTCATTCGAAAAAAGACAGCCGGTAATGCTGTCGTCCGGGAGGGTGTCTAGATCTACCCAGGCGACTCGTCCAGCCCAGGGCGACAGACGATCGGCTTGGATGGCCCGCATTCGGTTAGATTTCTCGGCGATTTGGTAATTCAGGGCAGCAAAGCAGTCGGGAAAGTGATTCTGCAAGCTGCTCAGCACATCGGCGGCAATCAATCCCTGGCCAGCGCCCATTTCTACTAAGACAAAGGGATGAGGACGTTCCAGGTGCGCCCACATCTCGGCAAACTGGGTCGCCAGTAATTCGCCAAAATCGTGGCCCAGGTGGGCGGAGGTAACAAAGTCACCCTCAAAACCGAGAATGGCATCTTTGCTGCTGTAGTAGCCCCCCTGGGGATGGTAAAGAGCCAGCTCCATGAACTCGGCAAAGGAAATGCGGCCCTGGGGCGACTGGTGAATGCGATCGCGCAGAACCTCGTACAGTACTGGGTTGTGGGGCATAAATTAGCGGCGGGTTTGGTGCAACTGCTGCCTTAGTTTATCGGTAGACTCTGCTACGGCCAGGCATTTAGTGCCTCGACACACCATGCCCACGGCCCTAGGCGGCAGGTCGTGGGCTACAGAAAAGACCGTTGTAGGCCAGTACTCAGTCGCTAGTTCAGGGATGATAGCCGCCGTTGCCTTGACCACGGTGCCGTTGGTAAACCAGTTGAGGCCGTCAAACAGGCTGGGGCAGGCGCGGGGAATTTGCTGCATCACGGTGCCAAAGGCCTGTAGGGCGCGATCGGCGCGATCTAGATGAGCCAGATCGTCGGTGAGTAAGGCTAGGCGAACCAGGTTGGCGATCGCCACTCCATTCGCTGCCGGCGTTGCGCTGTCTTGATAAGGCCGCTCCTGCACTAGCAGATCTTCGTCAGCGGCGGTGCTGAGGTACCCACCCTGGTCATCGCTCCACAGCCGATGGTCAAACTCCTGCTGGGTTGAGAGCGCCAGCGATATCCAGTCGGTTCCGGTGGGTGAGTCAGCCATTGCGTCTGGAGACTGGCTAGGGGCGATCGCTAGCCCCGCCTGGTGCAAATCTAGAAATGCCTTGATCAGCAGGGCATAGTCTTCGGCCTGGGCCAATACCTGAGGCACGCCGTCGTAACCCAGACGGTACATGTGGCTGCCCACCCACTGATGCTGGCGAATATAGTCAGCCGCCTTCGTAGCGGTCACCAGATATTCGGGCTTTTGTAAAACCATAGCCGCCTTAGCCAGCCCCGAAATCATCAAGCTGTTCCAGGCCACAATCAGCTTGGTATCGGTGACAGGAGGGATACGGCCCGGCCAGGGCTGGGTTTTGGCAGCCTGACTGTCGGGAGCGGGAGGAAAGATGGCTAGCTCTGCCGCTGGAGTGCCGTAGCGCAGGGTAAACAGCTTGTCTAGCGCTGCCTCTACTTCGGGAGAGAGGGGAGCGGAGTGCGTTGCCCCTTCAGGGCTGGTCATAGACCGTCGCTGCAACACAATTTGCCCCTCAAAGTTTCCCTCTGGCGCAAGAGTAAAAGCTTCGGCCAGCGCTTGTCGCTGTTCAGCCGTCAGAGCAGACTCCACAAGGGTATAGGGCCAGGCGTAGAACGCGCCTTCCTCGGGCTCGGTGTCGTGGCGGGTGACAAAGCTATCGGCATCTTGAGCGGCATAGAAATAGCCCCCCGAGCCGTTATCAGAGTCGCTACCAGGAGCCGTCATTTCGCGCTTGAGCCAGGTATGGGTGAGCGCGATCGCCCGTTCAAAGGCAGGCTCCCGCTGCCCGCTGGCCCACAGATTGGCCAAATACTCAACGATCATGCCGTTGTCGTAGAGCATCTTTTCAAAGTGAGGCACCGTCCAGGTGGGGTCAACGGTGTAGCGGTGAAAGCCGCCGCCCACGTGGTCGTAAATGCCGCCCAAGGCCATATTCCTTCCCCGCTGGCCGCAGATGTGAGCAACGTCCAATTCCAGGTCAAGCCGCAGTCCGCCCAGTACAGCCGCCGCATAGGGAATCATTGGAAAGCAGGTGCCCTGCCCCGACGGAATCAAGATTTTGGCATTGGTTCCTAGCCCTGCATAGAGCAGATCTGTGGCTGGAATGGCCGAGGCATCAGGCAGTTGTGCCCCCTGATGCAGGTTCCCCATGACTGCTTCAGTGATCTCGCCCAGGCGGGCTTTCTCGGTGTCGTAAAACTGGCGTAGGGCCGTGAGCACCTGCAAAAAGCCGGGCCGCCCGTACTTTGGCTCGGTTGGAAAGTAGGTACCGCCATAGAAGGGCACCCGCGTTTCGGGATGTAGCACCACGTTTAGCGGCCAGCCGCCTTGCCCAATCAGCATTTGCAGCGCCTGCATGTAGATGCTGTCGATGTCGGGCCGCTCTTCGCGATCGACCTTGATGGGAATGAAATTGGCGTTCATATAGGCTGCGATCGCCTCATCCGAAAACGCCTCGCCCTCCATCACCGTGCACCAGTGACAGCTCGAATACCCAATCGACAAAAAAATTGGTTTGTCATCCTGCCGCGCCCGCTCCAGCGCCTCATTGCACCAGGGCCACCAGTCAATCGGGTTTTCGGCATGCTTCCGCAGATACAAACTGGGCGAATCTGCTAGGCGATTAGTCATAACCACTAGGCGGGTAAGGGCATGATCACCCTACCATGAGGGATGTTTAGGGGTTTACAGTCTAGGGTTTGAAATTGCGGAGCTTCAGCAAAGTCTTTCCATAACCTAAGCAACTTGTGGGATAGCCGTAATAACTTGTGCGATACGTCTGCCTAATCAATATCAATTTAGACTACATGCCCACACCGCTAGGTAACCTGTTCTAAAACAGGAACGTACTTTGTTTCATAGCTTTCAATCAAGGCACCAATAACGTCCATCATTGAAGCAAGTGGATGTTCTTCGTCTTCGCCTACCTGATCAATGAGGCTATCTAGTAAAGCAACTAACCGCTCATATTGTTCATCGGAGTGGGGAACGTATACTGTATTAGCGACCGGTTGCCAGGCAGCAATAGCTTGATCGAGATTAATACTCTGCATCATTCTTTCCATCTCCCTTCGTCGTATTCTGCGTGGGTCAATATAGCTCGGATGTAAACTTTGCTTCGGTTGTAGTGAATAGCTGCAATTAGCCGGGCTTTGTTGCCTCCAATATTAAAAACAGTCAATTTGCCGACTTGCTCAGCAGACGGAATGAGATGCCGGAGTTCAGCGAAATTAGAGAAGTTGTTCTCTTTGACGATCCTGTACCACTGAGCCAGGTCCCTGCGTGTATTTGGATGCAGTGCAGCAAACTCGTTGAGCCGCTTACGCGCAATCACATGCATGCCAAGTTATCTGCGTCTCCTTCTAACGAGCATTGTTTCTACTATGACATTTGCGGCAAGGTAAGTAGGGAGTTTGAATTAAACGTAAGATGGGAGGGTTAACTAGAAAGCCCCCTTATGCCCGCCCCATTGCGTATCATTTTGACCGAGGAGGAAGACCGTACCTTAAGTGAACTGCGGCAAGCTCAGACAGTTCCTTATCGGACCCGTGACCGTGCGCATATGCTGCGCTTGAATGCTCAAGGGCTGAACGTGCCTGCTA
>NZ_JADEXE010000508.1 GCF_015207265.1 Nodosilinea sp. LEGE 07298 | reverse complement strand
CCCTCGATTACGACGACGCGGCGGAGGTGTTGTTTCTCATCGAGCGGCTCTCGTTCCCCCAGGTACCGGGTGCCTAATTGGGCTGTGTAGCAGGGTTCACAGATTTGCCCAGGCACCCGGTACCTCACTTGTGAGATGGTTGAGGCGTTAGGGATTAGGTTTGGTGGAAGATTCTACAATTGAAGAAACAAGGACTATGAAAGGCGATGATTTCAGTCCCGATCACGCTAGAACAACTGATTCAAGCCGTTCGGCAATTAGAGCCAGACGATCGGGCTCGGGTCGCTAACGCTTTAGTTGAATTAGATTTGCGCTCTGACCTGGCTGCGCTGCTGACGGAACTCTATACTCAGCCGCCCGTAGACGAGATGACCGACGACGACATCATGGCCGAGGTCAAGGCGGTACGCCAACAACCGCGCCAAGCATGACCCCGCGCACAGTTATTGACACCAATATTTGGATTCGTATTTTGCTGAGAGGGCGCACCACGCTGCCGATATTAGCGGCATTCAATGCAGACCAGTTTCAACTCGTGATGAGCCAACCACTATTTGATGAATTCCATGATGTTTGGCAGCGTCCGCGATTGAGGCAACGTGTCGATCCCAATCAAGCAGAGCGTTTGGAGCGCCAGCTCAGACACCGTTCTGGCTGGGTCGAGGTCAAAACTATTCCTCCCAATTGCCGAGATCCGAAAGATTTGCCCGTCCTGGCAACTGCCATTGACGGAGCCGCAAATATTATCGTCTCTGGCGACAACGACCTACGAGCCGACGATGCTTTGAGAGCAGCCATGCTGGATCACAACATACAGCTACTCGGTGTCCAATCTTTCCTGGATTGTTTACAGGAGACATCGTAATGGGCGACCCCATGTTGAGCGAATTTCGTTCTCAAACACCTGCCAGTCCAAGTCCTCTGCCACCCTGTTGCGCCGGTAGGCTTGCTTCTTGCCGCTTGGAGACACCTCCAGACGCGCCAGCGTTGTCTTAGATCAAGGCGCAGGACATCACGCTATGGGCTCAGGAGGCAAGGGTATGCTATTGGCAGGGCAGGCGGGTAGAGTCGCCACCGATGGTATCGTCCCTGGTCCAACGTTACGTCAACAACATCCCTATGAATTTTTCTGCCCTTAACCGTCCCCTATTTTTGGCCGCCAACTATCCCCCTCACAGGGCCTGGAAGTTCTATTCCCTCTGGGTTGGCCTGACGGTTTTAGGCTGTGGATTAGCGATAATTAGCATCCCCGCTGAGCAACCCCGAATCACTCCCTATGTTCTGGGAGCGGCAGTCGGTCTCTTGCAGGGTTCAATGCTGCGTTTGGGGGCTTCGGGAACGGTGCGATGGACCCTGGCCACTATGTTAGGGGTAGTGCTGAGCAGCATGGTGCGGCCTTATGTTGCCTTTCACAGCAGCTTAATCATGAGTGGAGCCGTAGGAGGCATAATAATCGGTGGTATTCAGGGGCTGGTCTTTTATACCCAGATTCCTGGCATGGCCTGGTGGGCTTTAGTTCAAGTCATTAGCGGTGCGGTTAGTTGGGGGCTGGGCTGGTTTATTTTGGGTTCTGTTAGCCGAGCTATCGGCCATACACCCACTGGGTTGGTTTTGACCAGCTCTGTTGCGATTGACATGATGTGGGGTATTTCTGCCACCATAACCGGTATGGTGATGTATCGGTTGCTGGCTCTACGCCATGGTCGCCGTACGCCATTGCCACCCCCTGAATCATGATGGGTCCGGGCGTTGCTGTTGTCTCCCTCGACCCGATGCAAGTAGGCGTGAATCAGGCAGGCATTGCGATCGCCCTAGGGCTGCACTAGCTCATGGGCGGCATCCCACTGGCCTGCTTTGGCTAGGGCTAAGGCTTTGTCCAGACCTCCGAGGTTTTCAAAACCTCGGAGGTCTGGGACTCATCATCTTTGCCCCGTGATGGGCAAAGCAAGGCCTGTTTTTCCTAGCATATTGTTTTGCTATGACTCTCCCCCTAACCTTTCATCAACTAACGGCGCAGCTCATTACTCCAGCAGCTTTTGCCCCCTTTGGCCAGGTGATTTTCCCCAGCGCTGACGAAGCTCCCTTTGGCCCGCAGGATGCTCAACTCAGGCTAGATGCTGGTATTCCCCGCTTTTACATCATGATGCTGGCGGTTAAGGGCACCCGGTTTCGCACCATTACCCGGCACCAGCGCTGCACCCAGTGCCTGGGGGCGCTGGAGGGCAAAGACTGGCTGATGGCGGTGGCCCCACCGGAGGAGGCACCGCCCAACCCGCAAGACATTCGCGCCTTTCACATTCCCGGCAACTGCTTTATCAAGCTGGAGGTGGGCACCTGGCACGCGGGGCCATACTTTCGCCACCCCGCCGTCAGCTTTTACAACCTGGAACTGAGCGATACGAATATTACCGATCACCAGACCTGTAACCTGGCGAAGGAGTTTGGGCTGGAGTTTGAGATTGTGGGGGAGTAGGGGGGTGGATGGGTAATTCAGACTCATCCACTCATCCACTCATCCACTCATCCACTCATCCACTCATCCACTCATCCACTCATCCACTCATCCACTCATCCACTCATCCACTCATCCACT
>NZ_JADEXE010000507.1 GCF_015207265.1 Nodosilinea sp. LEGE 07298 | reverse complement strand
GGTCGATGAGGGTTAACCAAACAGATCAGAGAACCCGTCTAGGGTTAAATCAAGGTCAGAGACCGACGAGGTCGCTGGGACGGCTTCGAGGGGTGAAATGGGTACCCCAATAGTGGGCTGCCCGTCCCAGGCAATGTTCTCAAAGAAATCGCTGACCGTCATCGTCATAGCCGATTCTGAGTGGGTGGTGCCCCCTAGACTAGGGGTTGCAAGTGCCGCTCGCCCATCCCATGCCACCGCTTCAAAGAAGGCCTGTACCGTTTCTTTTAGCCAGGGCTGGGGAGCCTCAGACCCGGCTACAGCATCGAGGGAGAACGCGCTCATTGCCCACCTTCCCCGGCCCGCAGCCGCTTCTCGATATCGCGGGCATTGGCCCCTTCGTTCATCCAGAAGGCGGCGGCATCAATGCGCTCGCGGCCCCCCAGCAAAAACTTGCAGTAGGTCTCGCCCATGGAGTAGCACTGAATTTCAATGCAGCTCAGCTGTTTGCGCACCATTTCGGTAAAGAAACCGGCAAATAATCCGGCGTAAAGGTGGCAGACGGGCTTGCCCACATCGCCCAGGGTGCGGGCTACGGCGGAGTCAAACAGGTTGATGAACATGAAACCCTGCTTGCGATCGCTCATGTCGACTTCCCAACGGCCCCAGCCTTGAGAAATGTAGGGCCACCACCAGGTCTCAAGCAAAAACATCAGGTTGGCTCGGCGGGGGCTCATGGCAAACTCGCGCTCAAACCAGGCTTCAAACTGTAGGGAGTCGATTTTGCCCCACTCCAGTCCGATGGTGTACATGATGGCCGAAGAGGCATCGCCAACTTCTTCTTGCAGCCCTTCTAGCAGACCAATAATAAAGTCTTCGCTGGTGAGCACATTGCGGGTATCGTTCCAGTCGGTAATGGTGCCGTAATCACCATTGAACTGAAAGAAATCCCGCAGGGCATAGTGGTTGTGCTTCTTAGGAAATTTTTGGTGCAGACGGTGGGCGGTCTCTGTGGTCATAACCATGATTGAACGAGCCTTGTAAGACTGTTTTCAGTGATAGGTGTAATGTGCCCAGGCCTGCGTAGAATTAACAGCTCTAGGGAGCGATCGCGGCCTGAGTTAACCCTTACCCATGGCCCAAATAGTAGAAGATAGAGGGCTTCAGACGGTCCGCCAGGCCCCTCGGACGATACAAAACGTAGTAATTCTGCCTACGCAAATCGCCTAGGAAATCGAGTACGGTTTCCTGGGCGATACCTGTAGACAATTGACAGACAACCAATCTGGCGATCTGAGTTTAGACGCTTACCCTATTGACCGAGGGTGACCCGACTCAACTCTAGGATGGGCAAGAACAGCTTTAGCTCTTCGGTATTGAGAAATTGGGTGATTACTGTCTGCATGGCCTCGTAGGTGAGTCCACAGCTCTCTTGAGCCCCAAACGCTCGCATGATGGTCTGAAACCAACTCAGCAGATTTTCTTGAAATCGCTCTGGGTCGTCAAGCAGCAGGGCTATGGCACTGTAGCGCAGAACGCGCACCGTGTCTCGCTGCCACTTGGCCGCTAAGTCTTGTCCGCCAATTTGAAAAATATCGGGCTTTTGGGCCTTGAGCCGGGCCATCACCTGAGCAATAATCTGAGGCTCAGCCGCCTGAATTTTTTGGTAGGCCCGTAGTCGGGTACCAACCGTAGTCAGATAGGCCTGAAAGAACATTAGCTCTTGGTCAGAGGCGTAGCGGCCATCGGTGGCCTGAATCAGAGACTCAACGTCGGTGAGCATGCGGGGTAAGTCTCCTGCAAGAAGGTAACGTTAGGATACCCAAAGTATTTCGAAATGTGAACAAAACTTTTGCCAAGGGAATTGATGTACGATTGCTACCAGCATTTTACTGTTCGCTGACAGTGCTATCTATTGCTTTTGAAAGCGGCGAAGGCCGTGGTCGCAGCGATCGCAAAGATTCTCCAGGAGAAACTGGATCCATTCCTTGGGTTTGCAATAAAACTTAAACCCCTGATCGCCGTGAGACCGGAGGTCTCGTAGTAATCTGGTGGACATGGAATAACCCCCTATCCAAGCTTGGCCATAGGCTGTCTGCAATTAGCCTTGGCTGGGGTTTGGCCTGGGCAAGCTGCCATTAATATTAATTTTCAAGAGGGCATTGTTCATGGTTCAACGTGGTTCTAAAGTTCGCATTCTCCGCAAAGAGTCTTACTGGTATCGGGAACTCGGTACCGTTGCCACCATTGACCAAAGCGGCATCAAATACCCCGCGGTAGTGCGCTTTGACAAGGTAAATTACGCTGGTATCAATACCAACAACTTTGCGCTGTCTGAGCTACAGGAAGTTGAAGCCCCCAAAGCGGCTAAGAAGGCTGCCTCCTAGGTTGCCTCTCCCAAGGTTGAGCCACTTCCCCGGTTCGCCGGGTTTTCAGCTCTGCTCACGAGTATGACTACGGCTTACAAATTTCAGGGCCTGTGCTTCGGCATAGGCCTTTGTTTTGTCTCGTTTCCTGCCTGTACCCGGCGGGCATTGCTATAGTTCAAAGGCGCACTATATGGGGACAGAGGCCCAGGGCTAGGCTGTGCCAGAACTACCTGAAGTTGAAACTGTGC
>NZ_JADEXE010000077.1 GCF_015207265.1 Nodosilinea sp. LEGE 07298 | reverse complement strand
GGGCTGGGTTATCTGTGCGTGGGCCTGTTTCAGCAGCTCGACGATGCCCTCAGCAACATTTTGCTGACGGTGGCGGTGTCGCTGGGCACGTTTCAGATTGGTCAGGCGCTGGGGGTATCGAGCGCGATCGCCGTGGTGATTGCTGGACTGGTGATTGGCGAACTGGGCTTTCGCCAAACCTCGGCTTCAACCAAGGTAACGCTGCTCAACTTTTGGGAATACGCGGGCTTTGGAGTCAACACGTTTATCTTTTTGCTGGTGGGCATTGAGGTTGACCCCAGCCTGCTGCTGCAAACGATTCCGGCGGCCCTGTTTGCGGTGGTGGCCTACCAAACTGGCCGCATTCTGACCACTTACCCGCTGCTGTACCTGCTGCGCTTTATCGATCGCCCGCTGCCCCTGCGCTGGCAGCACGTACTCATTTTGGGCAATATCAAGGGGTCGTTGTCGATGGCGCTGGCGCTGAGCCTGCCCCCCGATCTGCCGGGGCGATCGCAGGTGGTGGCCCTGGTCTTTAGCACTGTACTGGTGTCGCTGGTGGGCCAGGGGCTGAGCCTGCCCGTGCTGGTCAAACGGCTGCGGCTGAGCGTTCCCTCGGTCACGAAGCAGCGGATCGAAACTCTGCAGCTCAATTTGATTGCCGCCAAAGCCGCCCAGCAGGAGCTAGCCAACCTGCTGCAGTCGGGCAGCCTGCCCAAAAACCTCTACGAAGAGCTGTTTGCCGCCTACCAAGCCCAGATCGCCGCCGCTGATCGCGACCTGCGCGACTTTTACAATCAGCGCACCCTCAACGATAACGCCCACCTAGAAGACCAGAGCCACCTCGACGGCCTGCGTCGCCGCCTGTACTTGGCCGAAAAAGGGGCCGTTAACGATGCCCTGCGCAAAGGCCTGCTGTCGGAGGAGACCAGTCAGGCCTACGTGCGATCGCTGAACGAAAAGCTGCTCTCGCTCAAGGACGACTGACCTCCAGAATCTAATCCTTTAGCTGAATTGACAGCACAGACTAGAGCTTGCTAGCTTAAGCGTAGTCGTTATGATTTTAATTAGATCAATGGGAGATTGAGCAATGAGTTCAGCACTTGTCCGTGGACTGCAGGCAATCAGAGATGCCGTTAAACGCAGCAATGACGCCGTGGCTGAGGGTCGCCGTCTGACCCGTCGCCGCTAACTTGTCGCAAGATCTCTTGTCGCTAGATCTGTGGCTAGTTCTAAGGACGCATCACGCACAAAGCCCCATAAAATCGAGCATTTTTCGCACCAGACCGGGTTTGGTTACCGCCAAAATGGTCGAGCCGCTCTCCAAAATGGTGCTGCCGTTGGGTATGGTCAAATCTTCGTGGGGGTGGGCCTGATAGCCAATAATCAGCGTCCCCGCCGGAAAGCGAGCATCTTGGGCAATTTCGGCCACGGAGCGCCCCACAATCGTGCACTGCTGCGGAATCGGCAGCTTTAGCACCTCCACCTGCCCCTGCTCAAAGTGCATCATGGCCTCAACCTGGGGGTACTCAATGGCGCTCACCATGCGGTTAATGGTGAGTTCGGTGGTGCTGATGGTGTGGGTAGCCCCAGCCAGCTGGTAGGGTTCGGCAAAGTCGCGATCGCTCATGCGTACCACCGTTTGGGGCACGCCGTAGTGCTTGGAGAGGGTGACGATCGCTAGGTTAAGCGCGTCTTCGGGCAGGGCCGCAATCACCGCATCGGCCTTGCGAATGCCCGCCTCTAGCAGCGTGGTGGTATTGACGGCGCTGCCCTCGAAGGCCATCACGCCGATTTTTTCGCGGGCGTACTGGCAGGCCAGGGGGTCGGTATCGACCACGGCTACGGTGTGTCCTTCAGCAAGTAGAGTTTTTGCCAGCTCCAGGCCCAGCATGCCAGCACCGCCAATCAAAACGTACATGCTTAAAGACTCCTTAATCGAGGACAGTCAAGCTGCTATAGGGAGAATTAACCCCCCAGAGGGATATACCAAAGTTTGAGGCTTTAGTATGCTCACCCGAGAGACACCAGAGCTATGCCAGAGCTGTGAACGTATCTTTAACAGTATCGCTACTGCACGCACCACCCCCCACTCACCACGACATTCAACGACCACCCCACGGAGCTACCTCATGAAAGGACTGACCGGCAAAACCGCCCTTGTTACCGGTGCTTCATCGGGCATTGGTCAATCGATCGCCATTCGTCTGGCCCAAGAGGGCTGCAACATAGTGATCAACTACCGTAGCGACAGCGATGGGGCCGAAGACACCCGCCGCCAGGCCATGGAAAAAGCCTGCAAAGATATCGAGGCCTGCGGTGTCAAAGCCCTGCTGCTACAGGGTGATGTGTCTAAAGAAGAAGACGCGATCGCCCTGGTGCAGCAGTCGGTCGACCATTTTGGCCAGCTCGATATTTTGGTCAACAACGCGGGCGTGCAGACCGAAAGCCCTTCCGAGGCGATCTCGATCGACAGTTTTGACAAAGTGCTGGGGGTCAACCTGCGTGGGGCCTACCTGTGCGCCCGCGAAACTCTGAAGCACCTGCTAGCCCAAAACCGCCCTGGCAGCATTATCAATATTTCCAGCGTCCACGAAATTATCCCTCGGCCCCAGTACCTCAGCTATTCCATCAGTAAAGGGGGCATGGGCAATATGACCCGAACGCTGGCCCTAGAGTACGCTGCCAAAGGCATTCGAGTGAACGGCATCGGCCCTGGGGCTACCATTACTCCAATCAACGACGAGTGGACCGAAGACCCCGCCAAACAAGCTGAGGTCGAAAGCCACATTCCCATGGGCCGAGCCGGCACCAGCGAAGAAATGGCCGCCGCCGTGGCCTTCCTCGCCTCCGATGAGGCCGCCTACATCACCGGGCAAACCCTCTATATCGACGGCGGGCTAACGCTGTATGCCGACTTCCAAGAACCGTGGTCGGCCTAAAGAAAGGGTGTAAGGTTCAGGGTATAGGGTTCACGGTGACCCCTACACCCTGAGTCCTGGACCTAAAACCTCTACCGTAAACGGATCCGGTTGCCTTCATCCAGCCATCCCTTACCTGAAGAACTGTTACACTTCCTCAACAATCGGTATTACCCCCTGCTCTTGCGATGATACGATGCCCATCAAACGGTTGAGAGATAGGACTTCATGACTGAAACACTGACAGGTCAAACACCTATTTTTGGAGGCAGCACCGGCGGTCTCCTCACCAAAGCCCAGGTCGAAGAAAAGTACGCCATCACCTGGACCAGCCCCAAGAAGCAGGTTTTTGAAATGCCTACTGGTGGTGCGGCTTTCATGAACGAAGGGGACAACCTCTTGTACCTGGCCCGCAAAGAGCAGTGCCTGGCTTTGGGTACCCAGCTACGCACCAAATTTAAGCCCAGGATCGATAACTACAAGGTCTATCGCATCTACCCCAGTGGCGAGACCCAGTACCTGCACCCCGCAGATGGTGTTTTCCCTGAGAAGGTGAATGAAGGCCGTGGGGCGGTAAATAGCATCGACCGCAACATTGGGGCTAACCCCGACCCGGCTACGATTAAGTTTAGCGGCAAAACCACCTACGAAGTGTAGGTTAATCTCGCTGGTTTCAACCCTTTGAAGCCTGGCGGTAATCCGCTAAGTGCTGACTGTGACTGTTGTGTTGTGAGGGGCGTAGCTTAGGCTAGGCCCCTTTTGCTATCTAGGGATCTAGTTGTGTGCCCCCGCTAGGGCGGTAGAATAAATGCCATGATTTTCCCCGCCTTTGAGCAATTTCAGGCCTACGCCACCCAGGGCAACTTTGTGCCGGTCTATCAGGAGTGGCTGGCCGATTTAGATACGCCGGTATCGGCCTGGTATAAGGTGTGTGCTGGGCAACCCTACAGCTTTTTGCTGGAGTCGGTGGAGGGAGGCGAAACCCTGGGCCGCTACAGTTTTTTAGGCTGCGACCCGCTGTGGGTTTTAGAAAGCCGGGGTGACCAGTCTACCCAAACTCACCGCGACGGTAGTGTGGTCGAGCACGCGGGTAACCCCTTCGATACCCTGGCCGCCTGTCTCGCCCCCTACGACCCGGTCAAGCTGCCCGCTCTGCCCCCCGGCATCGGCGGACTGTTTGGCTTCTGGGGCTACGAACTGATCCGCTGGATTGAGCCAACGGTGCCAATTTATCCGTTAAACGATAGCGATCTGCCCGACGGCTTGTGGATGCAGGTCGACAGCCTGCTGATTTTTGACCAGGTGCAGCGCAAGATTTGGGCAGTAGCCTACGCCGACCTGCGAGATTCAAGTCTGGATGTGCGGGCGGCTTACGAAGGAGCGTGCGATCGCGTCCACCAACTCCTCCACAAGCTCACTCTGCCCCTGGCCCCGACCCAGGCTACTTTACCCTGGCACCCGCCCTCCAGCCAGACGCCAACCGTGGCTTATACCAGTAACCGTACCCCGGCTGAGTTTTGCGCCAGCGTTGAGCGGGCTAAGGCTCATATCCAGGCTGGGGATATCTTTCAGGTAGTGATCTCCCAACGGCTCAATACCACCTACGGGGGCAACCCATTTGATCTGTACCGATCGCTGCGGCAGATCAATCCTTCCCCCTACATGTGCTATTTCAACTTCTACGACTGGCAGCTGATTGGCTCTAGTCCTGAGGTGATGGTTAAGGCCACCCTGGCCGACGACCCCAGTCAGCCTCAGGTGGCCACGGTGCGCCCCATTGCGGGCACGCGCCCTCGGGGCAAAACCGTCGCCGAAGATACCGCTTATGAGCACGATCTGCTGCAAGACCCTAAAGAACGGGCCGAGCACGTCATGCTGGTTGACCTGGGCCGCAACGACCTGGGCCGGGTCTGCCTCAGCGGCACCGTGCAGGTCGATGAACTGATGGTGATTGAACGCTATTCCCACGTTATGCACATTGTCAGCAACGTGGTGGGCCAGCTCAGCCCCAGCAAAACCGCCTGGGATTTGCTCAAGGCCTGTTTCCCGGCAGGTACCGTCAGCGGCGCGCCCAAAATTCGCGCTATGCAGATTATTCACGACCTAGAGCCCTGCCGTCGCGGCCCCTACTCCGGGGTCTATGGCTACTACGACTTTGAGGGGCAGCTCAACACCGCCATTACCATTCGCACGATGGTGGTGCAGGCGCTACCCGAAGGCGGCCACAGCGTTGCGGTTCAGGCTGGGGCCGGACTCGTCGCCGACTCGGTGCCAGAACTGGAATACCAGGAAACCCTAAATAAGGCCAGGGGTATGCTCGAAGCTATCCGGTGTTTGAGTTAACAGGTATCAGACAGCAAGGTTCTATGAGCGTTCTTCAACCTGCCGCTCATGCAACCTGCTTCTTACAAACAACCCTCGGCCCAGGTTACAGAGGGAAACTGCCCGGCACGAAACTGTGTTATCCGGCCCTGATCGTCGGTTTCAAAGACCAGTCGATAAACGTCTTCACCGGGGTCTTGAGGGGTAAAAACAACGGTTTTGCCGAGGGTGACTGGGTTGGCGGTCGCCTCTAACTGCTTGCCATATACTCGCACCAGGTCTCGCTCGGTTGAGCCAATTTTGATGCCGCTGCGAGTCGTGGTCAAACTCCCTGGCCAGATATCGACGCGCAGTATCTGGTCGTCAATGGCCATGAGCCCAATGGGTTCGCCGTAGTCTTGAATGCGGTAATACTGGCATTGGCCACTGCTAGCTTCGGCAATCGCTACCAGATTGAGCCCTGTCTCCTGCAGTGTCTCCAGGTTCATCCCAATGCGAATGGGGCCAAGGCCAGTGGTTTTGAGATCAGCCGCTAGCAAGGCCAGGGTGGGGGTGGCATCAATATCGGTTTCGGGGGCCAGGGCGATCGCCCGCTGCATGACCCGCAGCGACTTAATCGGGGCCAGCACGCCGCTGAGTAGCGTACTGGCTTTAGCGGTGTAGTGGGGTGATTGCCTGGCTGTAGGTGCAGTAGCGGTTTGACCATAGGTCGCCTGGGCTACCTCCGTAGGCCGTTGGCCGTAGCCGACCGCCACCAAACCAAAAAAGGATGTGCTGGCAGCGATCGCCGCCAGCACTCCCAAACGTTGTTGTCTCCCTTTGACCATTAATCCTCATCCGATGCGTGGACTCAAGTTGATGGGTGACCGGCAGACGCGCTACTCCCCCAGTCCGGAGGTATAACAAACGAGTGCGTTAGCTTTGAACCCGCCCCAAGTTTAGTCTCAGAGTATCCCATCTAATTCCGTCTAAATAAACGTCCCCTTTGAGGTCGAAAACTCGGTCCGTTGGGCCGGTTGCCGTAAAACTCTGGATCAGTATTTAGCTGGAACGCTCTCAGAAAAGTCTAAACCTTAGGCAAGAACTATCATAGTGGGCAAGCCCAGTCAATATTTGTGACCGGCTGCTCTAGTTTAGCAGTAGCCGCCTCTTTGCCTCCAATGCCACCGTTCTTTCGCCTACTGCCTCGCCCACTGCATCCCTCTAAGCGCCCAGCCGAAGCAGCGCCTGGGGCTTGGCTGCGTCGGTTGGCACCGGTTGGGCTATTGGCGATCGCAGTGGGCTTGGCCCTGATCACTGCAATCGCCAGATATCCTCTGAAAACCAGGTCTACCTTGGTACCCGTAGCCTCCTCTTATTCCCAGGGTAGGGGCAGAGGCCTCCAGACGCTATTCAACCGCAGTCAGCAACAACGCCAGCCCTTGATCGTACCGTTGCCGGTGCTGCCCCAGCCCCTGCCGCCCCAGCAGGCCTGGCCCGCCCTACCGCTGGTGCAGGGTCAGCCTGGCTTTAGCGACCTTAACAGCGGGCACTGGGCCTGGCCCATTCTGGTCGACCTGAGCCAGCGCAACCTGATCGCAGGCTTTCCAGACAACACGTTTCGCCCCGCCGACCCCATGACTAGGGCCGAGTTCGCCGCCCAGCTGAATCAGCTGTTTAACCTGCCCCTGGAGCGATCGCGACTAGCGGGAGAAAACACGTACACCGATGTGGCTACCAGCCACTGGGCCTACAGCAGCGTACAGCAAGCGGTGCAGATGGGCTTTCTTAGCGGCTATTCCGACGAAACCTTTTTGCCCGATCAAACCATTAGCCGTATTCACGTCATTGTGGCTTTGGCTAGCGGGCTAACGTTGAAATCTAACAGCAGCGCGACGACGGTGCTCAAACCCTACAGTGACCGGGGCCAAGTTCCACCGTGGGCCGCTCGTTCGCTGGTAGCGGCCACAGAGGCCGGTCTGGTAGTGAACTACCCCGATCTCAATCAACTGGCCCCCTACCGGCCTGCTAGTCGGGCAGAGGTCGCCGTTATGCTACACCGGGCGCTAGTCTACACTGGCACCCTGCAGGACATCCCGTTTCGCTACGTGGTAGAGCTACCGGAGATTAAATAAGTCTGGAGCTACCGTTTCCGAGTCTAAAAAGATGGTAGAGAAATACCGTCTAGCCCCTCTTGCTCTAGGGTGGGCAGCTCTAGGCGCTGGCTACGGCGAGTCCGCATGGCTAAGCGGTAGCTTACGCTTTGCAGTTCGGCCTGGAGCTGGCGATTTTCGCGCTGAATTTCGGCGACGCGCTGCTTGACGGCGGCCATGCGATCGGCAAATTTTTGCCGGTAGACCGTGGGCAGCTCTTGCACCACCTGCTCTAGCATGCGGGTGCGATCGGTGAGTTCTTGCACCGTTTGCCGCAGCTGTAGCACTTCACTGTCGCGCTCTTCGAGCTGTCCCTGGTAAAAATCAATTTGCTTTTCGACCCCACGCAGCTGATCGCGCAGTGCCGACATTTCGGCCTGGTGCTGCTCAGACACTTCGGGGCTGGGTACAAACCCGGCGTTGCCCTTAACCAACCGAAACAGCTCCTGCGATAGCTGCTGTACCAGCTGGTCGCGAATGGCCAACTCCGACTCGAGTCGGGCAATTTCAGCCTGCTGTTCGTTCATGTCTGAATATGAAGACTGCGCCACGAGACTACTCCCACACCTATCAACTAACCTACTACTCGATGCCCCAAAGCTTGAACTACCCTATTTCGGCCCCTAATTCGACTCAGTAACCGCCTGGGCTAACTGCCGAACTAACCTAGTCAGGCCCTAATTAACCAGGGTGAGTAAGTTGCTGCTAATTTATAGCACCTGTCGGGAAACTTGGCACACTAAATTATGATGATGGCCAGCGCGCAGCCCACAGCTAGGCCAATCCTACAACCCATACCCCCAAAACAATACCGCTGGTCATTCTCACGATTGAATGAGAATGGCCAGCGGCAGGTTGTGAATATCCGGTCAGCGGTTATTCTTCTTCGCTAGCGGCGGTGTCAACAGCGACCTCTTCCACCGGTTCTTCGACCTCGGTGGGCAGAGGCTCGTCAGACTCTTGCTTAACCGTCAAAAATCGAATAACTTCTTCGCTAAGGCGCATAGCTCGCTCTAGGGGCGCGATCGCGGCCCCAGGCCCGGTGTAGTTCATCTGAATGTAGATGCCCTCGCGGTTGCGATCGATTTCGTAAGCAAGACGGCGCTTGCCCCGGTGCTGGGTTTCTAAAATAGAAGCGCCCTGATCCTTAAGCATGGTCTGATATTTGCCGATGGTGGCATCAATGGCCTCGTCGTTGAGGTCGGGCCGCAGAATGTACATGGTCTCGTACATGTAAGCTCTCATGAAAACTCCTTGTGGACATAGTGGCCTTTAGCAGCCAAAAATAGGCATAAATAAGCGCTAATGGCGATCGCCGCCATGCACTTATCCACGCCTAGGGATTGGCGCAAAGACAAGGATCTACAATCATACCAAGAATTAGCAGGCCCAGAGTTAGAAAATCAAGAGTTAGAAAATTATGGCGCAACGCTACGTTAGGGTTCAGTCTCAAACCGGGCAACTGCACTATGGGCTGCTGCGCCCCGATCGCAGCGTGCAGGTGCTCGACGCGCCGCCGTGGCTTCAGGGGCAGCCCACCGAAGTTGAACTCCTGGCCGGCAGTTACGACCTGCTAGCCCCCTGTGCTCCCTCCAAAGTGGTTGCCGTGGGCAAAAACTATCCCGACCACGCCGCCGAAATGGGCACGACCACGCCGTCTGAACCCCTGCTGTTTATCAAACCTTCTACAGCAGTGACGGCAGCAGGGGCACCTATTTATTATCCCAGCCAGTCCAGCCAGGTCGACTACGAAGGCGAACTGGCCGTGGTGATTGGCGATCGCTGCGCCCACGTGCCCCCCGACGAAGCCCGCGCCAAAATCTGGGGCTACACCATTGCCAACGACATCACCGCCCGCGACCTGCAAAAACGCGATGGTCAATGGACCCGAGCCAAAGGCTTCGACACCTTCTGCCCCCTGGGACCGTGGATTGTGCGCGAACTTAGTCCTGGAGCCAGGCTGCAAACCTTTCTCAATAATCAAGAGACGCCTGTGCAGTCTGCCTCGGTCGACGAAATGACCTTTAGCCCCGACTACCTGGTGGCCTACATCAGCGAAATTATGACCTTGCTGCCAGGCGATGTGATTTTAACCGGTACCCCTGCCGGAATTGGCCCCCTGACCGTGGGCGATCAGATCAGGGTGGCCATTGAAGGCATCGGCATGCTCGACAATACCGTGGCTCTGCGGCTTTAGTCCCTAGCGCACCTGCATGTGCACAGCCTCTGAAATGGTTGGAATCTCTGCGTATAGCCCCCGAAAGGTCTGTACTAGGGAAAAGCCAACCGAAATTAGCATGCCTAAAAACAGCACGTTAGAGAGGGTGCTGAACAGCAGTGCTCCAAACAGGCTGGGGTCGAGCAGGCTGAGAATAAGGCTAAATACCGCTAAAATAATGCTCAACAGAATGGCTTGCATCGTGTTAAAGCGAATGAACCGGCTAATATTTTCGTTGCGCACCACCAGCAAAATCAGCGCAAAGAACACAATCAGGCCAAAGAACGGAATTGTTCGTTCTAACGTTCCGTAGACGGTGATCAGCGGAGCTAGGGGCAGCAGCAAAAACCCAAATACCGGGAACTGACTGATCAGCTGGAGGCCGTAGGGCAACCCAGCCGTGATTGGCAAAATATAAGGTAGGGCCGCCAAAACGCGATCCAAAACGTTGGGGTTGGGGGAGCTGCTCCAGGTCATAACATTTCTCCAGGCAATAGGCTAAAGGCTATCGGGCTATAGCCTTACCATATCGCAAACTCTGGTTTGCCGGAGAATGGGGGAGTGAAGCCTCAGATTTGACACCTGAAATCAAGGCCCGAAGGCGGGGCCAAACGTCATTCCCAAACCCTGCACGCCTGAACTGCACCCCTATTCAATATCGGCCACTCGAAAGCCCATTTGGCACTCAAACTGGGTCGGCTGGGTTTGGTCTAAACCCGCCACCCGATGACCACAGCGCAGTACCCCCTGCTGCCAGCGGGGCTGACCGTGGCGATCGGCCATCAGGCAGTTGCAGCATACCGCCTGGGGCGAAATAAGTTGGCTCTCAGTCATTATGACCAACATGTGGTTACCTCCCGTGGGCCAGGGTTAACCTGATCTTGTCCTAATCTTAGGATGCCCTAGGGAACCTGCTGTGTGCTGGCATACGTAATCAAACGCAAACGGATAGCGCTACCTTAAGGTGTTTTAGACCCAGGCTAACGCTATCCGCAAGGCACCTTGATAAGGCACTGGTAATTGAAGAACCGCTACTCTTTTGCTTTACTGACTTCCCGCGACTCAGAGGTCGACCCTTTCCGCTTTTTAGGCAGGGGTACGCCCCGTTCAGACAGCTCAGGGTCGCTGCTGTGGTGCTCTCGCTGCCAGGCGGGCACGGTTTGGTCGTAGGCCATTTGCAGGGCCGCTGCCGCTACGGTTCGCAGGTCATACTCTTCGCTGAGCTGAGAAACAATGGGCAAGAACGACGCTAGCCGCTCGCTGGTAATAGCGTCACGCACCTGGCTACGCAGCCGCTCCAGGTTGCGGGCAGCGATTTCAGCTCGGGTTGGAATTTTCATCAGCGTCATGGGCTGCTTGGTGTGGCGCTCAATCTGCCGCAGCTTGTACTTCTCTAGGGGTGTCACCAAAGAAATAGCTACCCCGTTTTTGCCAGCTCGTCCGGTACGGCCAATGCGGTGCACGTAGCTCTCCATGGCGTCGGGCATGTCGAAGTTGATCACGTGGGTGAGGTCATCGACGTGCAGACCACGGGCGGCGATATCGGTCGCCACCACTAGCTTCACCTGCTGCTGGCGAAACCGCATCATTAGTCGTTCGCGCTGTGACTGGCTGAGGTCGCCATGGTACTCGTCAACGCTGTAGCCCGCCGCCTGAAGCTGACGGGTAAGGTCGCCCGCAGTGCGGCGAGTACGTACGAAAATAATGGCGGTTTCGGGGTCTTCTAGCTCCAGAATGGGCTGGAGGGCTCGTACCTTGGTCCAGCCCCTCGGCACGATGTAGCTCACCTGCTGAATTTGCTTGGGTGAAGCCTTGGGCGACTGCACCGTCACCGTCACCGGAGATTGGAGATACTTGGTGGCCAGCTCGCGAATTTGGGGAGCCATAGTGGCCGAGAAGAAGGCGGTTTGCCGATCGGCCGGGGCCTTACTGAGAATTTTTTCGACGTCTTGAATAAAGCCCATATTGAGCATTTCGTCGGCTTCATCAAGTACCAGCCAGCCCAGGCTTTTGAGCGACAGGCTGCCCCGATTGAGCAAGTCGAGTACGCGCCCTGGGGTACCCACTACGATCTGAGTACCTCGATTGAGCTGCTCCTGCTGACGCTCAATGGATTGACCGCCGTAGAGGGCCAGCACTTTGGGGCGACCGCTGATGCGAAAGCCGCGCATGGCCTGACAGACCTGAATGGCTAACTCGCGGGTGGGGGTGAGTATCAGAGCCTGGACAGTCGGATTGCTAGAGTCAACCTGCTCCATCATCGGTAGCGCAAAGGCGGCGGTTTTGCCGGTGCCGGTTTGGGCTTGACCAATCAGATCGCGCCCCGAGAGCAGGTGGGGAATGGCCTCTGCTTGAATAGCCGTGGGTTCTGTGTAGCCCATGCTTTCAAGATGGCTAATACGGGCTTCTGACAAACCCAGGCTAGTGAACGATAAGGTCATAGTGGTTCCTCGGGACGGTGAACAAAAGATAGGGGGCAAACGGATGTGGATGGAACTAATGGGCCAGGCTTAGCGCAGGCGCAGGCTCTGAGACTACAGGGATAACTTCACCAAACAAGTCGTAGGTATCGGCAGCGGTAATGGTGACGGGCACAATCTGGTTGAGGGGAGCGGCCCCGGTCACGTAGACCAAACCATCGACCTCAGGGGCGAAACGGATCGATCGCCCGATTGCCATACCGGTGGCCGGGTTCTCCTGCTCGATTAGCACATCGACCACGCGGCCAATGTGAGCCCGGTTGTGCTCCCAGGCGATGGGCTGCTGGGCCAGCATGAGGGTCTCACGACGGCGATCGCGCTCGGCCTGCGGTACCTGGTTGGGTAGGTCATAGGCCGGGGTACCTTCCTCGGCGGAAAAGCTAAACACCCCTACGTGGTCAAACCGATGCCGCTCGACAAAGGCCAGCAGATGCTCAAAGTGGGCCTCGGTTTCCCCCGGAAACCCGACGATAAACGTCGTTCGCAGCACCGCTTCGGGCAGGGCGTCTTTAATCCGGTGAATGACGTCGTCGTTGACCTGTCCCTGCCAGGGGCGGTTCATGGCCCGCAGCACCTCTGGGTGAGAATGCTGTAGCGGCAGATCGAGGTAAGGCAAGACGTTGGGGGTTTCGCGAATGGCGGCAATCACCTCGGGGGTGAGCCCCGTGGGGTAGGCATAGTGCATCCGTACCCAGGGCACATTGACCTCGCCTAGGGCGCGCAGCAGCTCGGCCAGGCGGGGTTTGCCGTAGATATCGAGGCCATAGTTGGTGGTGATTTGGGAAATCAGCACCAGCTCTTGCACCCCTTCGGCGGCGAGCTGGTGGGCCTCGGCCACAATCGACTCAATGGTGCGCGATCGCTGGTTGCCCCGCAGGTGCGGAATGATGCAAAAGGCGCAGCGATAGTCGCAGCCTTCGGCCACCCGCAGGTAGGCCACGCTGGAGGCGGTGGTGCGGTAGCGGGGCACCGTTTCATCGGCAATATAGGTAGGTTCTGGGGAAACTAGCTTCACCCGTTCGCCCGCCTCGGCCCGCTCGATCACTTCGACAATGCGGTTGTAGTCGCCGGTACCAACTAGGGCCACGGCTTCGGGAATTTCTTCGAGCAGCTCGTGCTGAAAGTGCTGAGCCAAACAGCCTGTAATCACCACTTTTTTCTGAGCGGCGGCTAGCTCAACTAGAGTGCGCACCGACTCTTCTCGCGCCGCTTCAATAAAGCTACAGGTGTTGACCACTACGTAGTCGGCCAATTCTTCGTTGGCGTCGACCTGGTAGCCAGCCTGCACCAGCAGTCCCAGCATGTGCTCGGTGTCGACCCGGTTCTTTTCGCAGCCCAGGTGGTTAAATGCAACCGTTGGCTTTAGCCCCATGGTGTCTCTTGTATCTCGTAATATATGAACACGCCAATCTTGCCAAAAGCTTGAGGTCATCAACGCGATCGCACCAGCGCAATCGGGCACCGCTTGATCGGTACCATCGTCCCTAACGCCACAGCTTAGGCATCCATCAATCCTGTGTTGACGAATTGCCCAGCAAATCTTTTGGCCAATGGCACCAGGGGGCAATACAAATTAACACTCATAAATAATACAACACAAAAGCAAGGGGTGTCCTAAATCGGACCCCAGGGGTTGATATGCTGATAGGGTAAGTTGGCGTTTGCTGCGGCGAGTGCTGTGGCGAGCCAGGTTTATCTACTGTTCTTTCACGTTCTGCGAGTCCAGGCAAAATTCACGTGGACTTAATCGAAGTCTTCAACACCCAAAACCCGGTCATCGGGGTGCTACACCTCCTGCCCCTGCCTACCTCACCCCGCTGGCAGGGGGATTTACAGGCCGTTGTCGATCGCGCTGAGCAAGAGGCCACGGCTCTCGCCTCGGGCGGCGTGCACGGCATTATGATTGAGAATTTCTTTGACGCCCCCTTTGCCAAAGGCCCGGTCGACCCGGCGGTGGTCAGCGCTATGGGTCTGGTGGTGCAGCGACTGCAAACCCTGATTACGGTACCGCTGGGCATCAACGTATTGCGCAACGATGCTCGCAGCGCCCTGGCGATCGCCACCTGCACCAAAGCCGCCTTCATTCGCGTCAACGTGCTGACCGGGGTGATGGCCACCGACCAGGGGCTAATCGAAGGCTGTGCCCACGACCTGCTGCGCTACCGCAAAGAGTTGGGCAGCTCGGTGCAAATTTTGGCTGATGTGCTGGTCAAACACGCTCGCCCGCTAGGGTCGCCCAACCTAACTACAGCCGTGCAGGAAACCATTCACCGGGGGTTAGCTGACGGCATTATCTTGTCGGGCTGGGCTACGGGCAGCCCCCCCAGCCTCGAAGATCTAGAGCTGGCCAAGGCCGCTGCGGGCGATCGCCCCGTGTTCATTGGCAGTGGGGCCGACGTAGACAACATTGGCACCCTGATGAAAGCTGCCGACGGTGTAATTGTCGCCAGTTCCCTCAAGCGCCAGGGCAATGTCAACCAGCCCATCGATCCCGTTCGGGTCGGACAATTTGTAGAAGCTATGCAGGAAGGTCTGCAAGCCCTTGAGGGTACTCTGTCCTACCCAACTATGGTGACATCTTAGGAGTGACGCCTTAGGGCGATGCATTGGGGGTGTACTGTCCACCCTGGCCTGGGCATTAAGATAGAAACGGGAATCGCCACGTTTCGCCGAGCGATTGGCTACCCTAGTTGGCAGTTTAGAGTTTGGGTTAATCGTTGTGGAAGAGAGGCGCATCATGAGACGTCGTCGTCAGGAGAGCCGTTGGATTCATCGCTGGTCGCGCTGGCTGGTGGCGGGGATTGCCTTGATCGGTGCCTTGGGCACAGGCTATCTAACCGTTGCTAAGCTAACGGGCGGGGGAGCCTGCCCCACAGAAGGGTGCGATCGCGTGCTCTCTAGCCCCTGGGGTACCGTATTTGGCTTGCCCTTAACGCTATTTGGCTTTTTGGCCTACGGCACCATGCTGGTGATGGCCGTTGCCCCTCTGCTGATCAATGCCGACCAGAACAAAGCTTTGCGCCAGAAGCTCGAAACCTGGACCTGGCCGCTGATGTTTATGCTGGCCTCGGCCATGCTGGTATTTAGCGGCTACCTGATGACGGTGCTGGCCTTTGAGCTACAGACGGCTTGTCCCTACTGCATTGGCTCGGCGCTGTTTGCCCTCTCCATGTTTGTAATTATTTTGCTGGGCAACCGTTGGGACGACGTAGGACAGCTTGCCTTTATTGGCCTCATCGTCGGTGTGGTGACGATTGTCGCCACGCTAGCCGTCTATGCCCCTATCAGCTCCGGAGGTAGCCCCAATGCCGATGTCGCCGGGCAGGCTGGGCCACCGATTACCACCGCTTCTGGCCCAGCCGAAGTTGCCTTGGCCAACCATCTCAACGATATTGGCGCGACGATGTATGCGGCCTGGTGGTGCCCCCACTGTCACGACCAAAAGCAGCTGTTTGGCGCTGAAGCTACCCAAGCTCTTAACTATGTAGAGTGCGCCGAAGACGGCCAAAATCCCCAGACCGACCTGTGCCGCTCTAAGCCAGAGATTACCGGCTTCCCCACCTGGGAAATTAACGGTGAGTTTTACTCGGGTACCCAGAGCCTGGCGCGATTGGCCGAGCTTTCGGGCTATAGCGGGCCGACCAGCTTCCAACGCTAACGTTCAAGCCCCAATCTGGCTCGTAAAAACCCGATTTGGCCATAAATGAAGGGTGCGTCACCGCTTACTGGTGACGCACCCTCTTTAAGTTGAATTGACCGACCGCGCTAGGCTGTTTGCCACATCTCGCGCACTTTACCTTCCGGTAGCCATTGGGCCACTGCCTCAATTCGCTCGGGGGATAGTTCATCCTTGGTGGCTGAGAACACGGCAGAGACCACAATCTCTGCATTGACTGTTTTCGGTACACCGGCTTCGTTATCTACCCGGGTCAAAAACAGTTTGGAGTCGATCCCAATGGGGGCTGGCCCTTTTAGCGGGGGGCGAATGCGGCTTAGCAGGCCCACAATCGGATTTCTGTCTTTCCAAAGATCAGCCACCTCCATCTGAAGGGCTTTTTCGTCGGTCGGCAGGACAGAATCGTGCAGTTCTGCCTGCACTCGGTCAGCCTCGGCTGTGGTCATCACGTCGCGCATGACGCGAAAGACGGTCTCCGTGATATCTCGCGCATCGTAGATATCGGGCAGGCCACCTTTTACTTTGACCTTTTCTAGAAACGGCGTGTGCTCGTTGATCAGCGGCACCTTCGGCCCTTGATCCAGGTCTTTAGGAGGCTTCTCCTCCATATCTTTGAGCATATTTTTCCCCTTCTCGGTTAGAGTAGCTCGCTTGAAGGTAATCAGGTGAGGCAAAGGGCCATCTTCGGCACCAAAGGTGTTGGCAACGCGGAAGCCGACCTCGTCGGAATCCACCACGCTGGGAACGTCTTCCTGGTTGCCGTAGGCATTGCCGGTAAACTCAGCGTCGATGTACTGTCGCTGGTTGAGATAGTCGAGGTGGCCTAGTAGGTCAGATTTCGTCAATCCTAAGCCGGTGAAGTCGGTGGCAGAAAAGTTTATTTCTCCCTGCTGGTCGTTTTGGTTAAAGTCGTTAATCTTTTCGAGAATGATGAACACTGCATCGTCACGAATAGCAATTGGCATAAAGCCTCCTTTGGTATGAAGAAATCGGTTGGTCAGCGTTGCTGCCAGGCAGCCCGGTCATCACAGCTACTCTTCGACGTACATGGGTGGTTCAACGGGGAAGTTGTCAAGTTTGCCGGATTCATCGATCACAAATCCGTGGGAGGTTGGCAGCGTGCCTTCTTCTTGGGCCGCGTAGTCTTCTATTTGCTGGCGATTTTGCTCTACATCCACATTGGATGGAATTTTTTCGTCGTCGGGGTTGACGTTGGTTGGCTGAGCCGTTTGCACAGCCCACTGGTTGCCAGGCGCACCACGCCCCGGTTCAGCTTCTTTAGGATCACCGACTTGCTGGGGCCGAATATTTTCGTCAGTCATAGGGGTTGTTTATAGTTACTAGCTATCGCCTTGCCGAAATCTATCAACCAACCGCGATGTGCGATCGCCTGATCTCAGCAACTACGACATTCCTCAGACAAGCTAACGTGGCCCCCGCAGAGCACAACACTGTCATTGGTAGCAGTTCGCACCGATTCGCCTTCCGCCTTTGGCCAGATTTTGGTGTGACGAGCGATCGCCAGAATACCTGTATGGCCAGGTGTAGACCTGTTTTGCCGATCGGCTCAGTTACTGGGGCCAGATGTAGCCCAGGTCATCGATCGCAAGCGGGGTGTCGGGAAAGTCGCGCTGGGTGAACTGGCGCACCAGCACAACGCCGCCAAAGTGGTCATCAAGGTAGGGCACACCATTGCGATCGAGGGCGACGGGGATAATGCGCCCGCTGACAAAGTTGCCCTGGGCATTGAGGTTGGTCTGCAATATCAGCGATGTACCCAGAGGCCCGACCGTAGAGAGGCTGCGGTAGCCCAAGAAGTTGCCTAGGGAGTAGGCGATTAGTTTGCCGTTATAAAGCTCCAGTGCGCGCGGAACGTGGGGGCCGTGGCCCAGCACCAGGTCGGCCCCGTGGTCGATCACAGTGCGGGAAAAGCGCACCACATTGCCCCGGTTTTCGGAGTAGAACATTTCGTCCTGGTCGCGGGTGACGGTGGCGTCGGTGCCCTCTTTACCCGCGTGAAACGAGACGACGACAATATCGGCCTGCTGCTGAGCCGCTTGCACCAAGGCGATCGCGCCCTCCAAATCCTGCACCCGGTTGTGCTCTGAGTAGTTGCTAAAGCCAATAAAGGCCACCCGTTGCCCCTGGGCTTCTACCACTATAATTTCGCCCTTGCGGCCTACAGCCTTCATTCCCGCCGCTTCGATGTGGGCAATGGTGTCTGCAAAGCCCTGCTCAAAAAAATCCATCGAGTGGTTGTTGGCCACGCTTAGCACATCAAACCCGGCGGCCCCCAGCACACTGGCGTACCAGGGCGGGGTGCGAAAGGCAAAGGTATTGGCACGGCCCGTATCTTTGGCGCTGTGGGGCACCTCGGTCAGGGTGCTCTCAAAATTGCCAAAAGTAATGTCGGCATCGCCCAGGTGGTACTGAATGCCGCCAAACAGGTACTGCCACTCGTCGGGCAGTCGGTAGCGCTGATAGTCGGTGCCAGGAATAATATCGCCGACCGCTTTTATGGTGAGGGTGACGGGGGCGGTGAAGGTCGGCGGGGTGAGGGCAGCCGTTCGCTCAGCTGCTATGAGCGGTTGAATGGGAGTGGCTAAAGCCGCAGTGGGTTCTACCACAGAAACGGCGACAACCTTGGCTTGGTTAGCGGCACGCTGGTCGTAACGCCACTGGGTAACCCCGGCCGCCAGCCCAAATCCCAGTACGATCGCGGTCGGTAGCACCACCCACCGCCGCCGCCAGCGGCGATCGCGTGGTTGAGGCGGACTTGGTCCCAGATCAACCAGCGGTGCCGCCCCCAAAGAAACGGGCAGAGAAGCGGGCAGAGACACAGGATGCTCTAGATCGCTAACGTCTGCCTCAGCCGCCTCAGGTAGAGCAGTCTGCGAGATCGGAGTCGTAGGCCGCGCAGGGTCTAGGCTAAAGTCATACTGCCAGCGGTTGAGCAGGCGCTTTTCGGTGCCGTCTAGCACCTTGAGCTGGGTAATAGTTTCAAGCCCTAGGGCATTCACAGTGGCGTGAATACGGTGCAAATAGCCATTTAGCTGCGGCGACTGGACCGTCGTGAGAAAGACATAGAGGGTGCGATCGCGGCGAGAAACCTCTACGCGCACCTGGCGATCGCCGATCGTGGTGGTGAGTAAGTGGGCGATCGCGTCCAGATCGCCAGCCTGCGCCTGGATCCAGCTCGCTTGTTGAGTTAAATCGGTAATATTCACCCGCAAAAAGGCATCCTGCGCTCCGTTACGCCAAATCATACCGTTGAAGCCGGTTTTTTGGGCTTATCTAGCAAGCGTCGGCTCAGAACGTCTGCGCACCTGGTATAGCCAGAGTCACCTGAGTTAGGACATCCATAAAGCCTGAGAACGTTCAAACGTTTGAACGTTCTCAGGGAAACAGTCCTTACCAGACTGGCTACAGCTATAGCGTCACAATATGGAGCGTTGTAGCTGTTGGCTAATGCCTTCAGCTACCAAGCCAACCCAATAGCACCGTGTTTTGCCTAAAAAAGACCCCACTGGCATGACACCAGTGGGGTACAAGTGGGTTTGTGTAGAACGCTATTACTCGTTATGAGCCGTCAACACGACTGCTCTATCGAGACGACTTGATATCGCGGTAGAGGCCTTTGCGGCGCGATGCCTTAGAACCTCGCGATCGCAGCGGTAGGCCAACTCCGGCCAGACCCAGTAGCCCCAGCGCCGATTTAGCACCAGGTTGGTGAATCGTTGCCTGAGGTTGTGTTTCTGTGGACTGGTGGGGTTGAGTAGTCTGACGGTACTCTGCCCCAGCCAGCGAAACCAGCCCCGCGACAATTAAGGCGCTGAGGTGGTTTAACGATTTGTCTACCGCAGGCACTTCGTAGTGGGTTGAGAAGGTCCTGACCAAAAACCAAATGAACAATCCAACGCAGATTAACAGGGCAATGGTATTAATCGCCGGGCTATTGGCGAAGGTGTAAATGGCACCCCCGGTTGGGCCATCAATGGCCCCCTCAAACTCTTCGAAGGTAGAGAATGGACTTGACATGTCACTTGCTCCTCAAAATTTCTAGCATCCTGACCGGCTTAAGCCTTGTGACTGGGTTCAGTCATCGACACGGGAACCATGGGTGAATGGCCGTTTTGCTCAGGCAAAATAGAATATTCTGGATAGCCCCCAATGCCAAAGTCAGCCAGGTCAAGGCCTGCAATTTCTTCGGCCTCAGAAACGCGGAGCATGCCCAGCTTTTTGAGGACAAAACTAACGCCATAACCTGGAATAAAGCCCAGAAGGATAGCGGAAATGAGCGCCCCAATTAGCTGAGCGCCAAAGTTGATGGCGGGAACGCCCTCAGGCTGCGGATAACCAGCGGCAAAAATGCCCACCATGAGCGAACCAAATAAGCCACAGTAGCCGTGCACAGCGAAGGCTCCAACAGCATCGTCGATACCGGCTTTCTCAACCGCATTACCCACAAAGGGCATGGTGTAAGCCCCAACAAAAGCCAGAATAATTACGATCGCAGGGCTGTAGATATCCATTGCCGCAGCGGCCGAAATTATTCCAGCTAGACCGCCAGAAATGGTGTAAAACGGGTCAGCTTTGGACCCCATGTAGGCCCCGACCAAACCGGCCGATAGCGCCAGAGTCGTATTCACCCCAATGGAGGCCAAGGTCATGGGCGTACCGTAGATCGTGATCGCCCCGGTTTGACCCGGTACGAAAATGACGCAGGCGGCTAAAAAGGCATAGAAGCCCACAAAAATGAGCATTAGCCCCACCATGGTGAGAGGCAAATTGTGGGGCATGATAACGCGCGGCTTGCCCTGGGCATCGAACTTGCCAATGCGGGGACCGAGATTAATCAGTACGCCCAAGGCGAAGAACCCGGCTACGGCATGGAGCAGGGCAGAGCAGCCAAAGTCGTGGTACCCCATTTGGGTAAAGAACCAGCCGTAGGGGTTCCAGCCCCAAGCCGCCGCTACGACCCAGGTGAACGAGCCTAAAACAATGGCCAAAATGCTGTAGGCCCCAATCTTGATGCGCTCGATAACGGCTCCGGAAAGAATGGAGGCCGTGGTCATGGCAAACAGCGCAAAGGCAAACCAGAATACGCCAGTCAGGTTATCGGCAATGTTTGGTCCCAGAGCCGGTGACCAGGGGTATGAAGCCTGCACTAGTCCCAGCACCTCGCCGACGGTGCCGTCGGCTGCCGGGTCAGTCCAGGGGCCGACCACGCCGCCCTGTAGTGGAAATAGCGGAAAGGCGTTGTATACCCACCAGCCAAAGAAGAAAAAGGTGAGACCGACCAGAGACAGGGTCATCAGGTTTTTGACCATGGTGGCCAAAACGTTCTTGGAACGGGCCGCACCACCTTCGTAAGCTAGAAAGCCTACGTGAATCAGCAACATGAGCACAGAGGCCCAATAGTAGTAGGACTCTGAAACAAAAGTTGCTAAAAACTCTTGCGATTCAGGAGACATAGATAACTCCTAACTGTCAGTTAAGTTATACGAAAGAACCCGTTTAAACAGAACGGTCAACCGGCTTAAACACAAACGTGCTCAAGGCTGCTGAAAAAGCTGACCCGTTCTCGAAACAATCGCTGCTGGACTTCAGGAATTCAACCTGGTCGAAGGCAAACTTAAACCCTAAGTTGAGCCCAAACCTAAATAACAAGCCGCACTGTTTTTTGGAGGTCAACTTGTTATGTCAAGAGTGTGCAATGCAAACTAAGTACGGGCTGTAGTCAGCGATACTGAACCGTCGTTGAGAGATTGAATTAGGTGCTCCAATGTCTCAATTTGGGTTTTGGCCACGTGCAGTTCTAACGCTGGTTGGCCTGCGATCGGGTGGTGCCAGATCAGCACTGGCAGAGTAGCTATTTGGGCCGGTACCGCGCAGTGCAGGGGGAGGGAATGGAGGCGGTGGGGGGCTCTAACCGCAGCCTGGGCGATGAGTGCGGTGAGGTCGACAGTCGAAGCCTGGTTCGAAAGCGCCAGCGTCCCCATCCAGGCCAATCGTTTCACCCAGAGCTGAAGCTGGCGATCGGCCACATGTTGATCTAAGGGGCCGGGGTAGGTGACGCGGAAGTTGCGATCGCACAGCCGCAGCACCGCACAGGGCAACCCTTCAAGGGTTGTTTCCATCGACTGATAGGGCGCGAGGTAATCGATCGCCTCACCAAACAGCGCTCTGGCTGCCACCAGGCCATCTCTCCCCGCCATATCCCAGGGTGGCGTCAGCAGAGGTAATGTCATACCCGCACTCTACTCTTGGTTGGATCAAAAGCCGCCAATGGCCCCACTGTCGCTGTCACCCTGCGCTTCAGCCCATCCAGCAGGCCGACTTCGACGCTGGTTTCTGCCGCTGCAAATTCTGGCACGACCTGAGCCATGGCAATGCTGGCCTTGAGGATAGGCGAAAACGTCGCGCTGGTAACGTGCCCGACTCGCCACCGCTCCCCCTGGGCGAAAACCGGTTGCCCGTGGGCGGCCATCTCTGGCCCCTCTAGCACCAGGCCCACCGCTACCCGAGGTGGATGGCGACGGATATCGTCTAGGGCAGCTTTACCGATAAAATCGGGCTTTTTCATTGCTACGGCCCAACCAATGCCGGCCTGGTAGGGCGAGGTCAAGTCATCAAACTCATAGCCCATCGCCAGCAATCCGGCTTCGATGCGGGCGCGATCGAGGGCTTTCATGCCCAGGGGCAGCAGCCCCGCCGGTTCCCCGGCGTTGATCAGCACATTCCACAGCGCTGCGCCATGCTGAGGATGGGTAAATAGCTCGTAGCCTAGCTCTCCGGTATAGCCTGTGCGGGAGATGAGCACAGGAATGTGATCAATATAGGATTCTAGAAACTGGAAGTAGCCAAGGGATTTGACCTCTGGCACCAGGGCTTGGAGAATATTGCGAGAGAGGGGGCCTTGCAGGGCGAGGTTGTGAATGCGATCGCTCACTGCTGCCACCGTTACATCCCATCCATTCTGGTTAGCAAGGCTCTGTAGCCACGGGCCATCGGTGTCGCAGTTGCCCACGTAGCGGTAGTGGGTGGGGCCGAAACAAAACACAATGCCGTCATCGACCATGCCGCCGTGGGGGTTGAGCAAACAGCCGTAGGCCGCCTGCCTCGGTGCCAGTTTCGCCAAATTGCGAGAAAAGGCGTACTGCAATAGAGCCAAGGCATCTGCGCCTTGCACCTCAAACTTGCGCAGGGCTGAGAGATCCATGAGTGCGGCTCGCTGGCGCAGCGCCCAGTATTCGGCCTGGTCGCCCTGGTGAGCAAAGGTTTGGGGTACCCAAAAGCCGTTGTACTCGCTTAGGTCATCGGTGAGCTGGCGGATGCTGGGGGTAAAGGCGCTGTCCTGGGTCATTCTTAGCGGCAGATCTGCCGCTACCCGTCGCCCTATCGCTCGGGCAAAGGTCTGCTCCGCCGCATAGATGCGCACGTGAATGGGGGTAGGGTGCCAGCCGTTGGCCGGGTCAATGTCGTCGGGGCAGGCCGAACTGGCGCAGAGCAAGTCTTGATGGGCCAGCAGCAGTACATAGTCGCCGGGGCGCGAGAGAGCTTCTTCAAACCCAATCGCCCCGTGGCAATCGACGCTGGTGTTGTAGAAAAAATTGAGGGCAGGCCAGCCGGGGCGCGGCTCAATGCCGTAGGGGGCCAGCACGCGGTTAAAGTTGTCGCTACAGCTGGGGTGGCCGGGATAGCCAGAATCTTCGTAGTAGCGGGCGGTGCAGGCCAGCAAAAAGCTGTCGTGGCGATCGCAGGTGTCTTGAATAATCTCAGTCAGCGGCTGCATGGCCTGGGAGTAGGTTTTGCTGGGTAGCCCCGCCTGGGGTACGGCAACTCCCGTGAGCGTGCGGGTCACGGTGGCATCGAGCGGGTCGCTGTAGTTAGCCCCGCCAAAGGCCAAAAAATCGGAGCACTGGGAACCCGCGACATCCATAATTTGAATGTATTGGCCAGCGGCGACGGGATATGCGATCGCCTCCCCCGCCGCAATGCGATATTCTGCCACCACCTCACCTAGCGGTGGCGGAATATCGGTGAACGGGTTTGTTGGTGAAATCCTGAGTGCAGTTGTCATAACAAGATTGCATCAGATATCTTGGGTCGTCGCGGTGGTGCAGACTACAGAACCCAAGAACGAAGTTGTCTCCTGCGCGCCCGTCGGAACTATCCCTGCGCCATGATTCAAGCCGATGGGATTTGCTTGAAAGATAAATCATCTCACTTGAGCCCCGGCTGAGGCGGCGATCGCCGCCAGTTCCTTGAAGTTGTGTCACGGGTAGGAGG
>NZ_JADEXE010000506.1 GCF_015207265.1 Nodosilinea sp. LEGE 07298 | reverse complement strand
TATTAGACGACACTGAACGTGGCGGGTGACGACAGCTAGATAGGCGGGAGAGGTGTTCTCCCTGCCCCTTGAGTCATCACTGAGACCGGATCCAATTTAAGCTAATAAGAAAAGACACTGAAGGTATTTTCCCTGGTACAGGAAAGCCTCCAATGTCGAAACAAACGATTCAACCCTATCAAATCCGCGTGTATATGAACGCCCGAGACCTCGGCTTGACTCAAGCTGACGCGGCATCGATTGCCGAATTTTCAGAACGGAGTGGCCAACGGATAGAGTCGGAAACGCATCAGCCCAATCGAGGGCGGGTGCGGGACTGGCGGACCAGTGCAGACCCCTTAGCGGGCGTATGGGAAGAAGAGCTTGAACCGATGCTGCGACGAGAACCTCGCCTGCAGCCGATGACGTTATTCGAGCATTTGCAAGAGCGCTATCCCGGTCAGTATCCGCAAGTGCTGCGGACGGTGCAACGGCGGGTGAGAACGTGGAAAGCCCTTTACGGGGCCGCCCCCGAGGTAATGTTTGAGTTGCGCCATGAGCCCGGAGTGATGGGCATTTCAGACTTTACCGAACTCAAAGGGGTGAGTATCACCATCGGCGGACAGCCGTTTGAGCATTTGCTGTATCACTACCGCCTGGCCTATAGCGGGTGGAGTTATGCCCAGGTGATTCAAGGGGGAGAGAGCTTCATTGCGTTATCTGAAGGGCTGCAGAATGCGCTGTTTGCTAGCGGCGGAGCCCCCCAGGAACATCGCACCGATAGTCTGAGTGCGGCTTATCGCAATACGGGCGGGGCGGGTCGGAAACCCTTAACGCGACTGTACGACGATCTCTGTCACCACTACCGGCTCCGCCCCACCCGCAACAATACTGGCATTGCCCATGAGAACGGGGCGATTGAGTCTCCCCATGGGCATCTGAAAAATCGCATCACCCAGGCGCTCTACCTGCGAGGCAGTACCGACTTTGCCAGCGTGACCGACTATCAGGCCTTTATCGCAGCCCGTGTGGCCAAGCTGAATCACCAGCACCAGGCGAAGTTTGAGGCGGAGCAAACGCACCTCCAACCCCTGCCGAAACATCGGGTAGCGGACTATGAAGTGTTGACGGCTCGCGTCAGTAGTCGCAGCACGATTGATGTGCGTTGCATCCTTTATACCGTGCCGTCTCGCCTCATCGGCCGCCAACTGGAACTCCATCTCTACCATGACCGCATTGAGGGCTATTTGGAAGGCCAGTGGGTAGCCGAACTGCCGCGAATCCGGGTGACGGCGAAAGACAAACGGCGGGCACGCTGCATCAACTATCGCCATGTCATTGAGGGACTCAGACGTAAACCGAGAGCGTTCCTGTATTGCACCTGGCAGCTGGATTTGTTGCCCAATGACCACTATCGAACCCTATGGACGCAACTTAAGGACGGCTTTGATGCCGATTCAGCGGCCGTGCTGATGGTCGAGGCCCTTTACCTGGCTGCTACGCAAGATAAAGAACCCGCCGTGGCGACCTATCTGGAGGCCCAACTGGCAGCTGGAACCTTAACCCTGGCGTCCCTACAACGGCAGTTTCAGCTGCTCAGTGAGGTATCGCTACCCGTCATTGATGTCCACCAACATGATCTCAGTGAGTATGACCAACTCCTCCTCCCCCCAAACCAGTCCGTACCAGAGCCTCAGTCTCCACCTCAAACGCCTGCGCCTCCCCCATATGCTCAACCATTGGGAAACCCTGGAACATCAAGCCATGCAGGAGCAGTGGAGCTACGCTCAGTTCTTGCTGGCACTTTGCGAATTGGAGGTGGACCGGCGTTGGAGCCTGCGCCTCAAACGCGCCCTCCAAGAGGCCCAGCTCCCCGTCGCAAAAACGGTTTCCAACTTTGAATGGGGCCATCTCCCCAATCTCAATCCCGCCCCCCTGATGCAACTGTCCACGGATACCGGCTGGCTAGAACGGGCCGAAAATTGCTTGATTTTTGGCCCCTCGGGCGTGGGCAAAACCCATCTGGCTGCCGCTGTCGCCCGGGCCGTCGTCGAGCTGGGTAAACGGGCCAAATTCTTTACCGCCACCACTCTGGTTCAACAGTTGCAGCAGGCCAAACAGCAACTGCAACTCCCAGCCTCGCTCAAAAAGCTCGACCGCTACGACCTGCTGGTGATTGATGACCTGGGTTATGTCAAAAAGTCTGAAGCCGAAACCTCTGTCCTCTTTGAACTGATTGCGCATCGCTATGAACGTCACAGTCTGCTGGTGACCGCTAATCAACCCTTCAGTCAATGGAACGCCATCTTTGCCGATGACATGATGACCGTCGCCGCCGTTGACCGGTTGGTGCATCATGCCTTGATTGTCGACATTCAAACCGATAGCTATCGCAAGCGGGCGGCGGCCACTCGCTCCGCCCAGTCCGCGCCCCAGAATACGGCACCTTAGGACCCGACCCCGACGCGATCTTAATTGTCGTTTGGAGCGATCTTAGGTGTCGCGGCAGGGAATCAGGTTCCCTGTCACAAGCCGTGCAGTCGTTCTTCGAAAGGCGACCACTGCTACAGCGCTCATGAACGGGGGTGCTGACCTTCTCTCAGACCCTGCAATCCGCCAATCTAGCTGTCGCGTCACCTCTATGTACTTGACATTTGATA
>NZ_JADEXE010000505.1 GCF_015207265.1 Nodosilinea sp. LEGE 07298 | reverse complement strand
GTTTCGATGGTAGGACTAGGCAAATGCAGAGGGTAGAATTCGGCAATATTCTTTTAATATGCCAAGCCTATTGAGCTAAAAAATCCTCTAGCAGGCGTGGATCGCCCCACCATCAAGGGCGTATCTCCGCCGCTTGGGGCTGCGAGACAAGTGGCTGCTTGCTAAGGCAAATTGCCCACCGCAGCGCAAAATTCACCGTAAAACCTTCCCTTTGAGCCATTTCTGCCCTATGGGGGTGGTTGTTTGCCAGCTAATTTGGTCCTATTTCTACAGTGCCGTTGTTCGTGAGCATGGCCTCAGTAGGTTGTTCTGTAAATGCTCACAACTGGTTTTGGGCCTCGCCCACCAAAGCCCTAGCTGCAATTAGTGCGCATTTAACGCTCTAAGCGCTGATCTGCAAGAGCGGCTGAAGGCTGACCTTTAGCTGAACCCCTATTAAGGATAAGGAGCCATACCTACAATGCTTGGACATCATTCTAAATTTACCCTGATCAACGCCGTGCTTGTCACCCTTGGTCTAAGTACGGCACCAGTTGCGACGATCGCCCGCGCTGAGACTGCCGCTAGCTCGCCCCAAACGAGTTCTCTGCTGGCCCAGGCCAATACCTGCCGACGAGTGACCCCCAACATTAATGGCCTGAACGTACGGCAGTCTCCTGCCTTGACCGCTAACGTGATTGGCGTGGTGCCAGGCGGTAGCACGATCACGTTAGAAAATACTGGCCAAAACGGTTGGGTACCCATCACAGAACCCTTCGACGGCTACGTGTCTGCTGGCTATTTGGTCTACTGCAACTCTGCGGCGACAGATCCAGGCATCGATACCCCGGTAGCCAACGCCCCGGTTGCCGATGCCTCTGGAGTATGCCGTCAGGTGATTGTTAGAAGCGGCCTGAATGTGAGAGCTGAGCCCACGGTTTACTCTGCTCGGGTAGGGGCATTGCCCACAGGCACCAATGTCACCGCGACCGGTTCTGAAGTGAACGATTGGCTGCCTATTTCTGACCCCATCGACGGCTATGTAGCTGCCCGCTTTTTGGGTGATTGTTGAGCGTATGACCAAGCCCATACTTCTAAAGCTAGCCCTGCTCAGGCAAAAGCCTGAGCAGGGCTTTGAAGTAGCATTTTGCCGTTCATGCTGCGTGCTTAGACCTGAGGCACGAGTTTAGAACCCCTGGCGGGAGACAAATTTCTCGATGTCGGCCTGGGTCTGGTGCAGCAGGTTATTGCGGCTATCGCCAGTATTGCTGAGGGAGGGCACCAGGTTGCGGGCCTGGAGCGCCATGTGAAGCTGTAGATGGGCGACGTATTCGGAAAAGTCTTCGCGGGTTTCGGTCAGGGCTGGAGCTACGTTATCTGCCAGGGCCACGGGAATAACCTCTCTTCTATTAAACATCGAGAAAGTATGCAACGATATCGAAGCTAACATAGGCCCTGTACCCATTGCGGGCCATGCAACGAAGCTTAACGGTGCGTAACATCTGACACATTTCTATGTCCGGTTCATCTTCCCCCGCCGATAGCCCACCTCCCATTCCTGAGCGGCTGGCCAAACATACCGTGCGCTACGCCGACCACCGCTCGGTCAACTGGGACGAGCTGACCCCGATGATGCGCCACTACGTGGAGATGAAGGAGCAGTATCCCCACGCCCTGGTGCTGTATCGGGTGGGGGATTTCTTTGAGACCTTTTTTCAGGATGCGATCGCGATCGCCCGCGAGTTAGAACTGGTGCTGACCAGCAAAGACGCGGGCAAGGCGATTGGTCGGGTACCCCTGGCGGGCATTCCCCACCACGCCCTCGATCGCTACTGCACCCTGCTGGTGGAACGGGGCTATGCGATCGCCATCTGCGACCAGGTTGAGGATCCAGCGGTTGCTCAGGGATTGGTAAAACGCGAAGTTACCCGCGTCATCACCCCCGGCACCGTGATCGAAGAGGGCATGCTGAGTGCCAGCCAGAACAACTTTTTGGCCTCGGTGGTGGTGGCGGGGCATCACTGGGGGCTGTCCTACGCCGATGTCTCCACCGGAGAGTTCTTAACCACCCAGGGCGAAGATCTCGATCAGCTTTGTCAGGAGCTGCTGCGGCTTCAGCCCGCCGAGGTTCTGTTTCCGGTGGATGCGCCGAATTTGGGCGCGATGCTGAGGCCGGGGGATACCTCCGACCAGCTGCCGAATTGCCTGCCGCGCCAGTTTTGCTACACTCTCCGGCCCCAGGGGCCTTACAGCCAAAGCGAGGCCCGCCAGAGACTCTTGCAGCGGTTTCGGCTGCGATCGCTAGAAGGCTTGGGCTGCGACCATTTGCCCCTGGCGGTGCGGGCGGCGGGCGGCCTGCTGCACTACGTCGAAGAAACCCAGAAGACCGTCCAGGCACCGCTCCAGCCTCTCTGTACCTACACCCTGGCGGCCTATCTGGTGATCGATCACCAGACCCGTCGCAACTTAGAGATCACCCAGACCGCCCGCGACGGCACCTACAACGGCTCTCTGCTCTGGGCACTCGATCGCACGGTGACAGCGATGGGTGGCCGCACCCTGCGCCGCTGGCTGCTGCAACCCCTGCTGGATGTCAAAGGCATTCAGTCGCGCCAGGCCACCATCACTGAACTCTTGCAGGACGGCAACCTGCGCCAGATGCTGCAGCACAAGCTAAAGCAGATCTACGACC
>NZ_JADEXE010000076.1 GCF_015207265.1 Nodosilinea sp. LEGE 07298 | reverse complement strand
CCCATCCACCCGCCTGCCCATCCACCCATCCACCGACCTACTCCCCACGCTCTTCCTCCAACCATCGTTCATACAGATCAGGTCGTCGCTGCTGGGTGCGATCGATCTGCTGCTGCCTGCGCCACTGGGCGATCGCCTCGTGATTGCCCGATCGCAGCACCTCCGGCACGTCCCAACCGCGAAAGCTGGCCGGGCGAGTGTACTGGGGGTAGTCGAGCAGCGGCGTCTCAAAGCTCTCGTAGCGCAGCGAGTCGGTTTTGCCCACGGTACCGGGCAGCAGTCGCACCACGCCGTTAATCAGCGCCAGGGCCGGAATTTCACCGCAGGTGAGCACAAAGTCACCCAAAGAAACTTCCCGCGTAAGCAGGTGGCCAACCCGCTCGTCGACGCCCTCGTAGTGGCCGCAGATTAGCACCAGCTGATCGAGTCTGACCAGGTGGCGAAACAGATTTTGGGTCATGGCTTCGCCCTGGGGGGTGAGCAAGATCACCTCGCGCTGGGGCAGCACTGGCAGCGACTCGACCGCCGCAAAGATCGGGTCGGGCTTCATCAACATGCCAACCCCGCCGCCGTAGGGTTCGTCGTCGACCCGGCGGTGCTTATCCGTTGTAAAGTCCCTTGGGTTGGTAAGATGAATTTCTGCAATTTGGCGTGCCAGGGCTTTACCAATCAGCCCTGACTCCAGGGGAGATGTAAAAAAGTCTGGAAACAGGCTGACAACGTCTATTCTCAGCTGGGAAGCCCCGGGGATGCCAGTTGTCATAGCCTAGACTGCTGAGGCCCTAAGACCTGATGGGTTGGATCAACGTCATCCAGTCCAGAAGTAGAGTCCTGATTTGTAGGCAAACTACAGATTTTCAAGCTGGACTTGGTATATAACGCTCTCTATCATGCAGTAATCGAGTCTAGGTAGCAATTCTCGTCCCTTTGTTGAGCGGCCCATGTCTCCCGTTAAGCACCACGCTATTCTGGCCATTGGCGGCGCAGAAGATAAAGTCCACGGTAAAGAAATTCTGCACACCTTTTTCGAGCGGGCTGGGGGGACAGCAGCGACGATTGGGATCATTCCCTGCGCTTCGCGGGATCCGGTGGCGATTTCGGCTCGGTACCAGCAAATTTTTGCCGATATGGGTGCCCCAGAAACGGTGGTGATGGATATTCGCGATCGCGCCCAGGGCGAAGACCCTAGCTGGAAAACCATCGTCGAACCCTGCACGGGAGTATTTATTACCGGCGGCGACCAGGTGCGGCTGTGCGGGCTGCTGGCCGATACGCCTTTAATTGATGTGGTGCGCCAGCGAGCCCAGCTGGGCGAAATTACCCTGGCTGGCACCAGCGCTGGAGCAGCCGTCATGGGCCACCACATGATTGCCGGGGGCGGCAGCGGCGAGTCGCCCAACCGATCGCTAGTGGACATGGCGATTGGGCTGGGGTTTGTGCCCGAGGTAGTTGTCGATCAGCATTTCCACAACCGCAACCGCATGGCCCGACTGATGAGCGCCATGGCCATGCAGCCCAACCGCCTGGGCCTGGGCATAGACGAAGATACCTGTGCCCTATTTGAGAGCGACGGCAGCTTTGAGGTGATTGGCAAAGGGGTAATTGCCGTGGTCGACCCGGCCCATATGACCCACACCAACGAGCCCGACATTTCGGCGGCCGACCCGCTCAGCATTCACGGACTGCGGCTGCACCTGCTGGCCCACGGCGATCGCTTCGATATTCATCACCGCAAAGTAATCGCCGCCGCCGCCAAGAGCTGACCGTTAGGGCTCGGGAATCTGATCTAGCTGCCAGACTCGAATGTAGGGTTGTTTGCCGCCGATGGTAATGATTTGGCCGTTGGGCTGCACCGTAAAGCGCCAGATGTCGGTTTCAAAGCCTTGTATGCGCTGAACAGGAGCTTGTTGCTGCAAATCCCACACAAAGATGGTTTTATCGGCGTCGGCGCTCCAGAGGCGAAGCCCCTCTATGCGCAAAGTATTGACGTAGCTTTGGTGGCCTTCGAGTTTGGCAAACTGGGCCTTTGAGGCCATATCCCAAAGCAGAACGTTCTTGTCTGCCGAAGCGCTGATCAGGGTGGCATCGTCATCAGTGATGTCGATACGGTTGATAAAGCTGGTATGTCCCTCAAGGGTAGCGGGGGCGATCGCTCCCGCCGCCCCGGCCTCCTCCAAGCTGGCCAAATCCCAAAGGTGCAGGCTTTTACCCGCACTGATCAGCATGCTGTTATCGCGGGTGAACAACAGATCGTTCAGGGTGCCATCGGCTTGCAGAGTATAGTTGGGTCCGGCCATCGACATGCCCGAGAGATCGAGCGCACCTGTATTGTCAATCAACGGCCACAGCTTAATCGTTCCTTCGCTGTCAGCACTGACCAAGGTTCTACCGTTACGGCTCACCTCCAGGGCGCGAATGGGGGTGCCGTGAGCATCGTCAAGCTGCCCCAGGGGGCGACCGTCGGGTAGCGACCAAAAACGAATACTGCGATCGTCGCCGGTGCTAATCAAGGTCGTTTGGTCAACAGTGGTGGTAATGGCCTGCACCACATTGCTGTGGGTCAGGCGATGGCGCTCACTATTCGTCTCTAAATCCCAAATTCGAATCGTATTGTCCGCGCTGGCAGACACCAGGGTTTTACCGTCGCGCAGCAGCAGCAGATCGTAGATATCAGCGGTGTGCCCAGTCAGTACCGCAACCGGACTAACGGTCAAATCCGTCAGGTCGGGGGCAGTGACCCCAAAATTATTGGATAAAAGGGGCGGTGCCCATCGACTCAGGGCATACCAACTCAAAGGTACCGCTAGAGCTAGTCCAGTCAGCCCCGCCAGCAGCCAGGGGCGCTGATCAAACCAGGGGGGTAAAAAGCTGCGCGTGGGTTCAGCAGGGTCAGGTATGGTCTGCGCCCCATGGGGGTTGAGGGTGGTCATGGGCCAGGCGGTAGGAGTCTTGCCCTTGGTCGAGCGAGGCAGGCCCGATACTTGGCGCGATCGCACCTGGGCCAGATGCTCCAAAATCATGGCCGTGCTCTGGGGTCGATGGGCCGCCGCCGGGGCGATTAGGCTATCGACTAAATCAGCCAGGGGAGCCGAAATTTGCGGGGCCAGGGGCCGCCACATAAAGGCATTGGTGCGCGAGTTGTAAATGGTCGCGTCGTTGGGCAGTTTGGCCGTCATCAAATAAATTAGCGTGCGGCCGAGGGCATAAAAGTCAGACTGGGGCACCGCCTGACCCTGCTCCTGTTCCGGTGGCGTGTAGCCCGCCGAACTCACGGTCGTAATGCCGCTGTCGCCCAGGTTAGCCATATAGGTCTGAGTCATCTCGCGGGCCGCGCCAAAGTCGACTAGCACCAGCTGCCCAGAAGGGCGCAGCATAATGTTTTCGGGCTTAATGTCGCGATGAAAGTAGTTGTGCTGGTGGACCAGATCCAGCACATCGGTGAGCTGGGTGAGCCAGAGCATAGCCTGCTTTTCGCTGATGGGATGGTTGCCCTGCTGCACCATCCACTGCTTCAAATTGGGGCCTTCAATTTTCTCCATCACCAGGCAGTGCAACGGCTCGGTGACATCTGCTGAACTATCTACTGGGCCGCTGGCTGGGTAGTAGAGAAAGTAGCCTTCGGGCTCTACCCGAGGCACTCCAGGATGGTTGAGCTGGCTGAGAACCTGAGCCTCGCGGCGAAACAGCTCAACCACCTTGTCATTGGTGTTGTAGCCCTGTTTCAGCACCTTGAGAATCTTGGGCACGTTGCGCTCGTAGGCCTCGTACACGCGGCCAAAGCCACTGTCGCTGCTGATTAAACGCATCACCCGGTAGCGGCCTTGCAGTACCAGATTCGACCCACAGACTACGCAGGTAGAGCGGCCTCCGTTATCGGGATGATTAGGCTGACGACAACCTGGGTTAATACAAAGACTCATGGTCGACGTTAAAAATGCATTCCCTGTGTAGCACTAGTGTTCCACGGAATGCGGGTGGTTGATCTCCCCTACGGGCTTTCTTTGCAATTGATTGAGGGGCAATTGATTAAGGGCTCAGACCATCAGAGATACAGACAGGGGCAGGGGTTTGGCAAAGGCCTTAGACAGCCTTCGCGGCAGGTTGGGATAATGATATTCCTGCCGCCGCGATCATGACTAAGCCGATGGCTCCCACCATCGCCAGAGTGAGTGTTTCGCCAAGCCATAAAAAGCTGAGTGCAGCTGCGATCGCAGGTTCTAAGCTCATCAACACCCCAAACACATTGACCGGCATCCGTCGCAGAGCCGCCATTTCTAACGAATAGGGCAGAGTCGAAGCCAGCAGCGCCACCCCCAGCCCCAGCAGCAAAATATGGGGCGACAGCAGCGCCCGGCCCTCGGCCAGCACCCCTACGGGCAGTAGCAGCAGTGCCCCCACCACCATAGACAAGGCCAGCCCCTCACCGCCGCGAAACGCCTGCCCCATGCGAGCCGACAGCATAATGTAAGCACCCCACGCGACCCCCGCTAGCAGCGCCATCAATACCCCCGCTCCATCCAGGGCAGGGGTATTGAGGGGCGACAGCAGCACAATGCCCACCGCCGCCAGGGCTACCCACAGCCCGTCGAGCCAGCGACGCGAGTGCAGCAGCGCCACGGTCAGCGGCCCCGAAAACTCCAGCGCCACGGCAACGCCAATCGGAATACGGGCGATCGCGCAGTAAAACAGCGCATTCATTACCGCCAGCGACAGCCCAAAGCTGACCAGCAAGCGGTAGTCTCGAAGCGAATGCCCCCGCCAGCGAGGGCGGCACCAGGCCACCAAAACCAGAGCCGACAGCCCCACTCGCAGCAGCACCATTCCCAACGGCCCCACCTGGCCAAATAGACTCTTAGCCAGGGTTGAGCCCAGCTGAGTTGAGGCGATGGCGGCTATGACTAAACTAGGGGCAGGGGGGGTAAACCCAGACAGCCTGGGCAGTAAAGACTTGGGTGACAAGGGTAGGGTTCCTAGGGCGATCGGATCAGGTAGAGTCTCCCAACTCTAGCGCCTCTGCCCCATCGCGCCTACCGATAGCATCGATAGCCCAATATGAGCAGCGTGGATAGGTAGCGGTGGCTAGTGCGCCGAGGACACAAGTCACTGCCACTAGCCAAAAATAGGGCAGTGCACTGGCCTACAGCACAGATAGATAGAATCAACAGCCGGATGGCCGTACCGTCCGGCGACTTGGTTTGGCCCTGGTTTTAGCTATGATCCGCTTTAGGCTAACTATCACTTTTTCGTTGCCCTGCCCTTGGGTAACGGTACTTACGTCCCAGGATTTTTCCCATGACTGCTTTTTTGGCTCTTGCCCCCGCCCTGCCCCAGGGCCTTTCTCAGATCTACCAGCAAGTGAGTCAGTGGGTGGCTAGTGTCGTTACCGCCGTGGGCAGCTACCTGGTGGCGATCGGTCACAGCCTGTCCAGCTTACCCGCCCAGATACCTGCCATTGATGCGCCAGCGGTCTGGCACCTGGCTCTGTACTGGCTGCTGGTGCTGGTTATGGTAGTTGGCGTAATTGGGGCCGTTGTACCCGCCCTGCCTGGCATCACGCTGATTGTGGGAGCCATGATTGTGTGGGGGCTAGTGGCCGGGTTTGTCGGGCTCAAATGGGCCTTGGGCGTAGCGATCGCAGCCCTCATCCTTAGCTTTGCCATCGATTACCTGGCCGGGGTACTGGGAGCGCAGCGAGTCGGGGCCAGCAACTGGGGCCAAATTGGCGCTTTTATCGGCATGTTTTTGGGCCTATTTGGCCTGCTTCCCCTTTTGCCGACGGGCATTCCTTTACTGGGGCTGCTGGTAGGTACGGTGCTAGGAGCTTTTATTGGCGAATTTTTGCACCGTCGCGAGCTCAAGCTCCCCCGGCGCATTAAGCAGTCGGCCAAGGTAGGCTTGGCCATTGTCGTCGGCACGCTAGTGGGCAATATTTTGCAGGGTGTGCTGGCCCTGATTAGCCTGGTGGTCTTTTTGGTCACCACCTGGCCCGGCAACTGGGCCTAAGCGATTAGCTCTCCAGTGGCTTTAGCCCTGCCAGCAGCGCCATTTCCAGCCCTTTCCAGTAGCAATCTACATCCTCAAAGCCAGCCGATCGCAACCAGCCCAGCTGAGTTTCCACATCCAGCCGTTAGCCAGCAGGTAGTTAGAGGGGTCTTCGGATTCAGGGGTGATGGGATCATAGGGCGGTTGGTGGGGAGGGTGGTTGACATTGCCCGTCGTGCAGGGCAGCGATTTCGCGGGCGAGGGCAAAATCTAGGCTGGTGATGCCACCAGCATCGTGGGTGGTTAGTTGAATGGTCAAGCGGTTGTAGGCGATCGCTACGTCAGGGTGATGCCCCAGCCGGTCAGCCGGTTCGACCAGGCGCTCCACAAAGGCAACCGCTGCGGCGAAGTCGGTAAATTGACACGCCGTTTCCAGGCGATCGCCTGCCTGCGACCAGCCTGAGGGTATAGCCTCATTACCTGAAGCTGATAGGGCAGCGGCTGGCAGGGCCGCACTTCCAAGCAGCAGAGAGCCTAGCCCCAACGCCCCTACCGCCAGACTAAGGCAACAACGCCTAGGAATACTGCCGCTCACTGGGCTACGCTTTGCGCTCAAAATCATCAATTACCGTCCTTGCCCAGCTCTAGATATGGAGCCATTTCGCACCTGCATAAACTATTTGTAGCGCAACCCTGTCAAAACCACGCCTCATAAGCCCTTCCAAAGGGCGATCGCACATTCCTGAAATCATCCCTCTTTTAAGCGGTTAACCAGGCCGTCGTCTAGACTGCTAAATCGGCACCTGCTCACCCAGTTGGTGCCTGATTGATACCCGATCTACGACTGCTAAGAACGGAAGGATCGACTTGAGCCAAATTGCGGAGGTATTCCTGTACCTCCGCAATACTACGGGCTTTTTGTCTCGTTCAGGAGTTTTTTTCGAAATAAAGCCTCAATTTTGCCGGCTTTCTCGGTTGCGATCGCAGGCCTATTTCTCTTAAACAATCACACCCACGTAGTTATACTGACTCACTTTACCTTTAAGAAAAGAATGATTTCTTAGATCATCTTTTTTAGGGGTCAAGCCCCTCTTATAAGTTTTTTAGCGCTTAGCTAAACTTAACTCGTTGAGGCGTAAGCGATTAGTTTTAGACCTTGTTTTCAAAACTTCCTACTACTAATCGATCAAACATCTCACCTGAACCAATGGCCAATTTGACGATGACTTCGTTGTAAATGGTCAATTGTTCAGAGTTAGAAAACGCCAGTTTAGGGTGCGAGGAAAAATGTCACGGGATGCGCTTGTTGTCGGAATCAATACTTATCAACATCTGCCTGAATTGCAGGCTCCGGCTCAGGATGCCGAATCAGTAGCGCGGTGTTTAGAAAGCTTTGGAGAATGCCGTGTGGTGCGGCTGCCAGAGGCCATCATCCACCAAAAGCCAGCGGTGAGCCATCGGAGTATGGTAACCACTGCCATTCTAGAAACGGCCCTAATTAAACTGTTTAAACCAGCGGGCAAAACCACCCCCCAAACCGCTATTTTCTACTATTCCGGCCACGGCCTACAGCGTCAGGCAGGCATTCAAGAAGGCTACCTAGCTACCAGCGACGCCAACCCTGCGGCGGGGCACTACGGACTGTCTCTACACTGGCTGCGGCGACTACTGCAAGAGAGCCCCGTGCGTCAACGGGTGATTTTGCTCGACTGCTGCAACAGCGGCGAGTTTTTTAACATGTTAGAGGCCGACCCCGGGGCTAGAGCAGGCACCGATCGCCTCTTTATGGCCGCCTCCCGAGAATATGAGGCGGCCTACGAAGCGTTGGGCAGCAACCACAGCGTCTTTACCCAGGCGCTGCTGGCAGGGCTTAACCCGTATAAAGTCAAGGGAGGCACAGTGAATGGCCACTCCCTCACCGATATGGTCAACCGCAAGCTCAAGGGTGAGCTTCAGCAGCCTCTATTCGAAAGCTCGGGCAGCGAAATTGTGCTGACCCGCCTGTCGGGCTACAGCGCCCCGGCCCAGGATACGCCACCGCCGCTGCTAGAACGCTTGCAGAAGTTGCGATACGGCTTTTGCCCGTTTCCAGGAGCAGCCCCCTTTGAGTCAGCCCACAGCGAACTCTTTTTTGGTCGCGACGAGATCACTCAAACCCTGATCAATCGAGTCAAATCGTCGCGCTTGTGCGTGCTTATGGGCGCTTCGGGGGTGGGCAAAACCTCACTGTTGCGGGCCGGGCTCATACCTCAGCTAGCCAGCCCTAACAGCGAAACAGTTTGGGATGTGCGCTACACGACCCTCCAGGCATCACCCCTGGCCAGTTTGGCAGAATTATTTGTCGATTCTGATATAACGGGTCTGCCACGGGCCGAGCAGTTGCGCCGGGCAGAATCGTTTTTGCAGCAGGGAGCAACGGGGTTTTGTCAGCTGGTGCAGGCCGTGGTAAGCGAGCGTGACCCCAACCATCGTCTGGTGCTGGTGCTCGACCAGTTTGGGGCTTTGCTAGGTCCTGCGCCCAGCTCAGAGCGCGATCGCCACCTGGTGATCGACTGCCTAACCACCGCGATTCAGCAGGAGCACCTGCCTCTGCACCTGGTGCTGGGGCTGCGATCGCACCATTTGGTAGACCTGGCCGATTGGCCCACGTTTCAGGCCCTCGTTTCAACCCACAGCCTGATCGTCCCGACGATGACCTACAACCAGCTCAAGGCCACCATTGTTGGCCCCTTAGAGAAAACGGGACTGCGCTACGACGCCAACCTGCTCTATACCCTACTGCTCGACCTGGTCAACGCTCCCGCCGATCTGGCCCTGCTGCAAATCCTCCTAAAAGAACTCTGGCTGCGACGAGAGAACACCCCCACCGCCTCAGAACCACCCCACCTAACTCTGGCTGCCTACGTCGAAATGGGCGGCGTTCGTCACCTGCTCAACCAGCGGGCCGACGACCTCTACCAAAGCCTGTCTACCGCTGAGCAAGCGATCGTCCAGCGTATCTTTTTAAGCCTCTGCGACTTAGGCGATGGCGCTACCGCCACCCGTCGATCGGTCTCGCTACCCGAGTTAGTAACCACCGCTATGCCCAAGGCAGCCGTAGTGGCTACCCTAGAAAAACTGCTGGCCGCTCGCCTCGTAGTGGCCCACCATGGGCCAGAGCTTGATCAAGCGGCTGCGATCGCTGTACCGGGTTGGCTGCCATCTTCATTGCCATCTAATTCACTATTATGCGAGTCATCTCCCTCGCGCCCACTGGCCCCAATATCGTTGCCGTCAATGACATCAGCCATGGCGGCGAATAACCAGCCTTCGGCAACCAGCAGCCTGGGGCTAAAGAGCCCAACCGGAGCCGCTCACGATGCCTGCTTTGACATTGCCCACGAGGCCCTGATTCGCAATTGGTCCCTGTTGCAGCAGTGGTTGAGCAGCTATGGCCCGACGGTGCGACAGCAGCGAGCGATTGAAATTGCGGCTCAGGAGTGGCACCAGCAGCAACAACCCGACCATCCCGACTACTTTTTGCCCAAAACCCGTCTCCATGAAGCCAAGGGCTTTAGGCAGGCGCACGGCGAGCAGCTCTCGGTAATGGCGAGCGGTTATCTAGACGCCTGCGATCGCTATACCAAGCGCTGCTGTCGCCAGCGTTATCTGTTGCGTCTGCTCATTCCCCTCAGTATGGCCACCGGTATGCTGACCGCCTACGGCCACAGCTATATCAGCCAGCCCGAGGCTAAGCTAGCCCTGGCTAAGGCGTCTAGTCCTTCTGCTAGCGAGATCAGACCGTCGTTTACCCTGGTCGAAACTACACCGTCTACAGAACAAGAAGACCGTGCCACCCCAGCAAGCACGACCTCAACCAGCACCCACGCCCTCGGATCGCCCCAGGCTGGGGTCGTGCGCACCGATGTCTTGACCCTGGCCTCAGCCCTATTGAGCCCATCCACCCAAGCGCAACTGCGGGCCGCCCCGCAGCTACCGGCCAACCTGATGCCGTCTGCTCAGGGCTTTGCCAGCAGCAGCCCTGCCCCAAAAGCCGTAGCCTCGTCTCAACCCGCTAATCTGCCCTCGGCTAACCAGGTGGTCAAACTCCAGTCCTGGTGGGTTTCTCCCAGCGACCCATCGGTAGTGATTCAAATTTGGTGTACCAGTGCCGACGCCGAGCCGGTGTGCTTTACATCTACCGCCGCCCATAACAACTAGCGGGCCAGGCTGCTGTCGGCTAACGCCAGACTCAACCCTTGGCCATAGCCTAAGGAAAGAAAGCTATCCTAGTCTTCGTGGCTTAAGCGAGCGATGGAATAGAGTATGCAAATTTTGTCGGTGGCGCTGCAAAACTTCAAGACCCACCGCGATCGCTACTTTGAGTTTCAGCCCGGCACCAACGCTATTTGTGGCGAAAATGGGGCTGGCAAAACCAGTATTTTAGAGGCGATCGCCTGGGTCCTCTTCAACTACCAGGGTGACTACGCCAAAGAAGATCTGATTCGCAACGGCAGCGGCAGTGCCCAGGTAACGGTAGCGTTTACCTCCAACTACGATGGCCGCACTTATCAGGTACAGCGCTGTACCCAGCGGGGCTACGCCCTATTTGACCCTCAGCTCAACGAGCGCCTGCCCTATACCCGCATCAAAGACGAGGTGCTGCCCTGGCTGCGTCAGCACCTGGGCGTAGGGCCGACGACGAACCTGCCCCAGCTCTTTGCCCGCACTTTAGGGGTGCCCCAGGGCACCTTTACCGCCGATTTTTTGCAGCCTGCTGAACACCGCAAGGCCGTATTCGACGCCATTCTCAAGGTCGAAGACTACAAGCTCGCCTTTAAGCAAATGAACGCCCTGCGCCGCTATGCTGAAGACCAGGTCGAGGCGACCAAAGCCGAAATTGCCCAATACAACGAGTCTTTATCAACCTGGGATGACCTGCATCAGCGGCAGCAGACCCTTCAGCAGGGCATTGCCACCAGCGAGCAGCGCCTAAACACGCTCACCACCACCTTAAACACGCTGCAAACTCAGCGCGATACCCTCAAAGCCCTGGCCCAACAAGTTCAAACCCTAACTCAGCAGCGTCAGGGACTGTTGCACCAGCGCGAGGCCAAGCAGGCCAACCAGGCTCGGCTACAGCAGTCGATGCAGCAGGCTGAGCAGGCGATCGCCCTGTGCCAGACCCATCGAGCCGCCTATGAGGGCTACCAGGCGATCGAGCAGACCCTAAAGGCGCTGGCCCAGCAGCAGCGGCAGCGCCAAACTCTCCAGAACGAGGACCAAACGCTGCAAAAAGCTCAAGCTCAAAAGCAGGTAGAGCTGGCCCGCTGGCAAATCCAGCTGGAGTCGTTTACGGCTACCGAGAAAGAACTGACCCTGCTGCAGCCCCACATCGCTGCCCAAACTGAGCTGGAAGCCCGGCGTCAGAACATTCAGCAGCAGCTAGAGCAGCAGCAGCGGTGGCAGTTGCAGCGGCAGCAGGTGCAGACTCAGTATGACCAATTCACCCAGCAGCTTGCCCAGGCTGTAAAGACCCGCGATCGCCTGAGTACGCTGCAGCCCAAAGTAGAAGCAATCGCAGCGCTTGAAGAACAGCGCGATCGCCTGCAGCAGCAGCTGAGCCGAATTGCCGCCGCCCGTCAGTTTGAGGCCGAAATTAGCGCTCTAGTCACAGCCAGTCAGCGCCAGGGCCAAACCCAGCAGGCCGAAATCAAGGCCGTACTCAGCGATTTAGCGAGTTTGGCCAACAGTCTGCCGCTGCTATCTAGTGAAACCCTAAACCGCTTAGAGCAGGCTCTCCAAGGTACCGCTGCCCTACACGACTCGCTAGTAACCGCGCTGGAGGTTATTCTGCACGACCTAGCCGACCAAACCGACGAAACAATCCTTAAAACATCGCTCAAAACGGTAGAAGGTGATCTCAAGCAGCACTACGGCTGGCAAGCCGAGCTAAAACAGCTGGATGGCGTAACGACCCAGATAGAGCAAATTCAGCAGTCGCAGGCAGCCTTGTCGCACCAGTTAACTACCCTCACCCAACAGCTAGCCGACCAGCCAGCCATAGAAACCGCTCTGGCCGCTGTAGACAGCGACCTCAACAACCTGGGCCGACCGCGAGAAAAAAGCCAAATTTTAGAGCGTACCCTGCAAGACAAACCCCGAGTAGAACAGGCCTACACGGCTCAGACGACAGCGTTGGCAAGCCTCAACCAGCAGATGCAGGCGCTGACCGCCCAGCTAAAAGACTTTGCAGACCTAGACCAGCACTTGACCCAGGCCGAGGGCGATCGCGCTAAATACCAAACCGGTTACAGCATCTATCTGCAAAACCAGCAGCTAGCCAACCAGCATCCCCTACTCAAAGCCGAGCTAGCCGCCGCCCAGGCCGACTTAGCCCAGGTACAGCAGCAGCAGGCCGAGCTAGAGAATACCTACCAGGCGGCCCTAGCCAGCTTCGACCCCGAAGCCGCCGCCACCCTCGAAACCACCTACAGCAACGTAAAATCGGAGGCCGACCAGCTAGCCGGTAGCCTGCCCCAGCAGCAGCAGCGCTTAACCGATCTCAACCAGCAAATTGCCGCTCTTCAGGCCCTTGCTCAACGCCGCGATGCGGTCAAGCGGCAGCTTCAGGGCCGAGAAAAGACCAAGCGATTTATTACCTTTGCCCGCAAGGCTTACAACGAGGCTGGCCCGCGCATCACCGAGCAATACGTGCGCAGCGTTTCTCAGCAGGCCGATCGGCTGTTTCGAGACCTGCTCAACCGCCCCAATGTGGCTTTAGAGTGGAGCCGCGACTACGAAATTTTGGTGCAGGATGGCCCTAACCAGCGGCGTTTTGTCAACCTGTCGGGGGGAGAGCAGATGTGCGCCGCCCTGGCCGTGCGACTGGCTCTGCTCAAGGTGCTAGCCGACGTCGATATTGCCTTTTTTGATGAGCCTACAACCAATATGGATCGCCCCCGGAGACAGGGTCTAGCAGAAGCGATTGGCCGCATTAAAACCTTTCAGCAGTTGTTTGTGATTAGCCACGACGACACCTTTGAGCAGGTAACCGAAAACGTGATTGTGGTAGAACGCGAGGCCTAAGCCCAAAAAAACCGCCCCCTATCCGGGAGCGGTTGAGAGTAGGAGCCTACAGGAAAAACTTTTAAAGGTCTGACCTTAGCGATTCACAAGGAGGTAGTGGCCTACAGCGAGTTGCTGGTAAAGGCATCACCGCTATAAGCAGGGACGCGATCGCCAAAGTCGGTCGATTGCCCAGTCACAGACTGAGCCAACTGGTCAAACGAAGCCGAGCGCCAGTTGCGCTCGTGAATAGGCTTGCTTTGTTCGCCACGAAAATAGGCCTGGGTACCAATCAAAGCAGCGGCGACCCAGCCAACGACGAAGAGTGAAATGAGTAGAGCAGTCATGGATGAACCTCCAGTTCAAAAGGGTGACAGCTAACAAAACGCGCTGCTTACCGGAGCCTCAGATACGCAATCTGTGCAGTCGCATTTCGCTTTATGTAAATCAATGTAAATCAAATGTAACAGAATGTCAAATTTAGTTGCGTCTTTTTATGGCAGGTGGTAATCCTTTAGTGAAATCCATGTCGCCATCATTGGTCCAAAAGCATCCGAAATCCGTTGAGCCACTCGGCTCAAAAGATACAAATATTCAACGCTACCTAGTTAAAAAGTCTGTGAAACCCCCTACGATAAAGTTAGGGAATGTGCGCCAATCCCCTCATTGGCAAAGGGTTTCAGGTATTTGGGATGAGCGCATCTATCATCTATTGCACAAAGGCGATCGCAGACCAGCGATCGCAGCTTTTACCCTTCTCTACCCACACAGTCCATGCCATCCCGCAGCCGTTATTCCCTTGACGTGTTGAACCAACGCTATAGCCGAGGTCAGCTTCGGTTTCAGCATCTTGACCTTCGCAACCTTTCCCTAGAGGGCATCAAAATGCCCTTCATAGAGTTTGTTGACTGTAACCTCCAGGGCCAAAACCTGATTGGGGCTTTCATGCCTGGGGGAGTGTTTTCCCACAGCTGTCTACATAAAAGCAAGCTCAACTGGGCCAACCTGATTGGCAGCGACTTTTTCTTAGCTGACCTATCGGGTGCTCAGCTCAATCGCGCCATGCTTTCGGGTGCCAAGCTGGTAGGGGTTAATTTGCAGAACGCTAGCCTCAAAGAAGCGGTGCTAACCGGCAGTGACCTACGAGGGGCCAACTTAAAGCGGGCCAACTTACGAGGGGCCAACCTCAGTAATGCCAACCTCCAGGGCGCTGACTTGCGCGGGGCTGACCTGACCGGGGCCGACCTCAGCGAGGCCTCACTGGTGGGCACCCTCATGCCCGATGCCACCTATGTTGACTATGGTGTCGAGCTTCTGCCAGCTGGGTCGGAGTAGCTAAACGGCTTAGCGACCCTCAACTTGTGGCTTTGCCCAGAAGGCAGCTCAGTGCAGCGCGCCCCCTACGCCACCAAACAGCACCAGCGACAGAAAGAAATCAACAATGAACAGGCCCACCCAAGTGGTGACTACAGCCGAAGTGGCGGCCTGCCCTACCGATCGACTGCAGGTAGTGGTCAACCCCCAGGTGCAGCCCGCTAGCGCCACAATCGACCCAAATAACACCGACTTGATCAGTACGGCAATCAGGTCGTTGAGCACCATCAGCGATCGCACTGAGTCGAGAAACTGGCCAATCGGCATCTCATAGAAAAAGAAGGCTACCCCTGCCCCACCGACAATACCCAGCACTAGCCCTAGCACCGTCAGCACCGGCAGCATAATGCAGCAGGCAACGACTCGGGGCACCACAAGGTAGTCTACTGGGTCGGTGCGCAACATTTTAAGGGCATCAATTTGATCGGTCACCTTCATACAGCCAATTTCAGCAGCGTAGGCGGTACCAACCTGACCAGCCATAATGGCGGCCGTGAGAATAGGCGCTAGTTCACGACAAAAGGCCATTGCAAAGGCTCCGCCTAGGGCATGTATAGCGCCAAACCGCTCTAGTTCACGGGCGGTTTGAATGGTAAAAATCATGCCAGCAAAGATGTTAGTTAGCAGTACGGGCGTTAGCGTTAGTGGCCCTGCTGCGACCATTTGCTCCAGAGTGCGCTGGCGATCAACCCCACAGCGCAAGATGCGCATTATCACCTGCCCTCCCAAAAAGCAGGCCATTGCAATGTGGTAAGGGCAAGATTTTTGCCGTGCCGCCTGCACGACCCTAGGACCAGGCTGAGGACCACAGTCAGGATGGGCTGATGCCGACGGAAGAGACAGCCGCACGGCTTTGTGGTAGGCCTTAACCATGGCAATAACTCATTGAATTAAGTCGGGCAGACGCAGCAATCAAGTCTAGTGTGCCCTACTCCCGGAGATCAGCCGATCGCGGGCTAGATAATCTACATGAAGACCACACAGGGGTAAAAATGCCTTTTCTATAGGCATGACTAAACCTAGAAGAACTTAAATAGTGCTGCCCCTGCAAGAAAGGACCACTCCTAAAAGCCTCTAGCAATAGGTGATAAAACTGACACTACCGTACAGAGTCTTTTAAGCGTTCTGGACTTTCTGCGGATAGTTTTTACATTCTTGCGCTAGCTGACCTTGTTTCTGTCAGCCATGGATCCACCAAGCCTAAGGGCTAGAAGACGCCTTAAACTAGCACTTTGCCAAATTAGTACGTTTTTAGTACGCATCCAGACCCTGTCATGGTACACTTGTATTAATCGCTTGGGACTTCATTTACCAAGGCCTAGGGACTAGCTCTGAGCCTGGGTTTTGCAGGCTTACGACTGCTGTTTTCGTTCATGTTTGCTCTCCTTTGGGGTACAGCACAGTGGATTTACAGAGCATTCAAACCAAACTTATTCATAGGGTTAATGCCCTTGGCCAGACTGAAGCCGATGTACAGGTTGACTGGGCCGGGGAGCCATCCCCCATCGAGACCAACGTCCCGCCTGCCAGGGGAACTCGACCTAGAGCAGATTTTTCAACTGCTGTAGATACGCTGCAGCAGCGGGCTGAGCAAGGGGGGGCCGAAGGTAATAGTTTTATGGCTGGCGCAGCCGCGTCTGCTGAAGCTTACGTACAACAGCTCAGCGCCATTGCCTACAAAATTAATCAAATTTCAACGGAGCAAGAGCAGGCGATCGCAGAAATGCAGATGATTCAAGCTCACTTAGCTCAGGTTTACCCTACCGTTAATCACCAGGGCCAGCCCGTCACTCCGCCTTACCTCGATGCGCAACGAGCCGTTATTGCCTCAGCGGAGGTTGATAGCTGGGGCAATGTGGTGCTCGCATACCGAACCATTACTCCATTAACCGCTTCGGAGACAGCGTCGCGCCGCCCCACGGCTGGCCAGGCCTATCGTTTAGCTACCCCTTTGCGCAACAGCCATAGCCCTGCGTCGTCCTCGGCTCGCGGAGCCTGGAATGCTTTGGTAAGCGATGTAGAGGCCCTCGGCCAGGAGCCTGCTCAGCTCTTGGCCCAGCTAGGTCGCACTGTTTGGGGTGTGGCGCTAGATGTAGCTCGCTGGATTAGGCCTAGCCCGGCGAGACCCCAAACAGCCCAACGTACCTCCGGCCAGCGACCCAGTGGCTTTGACCAAAGCAGTCGAGGTGGGTCGCTGTCATGGGTAGACAGCATGCTGTGGTTTGGGGGTGGAGTCATCGGTCGACTGGCCTTAAATTTACTGATTGGGGCTTTTCCAGCGCTGTGGTCGTTGGCTGTAGCCGCTATCACCGCAATGACGGCTTACGCTTTGTACCGCGCTACCCTAGCGCCTAAATTGGCCTTTGGGCCTGCTCTACGCGTAGCTTTAGCGGTGCTGGGGCTGATCGTGGGTGGCCAGCTCTAGGGCCACTCATCCCAGGCCATCCCTTTTGTTGTTGAGGTTTAAGGAGGCAGGTTATGGTTTCGATGCATCAGTCTGGGGGTGGCGTTACCCTGGCTACCGCCAAGCCGTTTATTGCTGGCGGACTTATGCTGGCCATTGGCCTACTGGCCATTGATGACAGGGGAATGGGTCGCTGGCTGACAGCAGCCCGTCCAAAAACCGCTCCAGGGTGCGAAAAGATTGTGCAAAGCAACGCCCAGCTCAGTCGTGAGCAGTTGGCCAAGCTCTTAGTAGTACCCGAGCGCGACCCTAAAGAAAATGTGCGCAAGATTGTGGCCGAGCCTTACTGTAGCTTGCCTCAGCTTCAGGTGCGATCGGGGGTAGTCTCGGAGCGAGAGGCCTACCCTATGGCCTGGGATCCGTCTGTTCAGCTCGTAATCTTGTACGAAAATGACGAATACGCTGGCTATCGCTTTCGGTTTCAATAGCGGGATGGCGATAGTGGGCAGCTTTGGACTGAGGCGATGGTCAAAGACCGACCCCAAGGGGCGATCGCAGTGGTTGAGGCGACCTCTTGCCGCTTGGCAGTTTCCCTGGGGCTTAGCTAGGGCGCTGGGAAAACTGGCAATCAGCCTGGGTTCAGGTCTGCTACTAGCCAGTCTGACTAGCTGCCGCAACCTGGCCCCAGTGGTACCCCGACAGATTGTGCTGAAGCAATCGTGGGAGATCGAGTCGGGCGATCGCGTGGCCGGGCAGTTGGTCACCGGCAGTCTGGGCGACATATCGGTACGACTGCGCGGTACCCGGCTGCGGGCTCCCTTTGCCGGGCAAGTCGAACTGGCTGCTAAAGGCTTTCACTGCATTTACTTTTCCACTCCGGAGGTACCTGCCTACCTGTTTCGCTACTGCGGGGTTAGACAACCCCGGCTCGGTATGGTCCAGGCTGGGGAGGTGATGGGGCACGGCCGACAGATCCACTTTGCCACCCTCCGCCGCCAACCCGACGGTGCCTGGGCCATTGTCGAACCCTCCGATCGCGTTCTAGAACAATCCCTCAATCAGCCGCCGCCTGCCCTGCGTTTTTAGCGGCCAAGTTTAGCGCCCCGAGTTTAGCAACCCAAGAGCTTTGTTTAGGAGCTGCGATCTGCGATCGCGCGACCTAGCTTTTTTTCTTAAACCCCCTACTGCACTTCGTCTTTGCCCCATGAAGCTCCACCCCAACCTGCTAGCGGCCAGCTCTCTACTGGCGATCTTAAGCCCCTCAGCGGTACGCGCCGACGATGGTGTTCTCAGTTTTGAGCTTTCGCCGCCCCAGTGGGCTGAATCCACCCCTGCTACCGAAGCCATAGCCATTGTGGTCGCGCCCGATCCTATCAATCAACCGTTGCCCATTCCTGCTAGGGCGGCCAATCCACCCATGCGTTACCACTCGCCCCAGCAGCTGCCCGCTGGGGTTTACCGGCGTGGGGTAGCCGTTGCCCTCAACGAAAGCTCTGCCGCAGCCCTGCTTCCTCCAGCCCCACCACTGCCAGCCAGTGCAGTCATGGTTGCCTCGGCCCCACCCGAGCCCAAACCTGCCCCTGTGCCAGAGGCAAAAGCAGAACCGGAACGACTGGCTCTAGATTTTGCGGTCGAGCCTTCAGCCGCTGTAATCGCCATGGCTGAGGCCAAGTTGGTAAAATCCCAACTGCCAGCCGATCCGCTACCCGGCCTGTTTGTGGGTAACTCCGACTCGTTGGTTGCCCGAGCTGTGGGCAGTGCCGAGGGCACCCGTACCCCCAATGGTGCCATTAACCCTGCCTATTTTGGCCACACGGACCCCGGCAACCGGGTGTGGAATATGGGTACTTTTTCTTACCAACACGGGGCCAAAACCCCCGAAGAAGCTGACCAGAAACAGCTGGCCCGCCTGAAAAACCAGGGAGACGTGCTGCGGCAACGAGCGCTCCAGCACGGCCTGAACCTAACGCTCGAAGAAACTCTCAATGGCCTCGACCTAGCCAACCAGTCTCCCCTAGCCGCAATTGGTCGAGTGGGCTACATTGAGCGCCTGGCCGAAGCAAAAGCTAGTGGCTTTGAGGGGTCTGAGGCTATTTTGGTCGCCCGTACCCGTTCTTACATCAACCCCAACACGGGGCGGTGGAATGCTCCTGGCCTGGGCAATACCGAGACCAGCATTCGCCGTGACCAGCAGCGGCGGGCCAATGCCGTCGCTCAAGCGATCGCCGCCTATGAAAGCCAAAATCCGCAGCTTCAGGCCCAAGCCTGGACGCTGACCCCGAGCCCCGAGCCTGCTACCGAAGATTTAGTCGCCCTAGCCAATACCCAGGCCGAACCCGTAGATGATTTCCTGCAAATGTGGACGTCTCCCAGTGACCCTGTAGCCCAGGCCGCGACCGCTGCCGACTCGGCCCTAATGGGCCAAGCAGCTGAAGCTGAAGCTGAAGCTCAGAGCGAGGATGCCCCCAGCCTGGCCTCTCCAAATGTCGCCACCGGCGATCGCGTTCTAGCCGCCCTTTGGCAGTTCACGATGGATAAGGTCTCTCCCCTCGGTCTAGATGCCGAGAGCGAGTCGGGTCCGCAGGCCGCCTCCCTAGCCGGAGTGCTATTCAACCACAACACCAGCCCTGCTCAGCCCCAGGATAAGGCCTCAGAAGCTGAGGCGGCAGACGAGTCGACTACAGAATCAGCTTCCCCAGCCGTCCTAGAAGCCCCGGTAGAGGTAGCTGGCTCGACTGCGATCGCACCACCCACCTGGAGCGAGGTGCGCGAGGGTAACCAGAGTAATCCAACCGCTGAAGCCGTTCCTGGGGCCTTTCCTGACAGCACTATATACGCTCCCGCAGCACCCGCTGAGCCACCAGTAACCGAATCGTCGCTAGCTGAAGTGGCTCAGGCTGAACCGTCCACTCCAGCGCCTGCGGCTATGCCCGATTCTTTGGTAGCTGAGCCTGAAACTGCACCTACCGCAATTCCTTCTGCAGTTCCTGCAACGCTAGCCCCTGAAGGGACTAGCGAGAACACTCCCATGGCAGACCGGCCCACCTCGCCGTTAGAAACGCCCGCCCCTACTCAATTGGCTCTTGATCCTAAAACAGACGCGATTAACCCGGCTCCAGACATGGTTGAACCAACTCCATTTGCTCCTGCACCTGGAGACAATACTGTACTGAGCTTCGACAAGGTTGACGCAACCGAAGCTCTCTCCGCTGAAGCATCCCTGCCAAGCGCCAGCGATGCCATTCCAGCCGAAATTGTTCCTGTAACTGCCAATCCTTCAAACGCAGATCAGACCCTGGCAGCTGAGCCAGAGGCTCCCGCATCGGCTCAAGATCCTTAAAATGCTTTAAGCTATTTCTAAATACAGAGCGGTAGATGGGGAACTTTCAGTATCGTACTGCTACGATAGCTCTAACCGATTGAAGCGCTTTCAGCACCAGCTTTTGGCATTAATGGGCTTGTCAACAACTCACCATCCCAGCATGTTGCTGACTGAGAATACTTGCGATCGCCGGGTTAACCGCCCAGCCGCCGCCGTAATGGTTCTTTCTGCCGACTTTGTAACCCTCTTATGTGGAGCAAAACACGATAAAGATTGGAGGGTTGTTCTCAAGAATCCGCTGCTATGTCTTTACCGACGCCTAGCATAAAAGAATCCTGATCGTTAATTGCTAGGCCCATGCCGAAGCCCGATATCCCCGCACTGCCCAATGATCTCTCTGTCCTGGACTTAACCAGCGGCAGCGAAGCCGTTGATAGCCGCCTCAACGCGGCTCAAATGCTGTCTTTGATCGACAGCATTTTGCCTTTCGAGGCCTGCCTGTACCACGAAATTATTCCCCTCTCTGTAGAGTCAAGTTGTTTACACCTAGGCATGGTAAACCCTACCGATACCACTGCCGTCGACTACGCTCGCAAACAGGTTTCATTCATTCACTGCTCAGTAGTATCGTGGCCTGTTTCCTCTGACTGGCAGCGAAAAATGCTCTCTAAGTATTTGAGCTATGCGTCCCGCACCAAACCCCGATCACAGGCTCCAGCCACCAATCCTCTATCTCCCCAAGCAGCCCCGTCCAGCGATGAGCTGTTGACCTTTATCGTCGATAGCCCTGACCATCTTCAGAGCGATCGCCCCGCTCAGCCAGCCACGGCTTCACGCCCAATCATCCCACCCCCTGTGGCTCCAGAATCTCACCCCCTGAGCATCACCCTCAACTCTGCTCTGGGCCAGATTCCCCTCAATCAGCTCCATCGCCTACCGCCGCCTCAGCTGACTCAGGCGCTGCTTAACCAGGTGCTGACCGAAGGCATTGGTCGACTGTACTTGGAGCGTTATCCGACCCAGGGACGCGTGCTTTGGAGCAAAGACGGCGTGGTGCAGGCCGCCCTAGATGACCTTAGTTCTGAGCAAATTCAAAGCGTCATCAACGAACTCAAGCGCCTGACCCACCTGCCGTTGCTACCCACCAGCCAGCCTAAACAGGCTGACATTGAACGACTCCATAAGGGCGATCGCGTGCTGCTGCGCCTGCGCTTAATGGCGGGCACCCATGGCGAAGAGGCTACCCTGCAAGTGCTGCGGGGTGCAGCCCTAAAATTCTACGAGCAGCAGCAGATTCGACAGCTAGGAGAAGAGGCATTAGGCGTCGCCCACACTCTGCAAAAGCGGATTAGCGCCATTCGGCATCGTGCCCAGCAAACGCTTACCATCGAGGCACCTTCGGCCCGCACCCTCGATGACCTGATGCAAATGCTCAAAACCATGGAAGAGCAGATTGAACAGATTATCGAATCGTCTGCTCAATCGGACGCCTCAAAACTACTCTGAGTAGAGACTAAAAACAAGGCCGTAAAGCAGTCAGGAAAAGTTGCCAAATCAGGCTTTTTCCTTTAGCTCTTCAAGTTCTTGACTTCTAGGCTTGGTTGCAACCAAACGCTTAAAGGCTCTAGCGCTCTGACTTAGCCCCCCAGGCGCTCGTCACGCGACCAAAGTTCACCCTAAACTCGTCTAGCCCTAGCAGCCTCCCAGGACGACCTTCATCCCACGATGCCGAAAGCACGCCATAGGTCAGACCAATTACCCCCAAACCAAAACAGCCTAGGGTAACCAACAACACAAAATAGGACGGCAGCTCAACGACCTGATTGACCACTAGATAGTAGCTAACCACAAATGTCAGCACACCCGACGCTGTAGGCATGCCAGAAAATACCAGCATACGCCGCAGCATACGATTACTAACCTCTTCTGGAATAGCGGCTGACGCACTGGCAGCTTTCTTAGAGGCTATTTTTTTGGCAGACGTTGACGGCTTGACCGCTTTTGTCGCCGGAGCAGGGGCTGACTTAGCTGATTTTTTAGCCTCTTTAGCAGGCTTATCAGCCCCCTTGCCAACCGGCTCAAAAGGCAGTCGCTTGCGGGAAGACTCCGGGGCCATAGGGCTACACGATTACAACAAGCAGTACCGTAACCTAGCTAAGTCCGCTGGCTTAGCCGCGAATGCCCAGCTTTTGGATTAGCGCCCGGTAGCGCTCAGAGTCTTGCTTTAGCAGGTAAGCCATCAGACGCTTACGGTGGCCAATCATTTTGAGCAGGCCACGGCGCGATGAATAATCTTTTTTGTTCTTTTGCAGGTGAGCACTGAGCTGATTGATGCGATCGGTGAGCATGGCAATCTGCACATCAGCAGAGCCAGTATCGGTGTCGTGCACCTGATAGTCGGAGATAAGTTCCTGCTTGCGCGCTTGCAACAGAGTCATGGGACAGACAGCTTCTCTAAAAGGATTACTTTGACCAGGATTTTTCACTATAGCACAGGGGTTGCCGTGCCAATCTAATCTGCTTTAGGGATGCGCTCGATCCAGGAATTGATCACAGAGCAAGCTTGGCCAACCGTCGGCAAACAAGGCAGCATCGTGCCCCTGGGCATCACTGGCTCAGCCACGCGATCGCCTCACGTACCCAGCTTTCAGGATCCGCTGACTTTTGCAGGGTAGAGTTTTGCCCCACCGCCTGAAGCGCCTTGAGAATTTCGTTCTGGCTGTAGCCCAGAGCGGTAAGGGTGACTTCTACCTCTTCATACAGGGTTGGTACTGGCCCAGCACTGGGCACCAGCCCCACTCCCGACTGAGTTTGCCAGTCTTGCAGCTTGGTTTTTAGCTCTAGCACCAGGCGCTCTGCGGTTTTGCTGCCCACCCCCGGTGTCCGCGATAGCAGCCGCGTGTTGCCGCTGACGACCGCCTGGGTGAGTTCGGCTTCGCCAAGCGTATCAATTAGAGCCAGGGCCATCTGAGGACCAATGCCGCTAACGCTAATCAGCAGCCGAAATAGGTCGCGTTCCTGGCGCTGGCCAAAGCCAAACAGAACGGCCTGGTCTTCGCGAAAGTACAGATGGCTAAAGAGTTGTACCACCTCACCAAGAGGAGGCAGGAGGGCAAGCTGCCGAGCCGGTACCTGTAGGTCGTAGCCGACCTGGTTGACATCGAGGGTGACCAGTATTTTGTGGCTGCCAGGTTTTTGAATATCGGCCAGCATCCCCTTGAGGTAGCTGATCATGAGTCGGCGGCAGGCTTTTTGGGGGAACGAGGGCGATTTGTCATGCGATCGGTGCCAGCATCAGAGCGCGCCTCGGGAAGGGCTGCACTCGGGGGCGCACTCTTACTTTTCGGTCGCTGGGTGGGGGCAGGCGTTTCTTTAACAGGCTGTAGATGGCTACGACCGTTTTGAATAATGCGCAGCATCTGTGAAAGCTGCTGTTCTACGTTAGAAAGCACCTGATCAGCATAGACATCGGCCTCCTGCTGAATCATGTCTTGCTCTGTCAAAGCCTTCTGCCGCAAAGACTCCCATTCTCGCTGGGCCTGAATCTGCATTTGCTCAATGTCGCCCATGACCTGGGTGCGCAGGCCATCGCAGTCTTGCTGGGCCTGGGTTTTGATTTGCTGGGCCATTTGCTCAGCCTGTCGCACAATACCCAGTTCATCTAGGATTTGAGCCGCCTGTTGCTCAGCCGCTGCAATTAGTTCTTGTGCATAATGTTCGGCCTCGGCCATGAGAGCGTTGCGCTGCTGCAAAATTTGAACCGCCTGGCGAAAGGCCGGAGGCAGATCGAGGCGAATCGCATCAAGTTGGTCGAGCAACTGGTCTTCATCGACCAGAGTGCGACCACTGAAGGGGATCCGGGGGCTGGCCAGGATAATTTCTTCTAGCTTGTTGAGATCTTGTTGAATATCAATATCGCCAGGGTTAGGCAGTGCCGCTCCCGCATCTGCTGCCTCTACAGACAATCCATTGGCTTGGGCACCGATGGAC
>NZ_JADEXE010000504.1 GCF_015207265.1 Nodosilinea sp. LEGE 07298 | reverse complement strand
AGCCCCGGCAGCGGCCCCACCCCCATCAGCATTGACTAGGGTATGGCCAACGCTGCTGAAATCCTGGCGGACGTTTTGGGAAGCGATGCCATCCTTTCCCCCAATGCCCTTAATCTACCCGCACACCTGACCCCAGAAGCTGTTGCCTGCCCCGCCACTGAAGCTGAGCTAGCGGCGGTGATGGCCTGCGCCCATAAACATCGCTGGCGAGTATTGCCCTGCGGCAGCGGCAGCAAACTGGCCTGGGGCGGCCTGGGGAACGCGATAAATTTGGTAGTCAGCACGGCCCGGCTCAACCAGGTAATCGACCACGCCGTGGGGGATATGACACTTACGGCTCAGGCCGGGGCAAAATTGGCGGATCTTGTCCCCCGGCTGGCCCAGCACAACCAGTTCCTGGCCGTAGACCCAGCCTATCCCGACCGGGCTACCCTGGGCGGTATCGTCGCTACGGCGGATACCGGCTCGCTGCGCCAGCGCTACGGCGGCCTGAGGGACATGCTAATCGGCATTTCCTTTGTGCGCTACGACGGCCAAGTGGCAAAAGCGGGCGGGCGCGTGGTCAAAAACGTGGCTGGCTACGATCTAATGAAGCTGCTGACCGGGTCCTACGGCACCCTGGGCATTATTTCTCAGCTCACCTTTCGCCTCTACCCAGAGCAGGATGTCTCTAAAACGGTGATCATCACTGGAGCCGCCGACCCGGTAAACGCTCTAGTTAGTGCCCTGCGCCTGTCACCCCTGACCCCCGTGGCCATTGATGTGCTGTCTCCAGCCTTAGCCGCTCACCTGGGCTATGGTGAAACGGTTGCCCTGCTGACCCGGTTTCAATCGATCGCGCCAGGGGTCGACGAACAGGTAGACTCGCTCTTGGCGATGGTCAGCCCTGAGCTGTCGGCCCACATCCTCGACGGGGCAAAAGATGAGCAAGTTTGGGCCACCGTTGGAGAAGCGCTGTTTCCCTCCACGCTAGAACAAGGCGGTGCGGTAATAGCCAAAGTAGGCCTGCTGCCCGCCCAGGCCGTGCGCTGGTTAGACGCGCTGCCCTCCGGTAGCCTGGCCCGACTCCACGGGGGCAGTGGCCTTGGCACGGTGCGACTGGCCGAAGCCACGACAGACGTAGTCAAAGAAACTCGAGCCCGCGCCGAAGCCTCTAAGGGCTACCTTACCCTGCTCGAAGCTCCTCTGTCGCTCAAAAAAACGATGGATGTGTGGGGCTACAGCGGCAGCGCTCTAGATATAATGACGGCGATCAAGGCCCAGTTTGACCCCCCTGGCATTCTCAGCCCCGGTCGCTTTGTGGGCGGCATTTAGGCATTTATAAGGATGATTCGCTGAGCGTACCCTTGATGAATCGCGGCCTCAACCCTTCTCTATAATTCCAGAGTGGTTATTAGCCCCGTAGGTCTCACCGTGCCTGGAGCCAGTGCTCATACTCTACAAGTGGCCGAGCAGGCCTTTCAAGCGTTTGCCACTGGTTTGGCTAGCGGATACTGGTCGGCCTTTTTAGCCTGCTTGAGCGACGACTTTACCTTCTGGTTTCCGGCTGGCCCGTTCAAAGGGCTTAACCACGGCAAAGCCAGGGCTGAAGAATTTTTTACGCTGGCGTCCACGGTGTTTCCAGAGGGGTTGACGGTGGTGGTGCAGCAGGTTGCCTCTAACCCCACCACCGTGATCTACGAAGTGCGCTCCAGCGGGGTCATGCTAGGGCAGCCTTACGACAATCAGGCGGCGGTCGCCTTCGAGATTAAGGATGGTAACGTTTGCGCCTATCGCGAATATTTAGGCGTCATTTTTCAACTGGGGCAGTAGCCAGACATTGCACATCCTAAATTATTGCCCGCTAGCGCTTCAAAATCCAGTTCACCAGGGGAATGGCGGCCTTCGCGGGCAGCGGCTCAATGGCAAAGCGAAAGGGCAGCAGCAGCATGACGGGCCGACCGCCGCGATCGCTAAAGGGCTTGAGCTGCACCACCAGGTCGAGGGCATAGTTGCGCAGGGGCGCTTTGAGGTTGGCCATTTTCGGTACGTCTACCACTGGGGCAGCCTGCTGCAGCACCTGGGTGTCGCCGTTGCGGCTAAAGCAGTCTTCGCTGTTGACGACGGTGCTGAGGTACTGGTTGGGGTTGACTACGCTGGCGACCTGAGGCAGCGCCAGGTCGAGGCGCATACCGGGGGTCTGGCGAATCACCCGGCGAATTTCATTGGTCATGCGGGTAATGGAGCTGCGATCCCAGTCGATGATGACTTGAAGCGCGCGGCTCTGGTTGATGACCTGCACCGTTAGCCCCATGATGGGCTGCAGCGGATGAGGCCCTTGGGGCAGCACCTGCACCACAATCTGCCCCACTTGCGGCGATTCGGGCCGATCTTCGGGGGGAGCGAGGCTGCGGGGCTCAGGCACCACCAACCGCAGCGAGACGGCTTTGCCCAAAGGGGCTACCCCAGCCTGTAGTACCTCGACCGTCGTTTCATCAAAACCCTGGCGCACCATCTGCGATCGCACGGTGCTCTCCAGGCTGTCGGCATCGGGCACCAGCACCACCTGGTCTTCCAACTCTTCCTCAATGGACAGCGCCATCTGATAGACCACGTAGCCTATACAGATGAAGTACACAGTCAAAATGAGGATATCGATCTCCATGCGGGTGGTGGCAGAAGGGGGTGGGGTTAGTA
>NZ_JADEXE010000503.1 GCF_015207265.1 Nodosilinea sp. LEGE 07298 | reverse complement strand
GGAGTAGGGAGTAGGGAGTAGGGGGTGTTTTGGATTTTGGATTTTGGATTTTGGACGTAGGGGCAGACCTATGTGTCTCCCTAAACCTTTACATGGAGAAAATTGACGGACGGAGAATAAAAGAGGGAATTGGTAGGGTGCATTCGCGAAGCAATGCACCAGGCTTTTACATAGAGAAAATTGACGGGCGGAAGAATAGAAGTAGGTTTTGAATTTTAAATTTTGAATTAATGCACCGAATCAAAAACTCAAAACTAAGCACTCAAAATTCAAAACTCTTTTCTACCTACGCGAAGGCCATGGCGTACTCGTTCCACACGGCTGGGGTATCCATGAGCTGGCCAAAGGTGGGATCGCCGCCTTTGCGGCCAAAGCTGCGTTCGACGGTGAGTTCGACGGATTTGCTGAAGAAGAGCACTTCGATGGTGACGGTGAGGGTGGCGCGACCGGAGGCTTTTTCGGTGCCGCTGTCGTAGGTGAAACTGAGGTTAAACTCCACAGAAATGGTGATGATGCCCAGCACCGAGAGTTTGCCGCCGCAGCGCAGGTAGCCCGTCAGCACCGAGACCAGTTTTTCGGCGCTGACGGGGGCGGGCAGCATCCGTTTTTCCATCTTGAAGTAGATGCCCGCCATGATATGCACCTCGCCGCTGGCGACGCCGATGTTGATCGCCGCCGCTGCGCCAAACTCAAAGGCGGCTTCTAGCACCCGAATGCCGTCGGTATCGAGCTCCAGGCGGAAAAAGCCGCCGCCGCCAAACAGCGACACCGTGAGTAAAAAGGGCGTGTCTCGGCGGGCAAAGGCAAAGTCGAAGATGGGCTTGCCTTCGAGGAAGGGAATGGTCAGCCCCGCCGCAAACAGAATGTTTTGCAGGGCAAACACCCCCACCGAGGCCGGGGGCAACCCAATGGAGAGGCCCGCCTTGACCCCCAGGGGCGACTGGATCAAGTCGATGCTGACGCCATCGCCAAACACGCCGGGGGGAATCAGCTTGCGCAGCCCTTCGACAAACTCCAGGTCGCCGGTAAACTGCACCGGCATGGCCGGGTTGAGCTTGACGTTGACATCGGTTTTTTGACCGCTCTGGGCGGTGAAGCTGAACAAGTCAAAGTTGATCTGCACCACTTTAAGAAAGAAAATCTCGAAGTGGTTGAGGGTGCCAGTGAGGCGGAAATCGTCGTTGGCTGGCCCCACCAGGCTTTTTTTGAACACCCCGTGGACGTCAAATACCGTGTCTGGGTAGGGGTTGAACTTGATGATCAGCAGATCGATGGTTTTGACGTTGGGTTTCCAGTCCAGCTCGGCGATCGCACTTGTCCCTTCCCGACGAATCTGCATTTTGGGGGCATTTTTCTCGGCGCTGCCCCCGGCCAAAATCAAATCGGCCAGGTCAAAGGCCCCAAAGATTTTGGCCAGCCCTTTGCCAAACACCGCCGCTGGGTCAAAGGTATCGGTCAGGGCATCGGCAACCTCGCCCCCCAGCGGCCCCAGCTTGCGGGTCAGGGTGGTGATGTCGAGGTTGGGGGTGGCAAAGCCCCCGACCTGCTCTGCCGAGAAGGTCACCCCGGCGACGGCCTTTTCCAGCAGTCCGGCAGGGGTTTCTTTGACAATTTGGGCAAAGGCTCCGGTGGCGTTGGCGGGGCTAGCAAACCCACCCCCAACCACATAGTCTGACAGCAGCTGAATTGAGCTCAGGGTATTGGCCCCCACCAGCTGCTCCACCGCCGGAATTCGCACCTCGGCCTTAAATAGCTTGGGGCTAAAGAAGTCGGCCTTGCTGCCCGCCCCTTCGTTGATGAAGTTGAGTGCCTGGGTGGCAAAGCTGGTGTTGTCTTTGCCGTCGCCGCTGGGGGCGGCAAAGGCTACCCGCTGACCCGGCACCAGGGCCTGCCGCCGCTGGCTGCTGGCGGGCTTGTTGTATTCGGCCTCGATTTTTGCCATACCGACGGCAGTTTCGCTGTTGGGCACAAAGATCAGGGGAATGGTGAAATCAACCTGGTTCCCCGCCACATCGGTGCCCACGGCGTGGAAGCGAAAGTCTTGGCCGCCCACTTGAATCCAAAAGGAGCGATCGCTCCCTGACACCAGCGACGGAGCGGCGTAGGGGTAATCGATCTTCGGAGTCACCAGAGTGGTGAGGCGAATCTGCTTCAGGGGCATACCCCGGCCATCGTGGGGTAGCCCCTCCTGGGTGTAGTCCTTCAGTGGTTCGCGCACCACCACGTACATGTACTGGCGCAGGTAGGCCACGGGGGCACTGCTGTTGGGGGCCTTCTCAAACCGCCGCTCGGTCACCTTGATCAGCGCTCCCCGGTGGCCCAGGGATTTGAAGCGGCCTTCGTAGACGATGCGCACGTAGTGGTCGCGCCCCTGGGAGGCCACATGCACCCACTGGGATAGATCGAGCTGCTGATCTAGTTCGTAGAGGGGATGCAGGAAAATGCTTCCCAGGTCGAGGCTGGGCGACAGCACGCTGACATCCAGATTGCCCAGGTCGATCAGCGACTTGAGCGCCGGAATATTGACGGGGGTGCTAGTCGTAGTATCCCTGGGCAGGGTAGGGCTGGCTGGAGTGGCTGGGGCCACTGGTGGGGTGGCTGTTGTTGGGATAGTGGCTGGAGTCACCGGGGGCGTAGCGGCGGTTCCGGCGGACGGGCGGATCGCAGCGGCTATCCCCGGCGCGATGTCAGAG
>NZ_JADEXE010000075.1 GCF_015207265.1 Nodosilinea sp. LEGE 07298 | reverse complement strand
CCCCCTACCCATCCACCCATCCACCCACCTACCTGCCCACGCACCTACCCGCTCCTCTTCATCGCCCTCCGAAATCCGCTTTGACCACGTTACCTTTGGCTATAAGGCCGACGAGCACGTGCTCAAAGACCTCACCTTCACCATTCACCCCGGTGAGAAAGTTGCCCTGGTGGGGCCAACCGGGGCGGGTAAAAGCTCGATTATTCGTCTGCTGTGTCGCCTCTACGACATTAACCAGGGGGCCATTTTGCTGGATGGCGTAGACATTCGTGACCTGCCCCAGGCGGAGCTGCGGCGGCGAATGGCGGTGGTCTTGCAGGATGGGTTTTTGTTCGCGGGCGATGTCAAAAGCAACATCACCCTGGGCGAAGACTATCCCCTAGAGGCTGTGGTAGACGCGGCTGAAAAGACCAACATCCATCGCTTAATTGAGCAGCTGCCCCAGGGCTACAATACCGAACTGCGCGAGCGAGGCACCAATCTTTCGGGGGGCCAAAAGCAGCTGTTGGCCTTTGCCCGCGCCGCCATTCGCGACCCCGGCATTTTGGTGCTGGATGAGGCTACTGCCAACCTCGATGTGGGCACCGAGGCGATGATTCAAGACGCCCTGGAGCGTCTGCTGGAGGAACGTACAGCCATTATCATTGCCCACCGCCTATCGACTATTCGCCACGTCGATCGCATTTTGGTGCTCAAGCATGGCGAGCTGGTCGAACAGGGCAGCCACGACGAGCTGTTAGCCCAAGAAGGGCTATATTCCAGCCTGTATCGTTTGCAGCGCCTGGGGGTTTAGGGAAGGGGGTGCAAGGTTCAGGGTTTATGGTTCAGGGAAGAGGACTTTCCCAAGAATCTTGTGCCCTACACCTTGCACTTTGTGCCTTAATCGCTAGACCCTTAACTCTGAGCACTGTCCATCGTTGACCGGCATGGTAACTGCGGCTCCTCAACCTGAAAAACGAGTCATTCCGCCCTCGACTGATGGCTTTTTGGTGTGCGGGTTGGGTAGCCTGGGCCAAAACTGTGTGGCCAACCTGAAGACCTTTGGGGTGCCGGTACATGCTATCAACGACACCCTGCCCGATCAGTGGGAGGTGCCCCACCTGCGAGACTTAATTGACCATTTGGAAATTGGTGACTGTCGCTCGGCAGAGGTGCTGGAGCAGGCGGGCATTCGCCAGTGCCGGGCGGTGCTGCTGGTCACCCAGGACGAGCGGGTCAACCTGGAGGCGGCGCTGACGGCGCGGGTGCTCAACCCCAGGGTGCGGCTGGTGATGCGATCGGATAAGCAAAACCTGAACGAGCTGATGGGGCAGCAGCTGCAAAACTTTGTCGCCTTTGAGCCTACACAACTCGCCGCCCCAGCCTTTGCGCTGGGAGCCTTTGGCGAAGAGCTAATCGGCTACTTTAGCCTGGATGGCCATCGGTTTCAGGTGGTAAAGCAGCGGCTAGAGCCTGGGCAGCCCTGGTGCGATCGCCGCCAGATTCACGAGCTAGACAACAGCCGTCGGCGGGTGCTGTGCCATACAGCTCATCATTGCGATCCGGAGGCGGTGGCCGAAAGCCCCTCTACCCTGTTTTACACCTGGCTCCCCGATACCCTGCTGCGGGCTGGCGACGAAGTCGTAATGATCGACTGCAACGCCGATCTGCGCGCCCTCTACAGCGACATACCCACGCCCATGCGGCAGGGGGTGTGGCAGGGAGTTGGTCAGGCGATCGCTCGCCTGACCAACTGGCCCACGCTGAAGCAATCCTTCCTTAGCCTTTGGCAGACTGGGGCCGAGCAGCAGCTGCGCCGAGTGGCGATTATCTGCGGGGTGACAGTGGTTACCCTTTGCCTGATAGGCACTCTGCTGCTCGATGCCAATGCGGCTGAAGACATCTCTATGTTTCAGGCGTTTTTGTACACCTTCATCACCTTGTTTGGCGGCTATGGCGATGTGTTTGAAGCTTTGGAAGACTTTGACCATCCTCGCCTGATGCAGGCGTTTGGAGTGCTGCTCACCATCGCTGGGGCGGCCTTTGTGGGAGTGCTCTATGCTCTGCTCACCGAAAAGCTGCTCACCCTGCGGTTTGAATTTCGAGAGCGCCGCCTGCCCGTACCCGAAAAAGACCATGTAGTGGTGATTTGGCTAGGCCGGGTGGGGCGTCAGGTACTCGATATGCTGCAGGAACTGGAGCAGCCTGTGGTCGGCATTGCGCCCCAGGCTACCGATGCCGACATGCTGACCAAAATTCCGCTGCTGACGGGCGATGTTACCGTCGCCTTAGACAAGGCCAACCTGACGACCGCTAAGAGCGTAGTAGCCGTCAGCGAAGACGAAATTCAAAACCTGGAGATGGGGCTGCTGGCCCACCGGCTCAACCCCCACTGTCGCGCCATTATTCGCACTTACGACCAGCAGTTTACCGATCGCGTTGCCCAGATCTTTCCCTTTGCCCAGGTGCTTTGTTCCTCAGCGCTGTCTGCCGAAGCCTTTGCTGGGGCGGCCTTTGGCGAGCATGTTATCGGCCTGTTTCGGCTCTACGACCAAACAGTGCTGGTCACTCAGTACGATCTTGAAACCGACGATACCCTGAGCGGGCGACTGCTGTCGGAGGTGGCCTATGGCTATGGCGTGGTCCCTCTGTGGCACCAGCACGACGGTCAACCGGGCAAAATTATGCCCGCCGAAGATGCTCGCTTGCAGGTGGGCGATCGCCTGGTGGTACTGGCCACCATTGGCGGTCTGCGCCGCATTGAGCAGGGCCATCTGGCCCGCAAAGACTGGTACATTCAGCTCGAAAAAACCGTTACCGCCAATGCTCTATTCGACGGTGCCGCCGAAATTGCCCGCGTCTCGGGCTACCGCCTAGGCGAAGCCCGTGAGTTTATGGCCCATCTGCCTGGCACGCTACCGGTGCCCCTCTATCGCCACCAGGCCCTCCGACTGGCACGATTGCTCACCCGTGCCCAGGTCAAAGCCCAGGTCATTGATCCCCCGGTTACGGCTCCCACCGAGTTCCCGTCATCACCGCTGAGCTAACCCACCGCAACATTGCGAGATCCAAAATTTTGATGCCGGGGCTAGGGCCTTTGCGATAGAGTTTGCCAAGGGATGACTTACACAGGATTTGACTATGGCTAAGCAGCGTGGGTGGCAATGGTCTAAGACCCGGCTGAGGCGATCGTCCATTACCAAGACCATGCTCTGGGCTGCAGGCATTGGGGGCCTGGTTCCTCTGGCTCTGCCGGTGCTGGCTCTGACCGAGTCGGTTGGTCCCCAGGGCATTGACGCCCGACGACTGCACGCCCCGCCCTACAACCTGACCGGCGAAAAAATTGCCATTGGTCAAGTCGAAATTGGTCGTCCTAGCCGGTTTGGCATCGATAAAGTGGCGACTGAAAACCTGCCCGTTACCGTGCGCCGGGTACTGCTGCTCGATGGCGTCGCTAACCCCAATGAGTACGTCGACGGCCATGCGGCCAACGTCGCCAGCGTTATGATCAGCCAGGATAAACTGCGCACGGGGGTGGCCCCAGAGGCGCTGCTGTATTCGGGAGCCGTAGGCCCCCTGGGCAATACCAGCGCTCAGCCCGAAGAATGTCTGGCGGCTCAGGCAGTGGCCCTAGAAAACGGTGGCGACGTGCGCGCCATTAACTTTAGCTTTGGCGAACCCCTCACCCGCGACCCCCGCTCTAATGCCGTGCTCGACGGCAACGCCCTGCTGACCCAGTGCATCGACTGGTCAGCCCGAGTGCACGGAGCGCTGTACGTGATTGCTGGTAACCAGGGACGCGGCGGCATTCCCATTCCTACCGACAACTTTAACGGCATCAACGTCGCCTACTCGCGCCAGGTCAACGGCGAGTTTAACCGCATTGATTCATCAAATTTAGGCAGCGAGCCTATTCTATCTGCCCGTCAGGGGGGCATTCCTGAAAGCAACGTCGGCCCCCGTCGCTCGATTAGCATTGTGGCACCCGGCAGCAGCATTGAGCTGATTGATCCCGATGGACAGATACGCACCTCCAGCGGCAGCAGCTTTGCCTCGCCCCACGTTGCGGGCACTATTGCCCTAATGCAGCAGCTGGTCGATCGCCAGTTTCGGGCCGGGGTACCCAACTGGCCGCTAGCAGGCCGTCATCCGATGGTAATAAAGGCGGTACTGCTCAACTCAGCCGACAAAATTAAAGATAATGGCGACGGCCTGCGCCTGGGCATGACCCGCACCCTGCTCGACAACGCCAGCCGCTCATGGCTAGAGTCTGATGCCTACCAAGACCCCAAAATTCCGCTTCACAAAGACCTGGGCACCGGGCACCTAAACGCCTATCGCGCCTACCAGCAGATCCTACCCGGTGCCTTTGGCCCCGCCGAGGCCGTGCCTGCCATCGGCTGGAACATTACCGAACTGACGCCTTTCGTGGGGGCAACTGCTGTGCATGACTACGCCTTTGAGGCTCCCCTACAGGGGGGAAGTTTTCTCTCGGCGACCCTGGCTTGGGAGCGGGTTGTCGCCCTGACCGATGCCAACCAGAACGGTTTCTATGACATCGGTGAAGACTTTACCGACCAGGGGCTCAACAACCTCAACCTCTACCTCATGCCCGCCGATAGCGACGACATTTCTCAGAGCGTGTGGTCGTCGGTGAGCGAGGTCGACAGCGTTGAACACATTTTTTATCAAATTCCGGAAACGGGCCGGTACAAACTGAGAGTTATCTCTCAGCAGCAGGTACACAACGAGCCTACGCAGCCCTATGCCCTGGCCTGGTGGACGGTATCTGCACCCTAGTTTCAGAGATGGGAGAAAGATTCAGTGGTAGATTATGCCCTCGCCCTCAAATGCGCTCGCCTTTGCCAGGAGAGCTATCGCGACTTCAGCGGACTGCGATTTTCAGCCTATCCCGATATCGATCCAGTGTTTGTTGAAAGTCAGGACAATGGCTTTACCGATACCCAGGTGGCGATTCTAAATCAGCTCAACAGCGATCGCCTCTACATTGTCTTTCGCGGATCCGATAAATCTGTCGACTGGATGAACAACGTTCAGTTTCGCCAGCAAATTTACCCCTACAGCGATGACAACACCGAAGTGAAGTTTCACCAGGGGTTTATGATGGCTTACTTTGCCGTGCGCAAAGACCTGTTAGAGGCCATGAATACCTTTACAGGACAGCATGTTATCGTCACCGGCCACAGCCTGGGTGGAGCGCTAGCCACTATCGCCGCCCTCGATATTCAGTACAACTTGGGTACAACGCGCGACCTCAGCTTTGAGGTTTATACCTTTGGTGCGCCCCGCGTGGGCAACCAGGCTATGGTCGAGTCATATGACCGGCGCATTCCCAACAGCTACCGCTTTGTCTACGGCTGGGATATTGTTACCCGCATTCCCCGCAGCTGGCAAGGCTACGCCCATGTTGAGAAAGCGATTCAAACCGGCTCTCGCTGGACCTGGAAGGTGCTGAGCAGCCGCTTCAACGACCATTCCATTGAAGCCTACATCGCTGGGCTAGAAGCCGAAGTATAGCCAGAGTCACCTGGGTTAGGACATCAATCAATCCTGAAAACGTTCAACGTTTGAACGCTCGTCTGACAGACGTCCTAATCTGATTGGCTACAGCTATACAAGACGCCCCTGAAGCACCGCTGTGAACCGCTTCAAGGCTTCCACCGCCTGCAGGGTCTCGACAGCGATGGACTGAGTATGGGCGGCGCTGTCGGTTTTTTGGGCGCTTGCACCCAACACATCATTAGCCCCCAGCATCCTTTTACAAAATGCCGAGGGCTAATGATGTTTGATAGCAAATCTTGACTGAATATCTCCGGCCCGTAGGGGCGCAGCATGCTGCGCCCCTACGGGTTTCCTGGTTATGAATCGAGGTTTACCAAATCGAATTTCGGATGAAAAGGTAAACTCCTAGACCAGTAGCGGGCTCTAGAGACTATCGGTCGTACCCGTTTCGGCTAGAGGAGGGGGGGCGGTGACGTTGCTGAAGCCCATTTGGGTGGCCGCTTCTCGCAGCAGCGAAATCTGCGACTGAAACTCCATTCCCTTAATGGCGGAAAGAATGTCATTTACCGGGCCTTCCGCCTGGTAGTCGCTGGGCATGCCGACAATTTGTTTGCCCATGGCCTGAGCCCAGCCGTACCACACCAGCAGCTGATTGTTGGCACTGAGCCCGCCGTAGCGCTCCGATGTATCGCTGTGCTCTTTTCGCACCACGCTGCGCATGGCCTCTAGCTGCTCGTCTTCTGAAAGGTCGAATAGCCCCTTAACTAACGGCTCCGCCAGCTCAGGATCGGCGGCTTCAGGCGCAGCTGGGGTGATAGAATCGCCCATCGCCTCATAGATGTAGTAGAGCAACGCCAGTTTGTCATCTACGGACAGCGCACTGTAGCGCTGAAACAGGTCGTTGGTAGATTTTTCATTAATTTCAGTTTTGCGTGTTTCAGAAGCCATAAAGCTATCCAATATCAACGCTTCACTCTAAAACGATGGCCGCTAGAGCCACATCTTTACAGCGAGGGACATAAGGATAGTCAGTCGGTAGATAGAGTTTGTAGATTCTACCGACCGACTGACTAAATCGGCGCGTAGCCAAAGGTAACGTTGAACTGCCGACACCAAATGCCTACGGTTTGATAGTCGTTGAGGTCGACACCGACAGGAATCATATACCGCTGTGCCCCAGAGAAGCGTTGCAGGGGGGCGAGGGTGACGTAATTGCCCTCAGCAATATTGACTGGCACCGCTGCGCCTTTATACAAAATCACCTCGACGGCAGGGCCGCCCGCTGTGTCAAAGGCGGCATCAAACTCTAGATACTGCTGCCCGCTGACGGTTACCAGCGTCGCGGTACCAGTGGTGGCATGGTCTTGATCTACAGTGACAAACTGCCCTGGAGCCTGGGCCAGCGTCGTCGAAACCATAGTTTCTCTATCCAGCCAGAGGCTAGGCAAACTTGCCGTTGAGGGCGCAAGGCTAGTGCCTAGCGCTACCGCCGTTGCACCAAAGGCTAGGGCTGCAAACATTAGGTTTTTCATCACATTCATCTCCAGTAGTGGGCGATCGCTTAAGGCTGTTGCCATCATCGAGGGCCGATGTGAGAATCCCCTAATCTAAATCTGAAAGCTTGGTGAGGGGACGATAAGCAATGCGGCTGGCCGATTCAGTTTTGGTTGCAGGCGGTCAATACCGTCCTAGGAGAACTGGCCAGCAATAGAGCGGATGTCGCCCGTGAGCGGTTTTGACCGTCAACCTGCTGTAGGCTCGTAGAAGCTGTACACAGTGCACTTAGAGCAGGCTGTGGGCGAAAATGCGGGATAACCATCAAAATCAGATGAAACTGTCTCAGCTGCGAATTTTAGTCGCCGTAGCCGAGCAGGAAACTTTTAGCGAGGCTGCCCTTAACCTCGACATGTCGCAGTCGGCGGTAAGCCACAGTATTTCGGCCCTAGAAGATCATTTGGGAGTGGTGCTGTTTTCTCGGGGGCGACACGGGGCGCGGCTGACTCCGGTGGGCGATCGCATTGTCAGCCACGCCCGGATTATTTTGCAGCAGGCCGAGGCGATCGCCCGAGAAGCCGAGCTAGCCCGAGGGCTACAGGGGGGCCAGGTGCGCATCGCCTCCTTTCGCAGCATTGCTATTCACCTGCTGCCCGCCGCGATCGCCCAATTTAAGCAGCGCCACCCCAACATCGCCGTCAACCTCAGCGAGCACGACAACTACCTCCAGGTCGAAAAAGCCCTGCGCGAGGGCCGGGCCGACATTGGCTTTACCCTACTGCCCGCCGCCGATGACCTCGACACCTGGGAAGTGCTCGAAAACGCCTACGTGGCCCTGTTCCCCCCCAACTTTAAGGCCGCCGGATCGCAGATTACCTGGGCCGAGGTCGCCCAGCATCCGCTGATCATGCCCCCCGCCGATCGCATCATGATGCGCGATGTCTACGACCACTTCCAGGCCCACGGCTACAACCTCAACGTGGTTTCCGAGGTCGAAACCGATACCACCATCGTCAACCTGGTCGCTCAGGGACTAGGGGCAACCATTCTGCCCCGCCTGGCCGCAGAACCTATTCCAGAGCGGGTGCAGGTGTTTGATCTGCCCGAGCCCCTAGTGCGAGTGATTGGGGCCGCCGTGCTGGGCAACGGCCTGCACACCCCCGCCATTTACGCCTTCCTGGACGTACTCAAAACCCTGGGTAACTCTGTAGCCACCGCCGTTACCCAGACAGCTCCCGTAGCCAAACCCGCTTGAGTTGCCGCCAGATGTCCACTCTGGCTCCCGCTGCACGGAAGGGACGGAACGGCAAACGCTAGAGTTATGAATTTGCAGGTTCGGGATGCCCACGGCAAAAAAAGCCCTGCCGTCGGTTAAAACAGCAGGGACCATGTCATGTCTGGTCGAAGGATTGAGTTGAAGCGCGACTGGTCTAAAGTCCGATACCAAACCCCTTGCTCATTTCTAAGCCAAAGTTAGCCAGCGTATCGGGGGTCCAGGTGTCGTTGTTGGCGGCGGTTTGAGGAATACTAACGCTGAGACCAAAAGCACCCGCCAGCCAAAGACCCAGCTGAGTGAGTTTTTGGGTTGTCCAAGCTCTAATCAGGGTCATGGTAGATCTCCAGGAGCAAAAGCCCGGTAAGTGAGTTGGTCAATTCAAATGTAGGATGGGTTAGCGATAGCGTAACCCATGCGGGCGTTGGGTTTCGTGCCTCAACCCAACCTACATCGACTTATATTTAATCACGCTTGCCTACTTAGAAGGGGTTAGCTATCTTTGCCACCTCTTAATAGTAAAAAAGCGCATCACAGACTACAAAAAGTAGCTTTCATCTCACCATGAGCAGCTTTAATATAAGCTGTCAAAACTCGGCCCAAATACTTTCGCTCTCGCTGGCCGAAGATCCTTAGAACCGTCGATACAGCTGGGTTCGTGAGCGGTCGGGCCTCGCTCCAACGGAGGCGATCGCCCTTCAATTTCAGCCTCAACTATTGCAGAAGTATACAGACGTTGTTGCCTTTGAAAAAATACGTTAAACTGTAATAGTAAACACAGAAAAAATGTCGTTCATCCTGTTCGAATCTTCAAGAACGCTACCGAAACTGGACAGGACGGAAGTAGAGAACTTCTCTCGAAGGAACGCGCCTCAACCACTTTTGCCCTGGGAGGCGAACCTAACTATGGATACTGCTCTTGTTGCCGGACTCGAAATCATTGCTGCTGTCACCGTGATGACGGTGGTTGTTTGCCCCATGCTGCTGTGGGTACTGCCCAATCGCAGCAACCCCGTGGGTTAATTAATCCAGGGGTCGGGTGCCTGGGGTTGTCAGCCAGTTTTGCTGGTACACCCCTATAGGCACCCGACCCCTTTTGCGTTTAACCTTAAAAAAGGGGGATGGATCAAACGATCCATCCCCCTTTTTGCGTCAGACTCTTTTGCGTCAGACTCTTTTGCGTTAGGCTCTAGCGTCCCGGCTGTTGCAAGTATACAGCCAGAGCATCGGCCATCACCTGGGCCATGGGTCGCCCCTCTTTGTCTGCAGTAGCCTGCAGCGTCATAAACAGGTCGTGGGAGATGCTGAGCCGGTGCCGCCCTTCCTTAGTGTGGCGGGGTTGGTACTGGTCGGGGTTGTAGGTGGCCGCAAACTGGCGCAACGCCTCAAAGCCAACGCGATCGCAGAAGTCACCAAAGCTCTCGCCCTTCTTGCGCCCGTCGCGGAAGAACACAAACAGCGGCTCTAGGGTCGTCTCGATGTCGTTGTCGTGGAGACGCTCCATATAGGTGCGGGCCAGCCGGGTCTGGTGAGGCGAGCCACCCAGCCACACCTGGTACGACTCAGGAGCACTACCCACAAAGCCTAGTTCGGCCATATAGGGGCGAGCGCAGCCGTTGGGGCAGCCGGTCATACGCACCACAAAGTGTTCGTCTTGCAGGCCCAGCTTGGTCAGCAGCCCCCGCAGACGACCCAGCACCGTGGGCATAATTCGCTCGCTCTCGGTCACGGCCAGACCGCACAGGGGCAGAGCCGGACAGGCCATTGCGTACCGCACCAGGGGGTCTAGCTCGGTCTCTTTGACCACGCCATGACGGGTGAGAATAGCCTGAACTTCGTCTTTGTCGGCGGGCTTCACCTCGTAGAACAGCACGCTCTGGTTGGGGGTGATCAGCATGGGCAGATTAAAGCGCTGCACGATCTCCTTCAGCGCGGTTTTGAGCTGTAAACCCTGGCGATCGAGAATGCGGCCATTCTCGACGGGTACGCCCACAAACCAGTTGCCGTCGCCCTGCTCGTGCCAGCCCAGGTAGTCGTAGAAGGTCCACTTGGGCAGCTTTTTGAAGGGCTTGAGGGATTTGCCGAGGTAGGTTTCTACCTGCTGACGGAAGCGATCCACGCCCCAGTCATTGATCAGGTACTTCATGCGGGCGTGGCGGCGGTTATGGCGATCGCCATAGTCGCGCTGAGTGGCCACGATCGCCTTCATCAGGTCGTAGACATCGGCCTTGTCGATATAGCCAATTTCGTCAGCGGTGCGGGCAAAGGTTTCTTCTTTATTGTGGGTGCGTCCCAGGCCACCCCCGGCCAGTACGTTGAAGCCCTTCAGCTGCCCCGACCTATCAGTGATCACCACGAGAGTGACATCGTGGGTGTAGGCATCGATAGAGTTGTCGCCGGGCACCGTTACCGCGCACTTAAACTTGCGAGGCATGTAGTGGGTGCCGTAGATTGGCTCCTCGTTGTTGTGCACCACAGTGCCGTTGCCGTTGCGCTGGCGAGCCGCCACCACGTCGGGGTGCTCTTCGGCGGAGAGAAACTTCTCGCCATCCAGCCAAATTTCGTAGTAGGCCTCGGTTTGGGGCCGCAGCAGGTCGGCAATGTTGTTGGCGTATTCCTGGGCCAGCTGGTACTCGGGCCGGTTTTTGTAGGGGGCAGGCGGTGCCATCACGTTGCGGTTGAGGTCGCCGCAGGCTCCTAGGGTAGACCCCAGGCTGCGTACGATCGCGCCAATGGTCGCCTTCAGGTTTTGCTTCAGCACCCCGTGCAGCTGAATGCCCTGGCGGGTAGTGGCCCGCAGCGTGCCGTTGCCGTACTCATCGGACAGGCGATCGAGGGTGAGATACAGCTCTGGAGAAAGGTACCCGCCGGGGTTGCGGGTCCGCAGCATCATCTGATAGTCCTTTTCCTGGCCCTTAGCGCGGTTGTCGCGGTTGTCTTGCTGATAAGAGCCGTGAAACTTAAGAATTTGAATTGCCGATTCAGAAAAGTGATTGGTGTCTTGCAGCAGCTCACTGGCCACGGGCTCGCGCAAAAAGCGGCTGTTTTCTTTAAGAACTTCCACCTTGGAGGGAGTCGGCCCAGGGGCAGAGGAAGCAGGCGTAGATTTAATTGGAGTCTGAACCATGGCGGCAGGCAAATAACCTTTCAAACAGAAAACTTAGACAGAAAGCCCTAGGCAACAGTACCGTTTTTGCAGTCTGTTTCCTGAAATCGTGGGCAGGGAATTCACCTATTCTCCGGTAAGTCGGTCGGGATTTCGGTGAATACCAATTCATCCTACCACCGGATCCAAAAGATTGGCCAGCTTACCCACCAAAATTCACAGTATGTAAGCGTGTTTACCCCTATGCTCGCCAGGGGGATGCCAGAGCATTCACTAACCGTACCCCAAAGACCGCGAAGGGGACCAGGGCGTTTACGATCAAACTAGGTTTCCTTAAGGTTTTGTCCCATGCCCGACGCCATCATGTACCAGGAAGATATGTTTGTTGTGCTGATGCCCGGTACAGCGGAAGAATTTCTCACCCCAGAGGAATTGCTAGAGCGGTTGGAGGGGCTACTGCGCGATCGCCAGCAAGACCTGCCCCGCGACCTTCAGCGCTTTGGCACCGTCGCCGACCAGGCCCAGCACCTGCGCGACACCGCCTGCGAACTGGAGCTATCCCCCGGCGAAGCCATGCAGTGGTACGTCGTGCGCCTAGAAAAATAAATTTCGTAGGGGCAAATGGCATTCGCCCTGCGCAAACGGTTGAACAGCCAATCTGTACGCGCGTACAGACAATCGCGCTACACGTCTAGCCAGGTTTAGAATTTAAGCCAACTATGAAACAAAAAAGCTCCTACCCTAGGGCAGGAGCTTTTTTGCTTAAACCGCTTGGGCTAGCCTCACCTTAGTCGAGGTCGCTCATCGCGAGTACGGGTTCAGCTTCGCGATCGATACCTTTCTCGAAGCCTGCCTCAGCCGCGCGGGCGCGACCAGCATGCCAGAGGTGGCCAATCAGGAAGAAGAAGCCCAGTACAAAGTGGGAAGTCGACAACCACTGACGAGGGTTCACAAAGTTCACAGAGTTGATCTCCGTGATCACACCACCCACCGAGTTGATGGAGGCGTTGGGCGCGTGAGTCATGTACTCAGCAGCGCGGCGCACCTGCCAATCTTGGATGTCGTTAGTGAGCTTATCCAAGTCAAGGCCATTGGGGCCACGCAGGGGCTCCAGCCAGGGACCTTGGAAGTCCCAGAAGCGCATGGTTTCACCACCAAAGATGATCTCACCGGTGGGAGAGCGCATCAGGTACTTACCTAGACCAGTGGGGCCTTGGGCCGCACCGATGTTGGCACCCAGGCGCATGTCACGCACTAGGAAGGTCATCGCTTGAGCCTGAGAAGACTCGGCGTTGGTGGGACCGTAGAACTCAGAGGGATAAGCGGTGTTGTTGAACCACACGTAGCAAGAGGCAATAAAGCCCATCAGGGACAGAGCGCCCAGGCTGTAGGACAGGTAGGCCTCACCCGACCAAATCAGGGCACGACGCGCCCAGCCAAAAGGCTTGGTCAAGATGTGGAAAATACCGCCGCCAATGCAGACCAGGCCGACCCAAATGTGGCCACCGATGATGTCTTCCATGTTGTTGACGCCGACAATCCAGCCGTCGCCACCAAAGGGAGAACCCGCCAAGTAGCCAAAGATAACAGCCGGGTTGAGGGTTGGGTTGGTGATGATACGCACATCCCCACCGCCCGGAGCCCAGGTGTCGTAAACACCACCAAAGACACAGGCTTTCAGCACCAGCAGCAATGCACCACAACCCAGCAGGATCAGGTGATAGCCGATGATGTTGGTCATCTGGTTCTTGTCTTTCCAGTCGTAGCCAAAGAAGGACGAATACTCCTCCAGCACTTCGGGACCACGCAGGGCGTGGTAAACCCCACCCAGACCCAGCACCGCCGACGAAATTAGGTGCAGTACACCGACAACAAAATAGGGAAAGGTGTTGATGACTTCACCACCAGGCCCTACACCCCAGCCGAGGGTTGCAAGGTGAGGTAGGAGAATAAAGCCCTGCTCATACAGAGGCTTATCGGGAACAAAGTGAGCTACTTCGAACAGGGTCATAGCCCCTGCCCAGAACACAATCAGACCAGCGTGGGCCACGTGGGCACCCAGCAGCTTGCCGGATAGGTTGATTAGTCGAGCGTTACCAGACCACCAGGCGAACCCGGTCGATTCTTGGTCGCGCCCAGCAATATACGAGTTGCTAGAGAGCGTTACCACGGGGGAGTACCTCTTCGGGGAATACAAACTTCTCATGGGGCTGGTCAGTCGGAGCCATCCAAGCCCGAATGCCTTCGTTCAGCAAGATGTTCTTGGTGTAGAAGGTCTCAAATTCAGGGTCTTCTGCCGCCCGGATTTCCTGCGACACAAAGTCGTAGGCCCGCAGGTTCAACCCTAGACCTACAACACCTACCGCACTCATCCATAGACCGGTCACTGGCACAAACAGCATGAAGAAGTGCAGCCAGCGCTTGTTGGAAAACGCAATACCGAAAATCTGTGACCAGAATCGGTTCGCCGTCACCATCGAGTAGGTCTCTTCAGCCTGGGTCGGCTCGAAAGCGCGGAAGGTGTTGGCGTTCTCGCCGTCTTTGAACAGCGTGTTCTCTACGGTGGCACCGTGAATGGCGCACAGCAGCGCTCCACCTAGAACACCCGCTACGCCCATCATGTGGAAGGGGTTGAGGGTCCAGTTGTGGAAGCCCTGGAAGAACAGCAGAAAGCGGAAGATGGCCGCTACCCCAAAGCTAGGGGCGAAAAACCAGCTCGACTGGCCCAAGGGGTACATCAGAAAGACGCTGACAAATACCGCAATCGGGGCCGAGAAGGCGATGGCGTTGTAGGGCCGCAGGCCGACCAGACGAGCCACTTCGAACTGACGCAGCATAAAGCCAATCAGGCCAAAGGCTCCGTGCAGGGCGACAAAGGCCCACAATCCGCCCAGTTGGCACCAGCGCACAAAGTCGCCCTGGGCTTCGGGTCCCCACAGCAGCAGCAGGGAGTGGCCCAGGCTAGCGGCTGGGGTGGACACAGCTACAGTCAAAAAGTTGGCACCTTCTAGGTACGACGACGCAAGGCCGTGGGTGTACCAGGAGGTGACAAAGGTGGTGCCGGTTAGCCAGCCCCCGACGGCCATGAAGGCGCAGGGGAACAGCAAAATCCCGGACCAGCCGATAAATACAAAGCGATCGCGCTTTAGCCAGTCATCTAGGATGTCGAACCATCCTCGCTGGGCTTGCGCGCGTCCCATTGCTATGGTCATGTCAAATCCTCTTTATATGACATCCAATCCATAAGGTCGCGGCTCTGTTAGATCCAGTTCAATTCTAGATTTGAATCAAGCCTGGCAGAGCATTGCCTCAGAGCAGGGGTTTATATCTACTAAGTATTCCAGATATTAGAGCCAGGGAAAAAAATATTCCCAACCTAATAACGATAACCCTGCCAGAGTCACACCAGTTAACCCCTAAAGCCAGACTCTGAAGCCAGGCTGAAAGAGGCCAGGTTTCTATTTATGATAAGGAGTGTTCTAATTTTTTACAATCTGATACGTAAATTCTCATGTGGGCGGGCCGGGATGTTTGCCCTGGTGACGATAGTTGAGGGCCTGGTGTCTGAGTGCCCCTGGGGCACCGGGGTTTAGACTAGGACTATCCACTGTTTGGTATAAGGTGATGGTGGGTGATAGCTCTGGCCCGCTGAATTAAACGTAAATTGGCTATATACCCGTAGCAGCTTGGGTCAACAGCATCGCTACTCTCCTGACTGTTTTGCTTAGCGTTTTCAATGCGTTTCCCCATTAACTATCTATGACCGCCTCTATTTCTTCGACTCAACCGCAGACTTTGAAGCGCAACGTGCTGGGGGCTCGCCGCCTGAGCAACATTTTTTGGGCCACAGTACTTACCCTGGGCGGGCTGGGGTTTGCCCTAGCTGGGGCCTCTAGCTACCTAAAGACCAATCTGCTGCCCTTTTCCGACCCAACCCAGCTTGTCTTTATTCCCCAGGGCATTGCCATGGGCTTTTACGGGGTGGTGGCCCTGGGTTTGGCCACCTTTCTGTGGGTGGTGATTAGCCTGGATGTGGGCGGCGGCTACAACAGCTTTGACAAGGACAGCAACCGTCTCCAGATTGTACGCAAAGGGTTTTGGGGCGAAAACCGCCACATTGAAATTGAGCACCCCTTAGACGACGCAACGGCGGTAAGGGTGGCCATTAAAGAAGGACTCAACCCTAAGCGCACCCTCTATCTGCGGATTAAGGGGCGGCCTGATATTCCTCTGACTCGCGTTGGGCAGCCCATTCCGCTGTCTGATCTAGAAAATCAGGGGGCTGAGCTAGCGCGGTTTTTGCAGGTGCCCCTAGAGGGTCTGTAGACACTTCGGCAGGCAAGTTCTCGATCGCCCTACCCCAGGCATTAATCCCTTGAGATAACATGGGGGGTCGGTTGCACTATTAGGAATTGACGTATTGATGGCTTTCTCTATGCGCCCTTTTACCCTGGCCCTGGCGGCTCTAATGACCCTGTGGCTGGGCGCTTGCGCTAATTCTGCCAATCTGGAAGCGACCTCTAGCGACGCTCCCCCGGCTCCTGGTGTATCGGAGTTGGCCGCGTCTTCAGCTGGCCTGCCGGTGCTAGACGGGACGGCCACCGTGGAGATGGTGGTGAATGGTAGCCCCATTGTGATGGAGCTAGACGGTACCAACGCCCCTATCACCGCCGGTAACTTTGTGGATTTGGTGAATCGTGGCGTCTACGACGGACTGGTATTTCATCGGGTGGTGCGTGACCCAGAGCCCTTTGTAGTCCAGGGTGGCGACCCCCAGAGCAATGACCCCAGCGTGCCCGCGCAGCAGTTAGGGACGGGGAGCTTTATCGACCCTGATACCCAGGCACCTCGCTATGTGCCGCTAGAAATTACGCCAGCGGGGGCAGAGGAACCAATCTATAGCAAGACGTTTGAGGAAGCCCGGATTGGCGAAGTTCCGGAACTACCCCACACGCGTGGGGCTGTGGCGATGGCGCGATCGCAGGCGGTAGACTCGGCCTCGGCCCAGTTTTACATTACCCTGGCGGAACTGCCCTTTTTAGACGGTAGCTACGCGGTGTTTGGCTACGTCACCAGTGGTATGGAGACCGTCGATGCCATTGAGCAGGGCGATCGCATTGAGTCGGCGCGGGTGATCGAGGGGCTGGAGAATCTGAAGACTGAGTAGGCAGCAACTCAAGGGACACCGGGTTGTTGTCAGCGGTCTGGGGCTGGTTACGGCTCTAGGGACAACGGCGGCAGCGACTTGGGAAACCCTTCTGGCTGGGAAATCGGGCGTTTGTATGGGGCAGCCGTTTTCGGAGCTGCCGCCTCGGCCCCTGGCAACGGTAGGCAATGCGCCTGCTGACCTGGAGGATCTTTTGGGGTTGACAGTGGCCGAGGCGATCGCCGATGCCCGCCTGGCCCTGCCTCTACCAGACTGCGGTGTGGTAATTGGCTCTAGCCGCAGCTTTCAAAGCCGCTGGGAGCGGATGGCAGGGCAAAACTCTTGGGATGAAAATTCCTGGCTGGAGGCATTACCCCATATGGGGGCGATCGCCGTTGCCCGCCAGATCCAATCCCTCGGCCCGGTGCTGGCTCCGATGGCGGCCTGCGCGACAGGGCTAACGGCAATCTTTCAGGGCTACGAACTGGTGCGGCGGGGACAGTGCGATCGCGTTGTAGTCGGTGCCGCCGAAGCGCCCATTACTCCTCTTACTCTGGCGGGCTTTGAACAACTAGGTGCCCTGGCCGCTACCGGCTGCTATCCCTTTGACTTGCAGCGGGAAGGACTGGTGCTAGGGGAAGGGGCGGCGGTGCTGGTGCTAGAGTCGGAGGCATCCCTAAAGGCGCGATCGGGGCCACAACCCTACGGCTGCATTTTAGGAGCCGGATTTAGCACCGATGCCTACCACCGCACAGCCCCAGACCCAGAGCTGAGGGGTAGCCGTTTGGCGCTAAAGACCTGTCTTAACTACAGTGGCCTGAAGCCAGATCAGGTGGGCTATGTTCACGCCCACGGAACGGGGACTCGGCTCAACGATGACCACGAAGTGCGGCTCATACAGTCAGGATTCTCTCAGCTGCCGTGGATGAGTTCGACCAAGGGGGCGACGGGGCACACGCTAGGGGCTTCGGGCGCGATCGGGGCGGCGGTTTGCCTGCTGGCGCTACGGCATGGGGTGCTGCCGCCGAATGTAGGATTCCGAGGCCAGAGCATTTACCCAAACCTGGTGGTTGAACCAACCTTCACCACTTTGGATGCAGCACTGTGTTTTAGCTTTGGCTTTGGTGGCCAGAATGCAGTGCTTGCCCTGGGGCGGTCTAAACCTAAGAACCTGAGTTAAATTCTGGAGGCTGCAGTGCTTGCGGCACCACCAGCGGCGGCGCTTTTTTAATCCACCCCTCCTGCACAAAGGCGCTGTAGGCCGCAGATTCAATCTCCAGCAGTTTTGCCTGGTGCTGCTGGCGCATAAAGGCTTCGATTTGGGGATGGGTGGTCTGGAGGTTACGCAAGGTCTCGTTGACCTGTTCAAGCTTGGCTTTCACCGCATCTAGCTCCCGCTGGTGCTCTTGGGGGCTGACAATGGCTTGCCGATCTGATTGTTGGAGGTGGGTGAGCACCTGGTTCAGAGCCGATCGCTGCGCCAGCAGTTCTAGATAGTCGGTATGGATCTGCTCATCTTCGAGGAGATTCAAAGCATCTAGCAGAGGCTTGGTGGTAAGGCCCTGCACCAGCAGAGTAAAGAGAACAACGCCAAAGGAATTGGAGATAATCTGCTGGCGATCGCCAATTATATCTGGCAGGCTCAGGGCCAGGGCGATCGCCACCGAGCCCCGCAGGCCCACCCACCACAGCACCGTCTGGGTAGCCCAAGGAATGGGGTTGCGGGTGACAAGGCCGCTGATGGCGCTAAAGCCAAAGATCGCAACGGCGCGGGAAGCGAGGACAGCTGCGATCGCCACCAAACTCGTATCAATATGCTCCAAAAAATACGGAAACAGCACCTGATCGCCTAGCAGCAAAAACACAATCGAGTTGACCAAAAAGATCACAAATTCCCAAAACTCGATCATGGTGGGCCGCTTTTGGGGGCAAGTGCCCGACACCAGGCTGAGGTTGCCGATCACCAGCCCCGCCGCCACCACCGCAATCACCCCAGAGCCGCCTAGATCTTCTGACAGCAGGTAGGCCCCGTAGGCGGTGACCAGACTAAGGGATTGCTCGACCCAGCCTAGATCGTATCGCTGGGTGAGCAGGGCAACGGCGGTGCCAATGGCGCAGCCCACCCCCAGGCCAATGGCGCTGACCAGCAAAAATTGCAGCAGCGTGGTGGATAGGTCGATGGGCTGGGGGTCGATGGCCTGCTCTAGCAGCACGCTAAAGGCCACCACGGCGGCCCCGTCGTTAAACAGGCTTTCGCCTTCGAGCAGGGTGGTAAGACGCTTGCCCGCCCCCACCTCGCGAAATACCCCCAGTACCGAGGCCGAATCGGTGGCAGCCAGACAGGCTCCGGTCAGCAGGGCGGTCGTCCAAGAAACCTGCATCCAGTGGTGCAGCGCCCAGCCAATGCCGACAATCGACACCGGCACACTGCCGATCGCAAACAGGCTGCTAGGTACCAGTTCGCGCCACAGGTCGGGCCACTTCATCTTCCAGGCCGCCTCAAACAAGATCGGCGGCAGAAAGATCAGCAAAATCATTCCCGGTGAGAGATCGATCAGCCGCACCTCTACCAGAGCCAGTCCTAGCCCCACCACCAGCAACAGCAGGGTATAGGGCACCTGGCGCAGGGGGGCAAAAATGCGCGGCAGGCTAGCGGCACTAAGGGCCACTAACAGCACCGGCAAAAATTCTTTTAAGTTGCGCTCAATGGCTAGATCGCCCGCATCGGTGAGCAGACTCATGCTCACCGGGCTGAGGGGAACGAGCCATTGAGCAAGGGTAGAATCTACCACAACACTTGAAACGGTGACGGCAGGGTTGGGTGTCGGGTTATCAGAGGTCGCCCGACATTTGCTTAGACTCCCTAGTACTTGACCAGGTCGGTTTTGAAAGGCTCTAGCGGACTAGGCTGCAGATTTTGGATTCACACCCGACCTTGAACCGAAAACTCTGAATCCTACTCATGGGTCATCTCTGTTTTGGTGAACTACTAGGCCAAACTATTAAAAAACTTCATTGCCATCTGGGGTAGGTGGCTGACCTCAAACCATAGCTGCCTGGGGGTAATGCCAAACAGGTATTGCAGAGCGACAACAATCGCCACCAGGCCAATCAGGGGAACCAGCCCTACGCTTAGAATTCTGAAGAATAGCTGGGAAACTAAAACAACGACGGCGATCGCCGCAACCAGCAGCACCAGCTGAGAATCGACAGAATTAAACAGAGCATCCATATAGCCTGAAGCCTTTTAGCAAATAATAGAAAATTTGAGCAAATTCACGCCATAGTAACCCAGGAGTTTGCACCAGAGTTGTTACGGCGATCACGAAGGGCCTGCCGATAGCTCGGGGCCAGGGCTTTCCGCCACCGAGGACGATTTAAGCCGCATCGTCTCAAACACCCAGAGCAGGGCAATGCACACCGTTGCGCTCAGCCCTACCCCCAGCCAAAACCGCTGGGCCACCACCGCTGATTGATCCATTGCCCAGCCCCCCAGCAGCGGGCCAATAAAATAGCCCACCGTCCAGCACTGGGAGCTGACTGCGATGTAGGCCCCCCGCAGCGAGGGCGGGGCCAGGTCAGACACCGTAGCAATAAAAAAGGGTTTGTAGGCCACCGACGCCACCGATAGCAGGCACAGCGCCACCACCGCCCAGATAAACTGCGCCCCCGCAAAAGTACCCGCCGCCCATAGCAGAGCAAAGCCCATACCCCACAGGGCGATCGCACCACTTAGCACCCAGATTCTTCGCAGGGGCGCAAGCAAAGTCGTGGTTGGAATTTGCACCACCGCCCCTACGCCGATGTAGCACCAGGTAAACAAGCTGGCGGTACTGCCCACCGACACTCCCGGCACCGGGTCGCTGCCCGCCAAAAAGTTAGTGAAGTAGAGCGGAATTGTACTGGTGATCAGAGCCACATAGGTCGTGAAAAAGGTATTAGCGGCCATAAACACCAGCAGCGCTTTGTTCTTCAACGCGCTGAGGAGGCCGCCGCCAGCGCCTTCAGATTGGGAACGGGGCTGGTATTCGCCCCCCATCGCCCCCTGCACCAGCGCCAAAAAGATCAGAAACATAAGGCCGCAGCCGACAAAAATCAGCTCGGGGTCGGCGGCTACCGCCGTCAGCAGCGCGCTACCGCCCAAGACGCCCAAACCAATGCCCACATACTCGGCCACCCCCATAACCGCAAAGGCGCGGCTGCGGTCTTCCGGCTCAGTAACATCCATCACCGCCGCCCCAGAGGCCGTCCAGTAAAAGCCCAGGCTAATCCCTAGCACAAAGCTAGCCACCACTAGCAGCCATAGACTGTGGGCAATCAGCAGCACCCCCGACACCACAACGCCTAAAATCGCGGCCAAACTGAGCACCGCCTTGCGCCCAAACCGGGGCGAGTCGGCCAGGGTACCGCCGATGAAATGTCCACCGACCTCAGAAACGGCGCACAGGCTGAGGGCAAACCCCACGGCGGTGGCCGAAAACCCCATCTGGTTGACAAACAAAATAGGGATGTAGAAGTTAATTAGTCCATAGCTCACCTGAATTAGCAGTCGCCCGATCGCCTGAATCGAGACCTGGCGATTGGATAACTGCAGCACGGTGGAAAATGTCATAGGAGCAGCGAAGGCAACAAGGCGGCGATAGCCAGAGTTGGGTTGGGCAGGAAGAATAGTCAGGCTTTCTAGCCTCACAGGTTCATTCAACGAGCGACGACCCCGGACGTCTGTGTCCGAGGCTGCACAATGACAAAGGATTGGTATCGGGTCTAAGGGATGGAGGGATCTGATCAAATGGCTTGTAAGTTAGGCATCCAGCCTGACTGCGGACAGCCGGGACGGCTATCCCACAAGAGCGAGGCCTTGATCTAAGCGATTTCGCTAAAGACATAGACCATGGCCGCCATCGCCAGCAGGGTGACCATAGTGCCGACCACCTCGATTTGCACCGGGGACCGGCGGTGGGCGGGCCGTAGCCAAAAGTTGAGCCAGCGTACAATTCGGGGCATTACCACTAAGGTGAAGATGCAGGTAGTAATCAAGTTGTTGGCCAGCATAGCGCTGGCCGGGTCCCAATCCTCAAATACGCCCAGGCGCTCCAGAATGAAACCCTGCACCATGATGATCGGGTACAGCCCCAGCACCACCGCCAGAATTTCCTTCCAGGCCGGAGGACCAAGCCCAGTCAGTTCTTCCCCCGACTGGTCGCTAAACCAACCCTGCATGCCAGTCTCAAAGGAGGTGAATTTGTAGGAGGTAAAAATGTTGCGCCCCGCTTTCAGCAGGGCTTCGCGATCGCTCGACTGTAGCCACTGCCGCAGCTGATCGGGCTGCTCAAAGTGCAGCACTGTGTACCATTTCAGGCAACCCTCCTGTATGGCCAGGGGGCGATAGCGATCGGCCCGCAAAAAACCCTGCGAGCGCTGGGCCGTCTTCACCATCCGGCGGTGCCAGCTGCGAAAGGCCCAGTTCTTGTTGCTCGGCACAATGTACTCAATGATGACGCTGGGGCTGGGCAGATCGGGACTGGCGTCTTTGCCAAACATTGCCCCCAGTCCGTCCGATGTCGCCAACCGCTGGCTGAGCCGATCTCTCAGCCGCATGAGATTTGCCGTCACCGATTCCTGTAGAGCCATGATGCCCGAGTGTCCTTTAGAAGCCCATCCCCAAAGCTGTATTCAGTATACAGTCGCAGAAACTGAGAGTTCTTGAAATGTCGCGTCTTTAAGCATAGGTCTATCTACATAAGAATCAGCCTATCTAAGGGCTGACTATCGGCCATCCTGGGCTACAACCCGGAATCTTGCTGGTGCGTCGCCGCCAGTGACGTATCCCCCCTGCTGTTTGATGGTGGTCAGGTGGGCGATCGCACCTTCGCCAATCACTTCCCCCGCCACAATAGTTGGTATGCCAGGGGGATAAGCCGAGATCGTATCGGCACTAATGCGACCTAGGGCAGCGCCAGCGTCAACGGTTTCGATCGCAGCAAAGAACGCCTCGCGAGGCGACACCACGGGCAGGGTAAACGACGCATCCTGTTCTATTAAGAGCTTTTGCGCCCCTGTATTAACAGGGGCGATGGTCATCAGTTGCCCAGCGGATTGCTCTGCCAGGACTTGAAAGCCTGCTACACCGTGCCGCACATCCTCTAGAGTATTGCCCAGACTGACGATGAAGGTCAGGTGCCGCAGCTCTGGTAGCTCAGCGGTGACGCCCAGCTCGGTATGGAGAATGTCATCGGCCTCTAGCCCCGTGATCCCCAAGCCCGACACATCCACCGTCAGCCGAGTCAGATCCAGGTCGCTAACGCTGGAGAATCCCGTCACCGCCGATTTGTCGATCACCAGCAGGCCGGGGATTGCCGCTAGTTCCTTTCGCATTTGCTGGGCCAAATCTAGGGTGTCAGACAACAACGCCTTGCCCTCAGTCGCCATCTGGTGACGGGCCGCATCGAGCGACGCCAGCAATAGGGAATTGGGGCTAGTGGACTGGGTGAGCTGGAGCGACGCTTGCAGGCGAGAGCGATCGATACTGTCGCCCTGGATGTGCAACATGGCCGCCTGGCTCAGCGCCCCTAAGACCTTATGAGTTGACTGCACCACTAAGTCAGCCCTCAGGGCCAGGGCTGGGGTGGGCAGATCGGGGTGAAAGGCAAAGTGGGGGCCGTGGGCTTCGTCGATGAGTAGGGGAATGCCGTGGTGGTGGGCGAGGGCTGCGATCGCCCCCACCTCCGAACAAACCCCGTGGTATGTGGGCGATACCAACAGCACCGCGCGAGTATCGGGGTGGTGGGCTAGAGCAGTGGCAACCGTTCCGGCCTTCACCCCCAGCACCAAACCCAGGTCTGCCCTGTACTCTGGAGACACAAAAACCGGCATTGCTCCCGCCAGCACCAGCCCCGCAATAACCGAACGGTGGGCATTGCGCGGCACAATAATCTTCTCACCAGGGCCAACAGTAGCCAGAATCGCCGCCTCAATGCCACAGGTCGAGCCATTAGTGAGAAAGTAGGTGCGATCGGCCCCAAACGCCTCGGCAGCCAGCTCCTGTGCCTCAAGAATCACCCCCTCGGGGGCGAACAGATTGTCCAACTCCGGTAACTCTGGCAGATCCGCCGCTAGGGCCGACTCCCCCAGCAATTCCCGCAGTCGAGGCGATGCCCCTTGCCCCCGCTTGTGCCCCGGCGCATAAAACGGAGCGTGGGATCGGCGGCTACTGGCCTGCAATGCCGAGAGAATCGGGGTTTGCGATTGATCGAGCATGGCGGTACAAGGGATCAATTAGCCTGGCCGTGTAGCGGTTTTTGCTTTTGACAAGATGTTCTTTCAGTAAGACCTGATCCCCCCAGTTTCTCGCCGTTAAAGACCCACTACGTACTCCCCTTAATAACGGGGGCAGGGGGGATCTCCACCCGCGCCACCTACCCCAGATTCGCTATAGTCTGAGATGCAGATCTGGAGAACATCCCATGGCAAAAGCTACCTGGAACGGCGTTGTACTGGCTGAAAGCGACGCTTGCGAAGTGGTCGAAGGTAACCAGTACTTCCCCCCCGACTCGCTAAAGATGGACTACTTTAAGCCGATCGGCAAAACCACTGGCTGCCCCTGGAAAGGCACCGCCAGCTACTACGACATTGTGGTAGACGGTGAGACCAATGCCGGTGCTGCCTGGTACTACCCTGAGCCGAAGTCCGCCGCAGAGAACATCAAGGGCTACGTGGCGTTTTATAGCAACAAGGTGAAAGTAGAGGCTTAAAGAGCAAGGGGGCAGGGGAGATGAAGGGAGAGGAAGCTTAAGGAGCAGGGGGGCTAGGGAGCTTGAGGAGATGGG
>NZ_JADEXE010000502.1 GCF_015207265.1 Nodosilinea sp. LEGE 07298 | reverse complement strand
GGAGTCGTCTGGATTGGCATGGCGACCGGGGCTTGAGTTTTCTGCAACTCGGTTTGCGGGAACTGGCTCGGCTTTGCTACGAGCGTTTGCCCTTGCCCATCCTCCAAGCCTTGCCTAAGGGCAATCCACCGCCCGCTTGCGCCTCTCAATGCAAGCGAGACGCCCTAGACTGTCGCATTGAGTTCGCTAAGGTCCTCACATTCTCATGGTGAGACTGCCCTAAGTTTTCTGCACCACTAAGCACTTGGGCAATAAAGGCCTGGGTATAGCGCAACATAACGTCACGCATCTGCTTGTTGCTATCAAATTCTTTTAGCAGCACGTCTGCATTGATCTTGATGGCACTGCCGGCAACCTGAACAATGTAGGTCGTTTGGGTAGTCTCTCGCCCCCCCATAAAGGCATTAATGCCGATTACCTCGCGTTTACCGACAATGCCCGTTTCAGCCGTGCTGCCATTAGCGAGGGTAAGGGTGATCGAGAGCACGCTATCAAGGGGAAAGTACAGCTCTGTAATCACCTCGTCGGGCTCGTGTAGTCGCCTGCCCTGCTCTAGACTGACTGTTTGTAGGTGGGGCTGCAGCTTTTCGTATAGCTGATCGGGCAGCGAGGCAAGCAGTTGATTATCCATAGCTATAGGATAGAGCAGACCAGCGGACAAAGAGCTGTGCAATTATTCTAGGCCCAACGTCAACGATGCACTTCTGGCCCAAACAAAGGGGGGATGGGCGACATTAATCATTAAATCTTGGCCAGATTAAAAAAATAACATTGTAAACCTCCCTTAAGTCTAGGACAGGTTCGACGTTGGAACGAGCCCATAAAGCCTTTGGCTTAGCTGCGCCTACGCCCCTACTCACAAGTCATGCTCCCGTTCAGTAATGCCCTCTTTTGAATTTGAACCGGGTTCAGTCAAAACCGAACAGACAACTAGGATGCCGATCTTCTAAGCTGGTAGCCATCAAGGTTGAGTTTAAGACTGAATAGAACCCCCGCAGGTCTGCCCTATGCTAACCATAGAATCTCCCCTCAACCATGGCTTAATTACAGCGCCAACGGCCACCGAGTTAGATGATTTAATCGACCACGTCAATCACGTTTGCTCCATTGACTTGGCAGACTATAAGCGTACTGTTTTGGGGCGTCGGATTGAGGCACACATGCGGCAACTAGGGGTCAAAAGCTATCGTATCTACCGCGACTTGCTAGAAGATCCGAAAGAAATAAGTCAATTTTTAGATACTTTTTTGATCAACGTTACTCATTTTTTTCGAGACCCCCTGGTGTGGAACTATTTAGCCGATCACGCCATTCCAAAGCTTATTGCCGATACATTGCCCGATCAGCCAATTCGCGTGTGGAGTGCAGGCTGCGCTTCAGGTGAAGAAGTTTATTCGTTGGCCATGCTGCTAGTAGAGGCCCTAGGGGGAGAACAATTTCAGCAACGGGTACGAATTTATGGCACTGATATTGATAACAAGGCCTTGCGCCAGGCCAGTCGAGGCAATTATCTAACCTCTCACGCTGAGAGCATACCGACAAAATTGCTAAATCGGTATTTTGAACCCAGCGATTATGGCTATCGCTGGCGAGACGAATGGCGTCATTCTATGGTTTTTGTTCGCCACGATTTAATTCACTCTCCTCCTTTTTCGCACATTGACTTGCTGCTGTGTCGCAACACTTTTATATATTTCACTCAAGAATCGCAAATTCGGGCGCTGACCCGTTTTCACTTTAGTTTGAACGACCACGGTTTTTTGCTGTTGGGTCAATCAGAATTACCTACCACAAACCCCCCAAACCACCTATTCACGGCTGTTAATCGCCAAGCTCGTGTGTTTACAAAAGTGCCCAATGCCCACCGCGATCGGCTATTGTTGCCGCTAGCTTTTGGTCGTCACCGACCGACAGGTTAAGAGGATGTTTGAAAAGTCCTACTTCTTGTAGCGAAAGTGGAGATCCCCTAAATCCCCCTTTTTAAGGAGGACTTTTACCCCTCTTAAAAAGGCTATCCGTTACGTAAAAGTCGGTCAATGCCATAGCCTGCTAGGTTTTGGTCACAAGGCGAGCTCCTTCTAGCATGTGATGGAGTCTGGTGTAGCCACCCCATAACGTCTTGAGACCTGGCTCACCATCGCCTTTACGGGCTAAGAAGCCTCCCAGTTGGGCCATCTAGAGCATCGCTTGGTGAATCGTTGGCGGTGTTTTAGCACGGCTTTTCGGGGCGAACTTACGGCGCAATAACTGCCACTCCTGGGGCAGCGCCATCGAAACGCGCTTCGCCCTAGACCTGCAAGGGCTAATGGACTGAGTTAAACAGGACGACGCCCCAGAACCTAACCACCGTGCGCGATGCCAGATTCCAGCCTACTCGCCTCTACAATATTTCCACCCGCAACAGCGCCGCCTATAAAGGCATCAGCGTCTTGGTGCAGCGGGAGGGCGCAAAGGACTTTTTCTGGAAATCTACCATCCGCAATCTAGACGAGTCGGATTGGGAAGAGCGCAAGCTCGACATTCACCATATCTTTCCTCAGAAGTGGTGCCAGGACAGAAATATCCCTCGTAGCCACTAGAGTTGTTGTGAAACAGTGAGGAATTGATTCAGTTGTTGTTGAGGGCTGGTGATTTTGTATCTTGCCCCTAAGCCGCCTCCAGATAGAAGTTCCACAGCCCGGCAGCCGTGACCATTGAGCGGTC
>NZ_JADEXE010000501.1 GCF_015207265.1 Nodosilinea sp. LEGE 07298 | reverse complement strand
AAGCTGCCCTATTGCGTCCCCTGGGCGCGGCAGCCCTGGGCCAGGGCGGTGGGGGCCGTTTCCGTGGGTAGCTCAGCCTCATTCTGGGCAATATCGGGGGCCAGTTCAGTGATGGTGACGGTGCCGCTGTTGCCAAAGCGGGAACTGGCGGTGATGTCGCTGAGGGGCGTATCGAGCACATCGGGGCGAAAGGCAATGCCTAGCAGGCTGCGGGCTGTGATTGTAACGCTGCCGCCGTCCCCCTCGAAGGCATTGGCGCGAATGTCGCTATTTTCTAGCGGCACGGCCACGATAAAGCCGGTTGGCAAAGTCAGGGTAATGTCGCCACCGTTGCCCCCGGCCCCAGCGGTACCGGCTTCGGTGGAAATCAGGCTGCCGTTTCTAAGCAGCAGTAGGTCGCGCAGCGTAAAGGTCAGGTTGCCCCCATCGCCGCTCTCTGAGCTCGCGGTAATGCGGCTGCCGTCTAAAGCCAGGGTGTCAGCGGTCAGAAAGATATTGCCGCCACCATCGACGGTCGTCGTTGCCGTCAGGCTACCGTCGCGATCTAAAAGCACGGCCTCGGCACTAATATTGAGATTGCCAGCAGCACCTGAACCAAAACTCCCTACTGAAATTTCAGCGGCACCCTGCACAACCAGATTCGTCGTGGTGATGGTGATGGTACCTCCGGCTCCAGCCGCGAGTGAAGCCTCAATTGCTCCGGTGGTAAACGCCGTCTGACGCTCAACGCCTGAACTGGCCCCAATGCTACTGAAGGTTTCGACGGAGCGATTTCTATCCCCTGACACAACGACTATCTGGGCATCAATGTTAATGGCACCGCCGGCACCGTCGTTTAAAGTGGCGCTACTAATGAGGCCCCCATCTCGAACATTCAGAAGGGGGGTAGCAATCTGGATCGTGCCTGCAGGGGCATCAGAAAAGGTTCGCGATCGCACACCGCTGGCTGCTAACCCGGCAACCACAGTCCGGTTGCCGATGATGTCAACAGAGTCAGTAGCAACAATGGATATATCACCTGCTGCGCCACCAAAAGTGATGTTGCCGTCGATCCCTCTACTTCCCGAATCAGCAATAATCGCTGCGCCGTCTTGAACCAGTAAACGCCCCGTCTCAATTTGCAGGTTGCCTGCGGTTCCATTACCGCCAAACGTATTCATTGATAGGGTTGTCGGCAGAGGAAATGGATCAAAAAAGCCCCTCACGATCACTGAATGGGGTGCGCGGATCAAAATGTTGCCAGAATCTTGATCGCTCAGCGTGAGAGCGGCGATCGCACTCCCCTCTTCAATGAGAAGTTGCGCCGTATTAACCGTAATATTGCCACCCCCTCCCGCCGCGATACCACGAGTAGATAATCCGGTGGGGAACCCATCGGGCGTCACCAAGGGGATGCCAGACACTCGACTACCCGAGACAATCCCAGAACCGCTCGCCCGGAAGGATGTTGTCGCAGTAATACGAATATCGCCGCTGTCGCCCGTGCCAAATGTCTCAGTAGACACCAAAACCCCTGCGTCCAGCGAAATCCGTTGGGCCTGCAAAGAGATATCGCCAGCGCGTCCTGATGCCGTTGTCGTTGCTGTGATGCCACCAATCTGGCGATCACTGACCTGCCTAGCCCCCAAAAAGGTGCTGAACTCAACAAGTTTGTAGTTGGCGATGCCAGTGCCAACCATGTCAATGTCGTTGGCCGTAACCTCGACACTGCTGCCCGCCCCACTCCCTGAATTTGCGGCACCAATGTAGGAGCTACCCAGCAGCCGAAACTGATCAGCAGCAACCTGAACCCCCCGGCCATCCTGATCTCCCAATGTGTCAGAAATCAGAGCTGACCGGTCTGCCAGGGTAACGGATCGACCCCGGAGATCAATGGCCCCCCCGGCTATCCCGCTGGCGTTTAGTACTGACCGATTCGAGAGTTGAATATCGCCAAAGTTATTCACGCCGTCGAAGCCCACATCAAACCCCGGTCCGTCAGGGGTGAGTCTTAGCTCCTGGCCTGCCTGTACGCCGCCAACCTCAATCCGTCCGCCCGGGGCCGTGATCTGCGCTCCCGTTAGGGAAACATTGCCGCCTACCAGCGCCAGGGTTTGGCCCTCAGCCACAGATAGGTTTGCCCCGGCCACCGCTATATCCCCTGGGGTATTGCCCCCTGAGCCATTGCCCAAGCGGAGACCGATGGGCGCACTGACCGTTAGCAGCGGCGGGGCCTCTGGGTTGGCCGTACCGTAGACAAACCCATTGTCAAACCGCAGCCCTTCCCCCGTGCTGGCGAAAAAAGAGCCGCCAATATCCAGCCGAGCATTGGGGCCAAATACGATGCCCGCCGGATTGATCAAAAACAGGTTGGCGCTGCCCCCCGCTTGAATCGTCCCCTGGAGATCTGACCGGGTGCCGCCCGTGACCCGGCTGAGAATGTTGGCGATGTTGTCGGCATTGACAAACACCGCTGTAGTGCCCGCTGGCACCGAAAACTGCTCAAAACTGTGGAACAGGTTGCTGCCCCGATTGGCCCCACCCGTGATCTGATAAGCGGTGCCGTCGGTGGTGACGATGGAGTTTTCTAACGGTAGCGTAGCGTCTGGAATCACCTGGGCCTGAACCAGAGAAGGACTCCAAAACATTCCCAAAAGCACAGCCCCTGCGGTCAAAGAGCCAATGCCGCCCATCACACCAGTCTCATAACGCCCCATCTTCCCCATCAC
>NZ_JADEXE010000500.1 GCF_015207265.1 Nodosilinea sp. LEGE 07298 | reverse complement strand
TTGACTCAATTGGTCTTGCAGTTGACGATACAAGAGGGGTGTTTCCATGAGACTGGCCTTGAGTTGGGGAATTCAAGCCTCTCATGAAATGCCCCTTCCCATCTACCCTGTCTCATTTGGGACTCCTTTCACAACAACCCTTTCAGGACTTTTCTGCACCACCAAGGCCCAAGTGTCGCAAACGACGGCCTGCAACAGTCTGCACAACGTGGATCAACGGTTGGCCCGTTGGCTACTCGAGGTCAATGACCGCACTGACCATTCCCATTTCAAGCTCACTCAAGAATTTCTTGCCGATATGCTAGGGGTGCGCCGCCCTAGCGTGACACAAACAGCGCAAAAACTTCAGGAAAAAGGCCTGATTCACTACCACCGAGGCCACATTGACATTCTTGATTTAGACGGCTTAGAAACCTGTGCTTGCGAGTGTTTCCACACCATTAAGTACGAATACGATCGCCTGCTAGGCGAGAAACATAGACTCTTTCCCTAGGCGTCGAGTCAGTCAGTTTCAATCAGTAACTATTGCTAATCTTCTGCCAGCACCTGGGTGAACTTAAACCGGGGTGCGGCCAACACAAATACCGTCGTGGGCAACGCCGCCACGCGAGTTTGCAGCCGTTCGTAATAGCTCGGAAAGTCGTGATCGGGCAGGGCCATACCAATAAAGATGCGATCGGCATGGCTAGAAGACTCCCGCAGAATGTCTTCAAAGGGTCGCCCGTTCGCCACCAGTACGCTGGGCTCGGCCCGAATTCTCAGTTCGTCGGTCAGGCGATCGAGGTTTTCGCGGGCTTGCTCCGCCGCCGCCTGATCGGGCACAACTAGCTTGAGGCAAAGATTTGCCCCGCGCCACTCCACATCCGATCGCAGCAAGTCAGCCAAAATCAACATCAGGCTGCCGTTGTCGTTGAGGCCACCCCACCACACATCAATCTGGCGAGAGGACCGGCGGGGCGATCGCTGGGTGGTCTCGGCCTCGCGAAAGAGGACGACATTGCGCTCGGCCTGGTGCAGGCGGGTAACTAGAGCACAGTAGCGATCGCGGCTTTCAAGGTTTTCGCTGTTGCCCATCAGCACCGTATCGGGCACTACCTGGCCCAGGCCGTAGATCTCGACCAGCCGTTCGGTGCCCTCATAGGGGTCGGGGGCCGTGAGCACCCGCACCAACGCCTGCACCCCCCGCTTGAGTAGGTAGTTGTTGATCGTCACTTCCATGTCTTTTTGCTGAGCCACCTGTCGGGAGCCGGACGGCAAAATACTGGCGACCGTAAACAGGCCCCGGTTGTGGCTGAGGGCATTGGCAAATTCAATCAGGCCCCAGCGCTGCATAGGGGAGCCCGACAGCACCAAGAAATTGGGTCGCCAGTTTTTGGCGTCGGGGCTGTTGCCCAGCTGAAACAGACTGGTACGCAGCAGCAGCATCCAAATGCCCCGCCGGGCATCTCCCCAGGCGGTTTGCAGCTCGCGTCGCTCTAGCCAGAAAAAGATGCCCGCCACCACGAACCCAGCCAGCAGCGTGGCGATCGGGTTAATCAAAAACATCACTCCCAGGCAGCCCAGCGCCCCCAGCGCCGAAAGCGACCAGTGCACCCTAAACAACGGTCGAAACGAGGGGCTATTTAAAAACCCTTCAATGCCAGCCGAGACGTTGAGCACCAGATAGGTGGTAAGAAAGAACATAGTCAGCACCGGGGCAATCAGGTTGAGATCGCCAATGCACACCGCTGCGATCACAATGCCCAGGGTGACGGCGGTACCCAGGCGAGGCTCGTCGTTGGCACCGCTGCCCTTACCCAAAAAACTCATCCAGTTGGGCAGCACCCCATCGCGAGCCAGGGCCTGCAGCACCCGAGGTGCTCCTAAAATGCTGCCGATCGCGCTAGAGAGAGTGGCCCCCCACACCCCCAGCAAAATGGCCGGTCCCCAAAAGGCGATCCGCCGCATCACCAGCGGGTCAGAGACCAGGGTGGCGGCATCGGCCCGAGAGGCCAGCACTACCGGCAGGATCATGTAGATCACATAGCCGGTGCCTACCGCCGCCAGGGTGCCCTTCGGAATCGACTTGCTCGGATTTTTGAGATCGCCCGACATGTTGACCCCGGCCATAATGCCTGTCACCGCCGGGAAAAAGACCGCAAATACCTGCCAGAAGGGCTCTCCGTCGGCAACGCCCCACATTTCGACCTGGGTATTTGAGAGCGGCGAGCCAAAGGCCAACGATATGAGCGACAGCGCGATCGCCGCCATGATCACGTACTGCGCTTTGACCGCAAACTCAGCTGAGGTGATCGCCAGCACCGCCACCAGCACCGTGACAATTAGCGCTACGTAGAGCTGGTCAAGAAAGCCAAAGGCACTGACAACGCTCTCGGCAAAGCCAATGGTGTAAAGCGCCACCGATAGAGCCTGGGCAAAGTAGAGGGGAATGCCCACCGCACCGCCGGTTTCAATGCCGAGCGAGCGGCTGATCATGTGGTAGGCACCGCCCACGCGCACAACGCGATCGGTGGCGATCGCGCTAATCGAAAGGGCCGTCAAAAAGGTAATGCTACAGGCCAGGGTGACGATGATCAGACTGCCCAGCAGCCCTACATTGCCCACCACCCAGCCGAAGCGCAGGTACATGATCACCCCCAAAATTGTCAGGATTGAGGGGGTATAGACACCGCCAAAGGTGCCCAGGCCAGTCTTTTTTTCCTCACCTGAGGC
>NZ_JADEXE010000499.1 GCF_015207265.1 Nodosilinea sp. LEGE 07298 | reverse complement strand
GATAGGTGGTGGGGAAGGAAATGGGGTTGCCGTTCGCTTCGTGCTTAACTTCGGAGGGCAGCAAAGGGGAATTAGCTGCATCTAGGGTCTCGAAGGGCTTTACCTTGTCACCGTTGTCTTCCGTGCGCCTTATTGCCTCACCTTCTCCACCTTTACTCTGGTGCTCTGGGTCGCGAATCTCGACGGGGACGTTGAATAGGTCGGTGATGCGCTCTACCGCCGTTAGCCCGGCCTGGATGGCGGTAAATTTGTCGGCAAACTGGCGCAGGGGGTCGAAAAGGCGCTGGGCAAACAAAATAAAGGTGGCCAAAGTACCAAATGTGAGAGCATCCTGCATGACGAGCAGACCGCCGAGCCAGAGCACGCCACCGATCGCAACCAGCGAAATCCACTCTAGCGTGGACGATACGGCGGAGTCGTAGAAGATAGTTTTGTCGACGGCGGTAATGTACTTTTGGTTGGTGTGGCGAAACCCTTCGGCGTTGTAGCGCTCGCGGCGAAACAGCTGCACGACGTTAATGCCAGCGACGTTTTCTTGTAGGGTGGCGTTTAGCTCAGACAGGTGCTCACGGGCTTTATAGTTGGCTTTGCGGTACTGCTGCTGAAAGTAAATAATTAGCCAAGTGACGGGCAGCAGCAGCCCCAGCAACATGAGGGCCAGCTGCCACTGCATGGTAAACATGACTACCAGCAGCACCAAAATCGAAAATACGTCGGTAATAATGCCCACCGCCCCGGTGGAAAATACATCGCCTAGGGCATCGACATCGCTGGTGATGCGGGTAATGAGTTTGCCCACTGGGGTGCGGTCAAAAAAGCGCACCGCCAGGGAGGTGACGTGGGTAAACAGGTCAGTGCGAATGTTGGCGGTAATCCGCTGCCCCACGGCCTGCACCAGGTAGCTCTGAAAGCCATCTAGCAGCAGCCGAATCACAACGGTAACCACCAGCAGCCCCACCAGCAGATTGAGGCCGCCCTGGAGGGTGCGGCCCTCTACAAAAAACATCACCGGCTCCTGGCGAATCAGGGAAATAGCCTGACCAATCAGCACCGGCTGGAGGGCGTTGGCCAGCGCCAGGGGCACCAGCAAAATCAGCGGCAGTACCAGGGCGGCGCGGTGCTGGTAAATGTAGGGCCACATGCGCAAAAACAGCCGCCAGTCGCTATCGGGGTGGCGAGAGATGTCGTCGCTGGGCAGGGTGGGGGTAGCGGTCATAGGGCAATGCGTTGGCCTGAAGAGGTCGTCTTTGAACTATGGCGGGGCTGTGGGGGCAGTCTTCAGTTTAGGCATGAATTGGGCCAGACGGGTGAGGGGCATCATTTAATACTGAATCTGTCTTGGCTACCGTCGGTTGGGCTGGGTAAACACCGTAAAGCCTTTGGCTTGGCTGCGCCTATGCCCCTACGCAAGCCGCCTGTTTGGAATAGGAGTTATGCGATTCGGATTAGTTATAGCCATAGTCACGTTGGTTAGGACATCCAGAAACCCTATGAACGTTCAAACGTTTGAACGTTCATAGGAGACCTGTCTTAACCAGACTGGCCACAGCTATATCACTACACACGAAGCTGGCCTCACCGCTGGTGAAGCTGACCTCACCGCTGGTGAAGCTGACCTCACCGCTGGTGAAGCTAGTCTCACCGCTGGTGAAGCTGACCTCACCGCTGGTGAAGCTGGCCTCACCGCTGGTGAAGCTGACCTCACCGCTGGTGAAGCTGGCCTCACCGCTGGCGAAGCTGACCTCACCACTGGCGAAGCTGACCTCACCGCTGGCGAAGTTGGCCTCACCGCTGGCGAAGCTGACCTCACCGCTGGCGAAGCTGGCCTTGTGTCTATTACGTCCTCTTTCTATCCTCTAGCCGCCGCAGGTCAGCACCGTGGCATCGGGATTGGCTGCGGTGGCTTTCTGTATTTCAGCGGCGTTGGGCAGCCCATTGGGAGTGAGGGCCTGCACCTCTTCGGGGGTAGGTAGAGGCGTGGCGACGACCTGGCCAAAGTCGCTGACGTAGATTACTTCGTCAATGGTAATTTCTCGTTGCTCCTGCTGGGCGTAGAGGTCGGCGTATTGGTCGGCTAACTGCTGCCACTGGGCCGGGGCGCAGTAGCTGCGATCGATGACGACCGTTACTTTAGGGCTGGCGAGAATCTGGCGTAGGCCCAGGCCCAGGGCGGCAAAGGTGATCCAGCCCAGGCCCAGGGTATACATCAGTCGTTGGTTGGGGTTGCGCATGGGGCGGATCGTAGAGCCTCAGAAGCCAGGGGGAAGTGGTGTGGGATTAAGGGTTTTGGGTTTCGGGTATCAGGTTTACGGTTTGGGGTAATGCTTTGAACCGGATACTTAAAGCCTCTGCACCTCAAACCCCTAAAGATTAACCTGGAACAGATCTTTGAACAGGGTTTGCACGTTGGCGGGGGTGCCCTGCTGCACGGTGGACTCGCGCAGGGCGGCGATCGCCTGTAGTTCGCCCTGGTCTACTTCGCCGTAGGCAATTGGGTAAAAGCGCACGTCGCTGTAGGCGAGAATGTCTTGAATGGCGTCGAAGGTGTAGCCCCGGTTGACTTCGCCATCGCTGAGCAGCAGCAGGTAGTAGCGCCCGCTGGGGTCATTTTCTTTTTGGGCCAGCAGATCGGCGAGGCCGACCATGGCCCCGTCGTACATAGCGGTGGCACCATCGGCCCGCAGACCGTCCACGGTGGCCAAAAACTTTTGGTGCTGGAGCTGGTC
>NZ_JADEXE010000074.1 GCF_015207265.1 Nodosilinea sp. LEGE 07298 | reverse complement strand
TCGATTTGACTCTTGCTTAATTGCTCTCTTTCTAGGGTTGATAGCAACATAACTCGCTCTACCGGTTCATCTGCCTATACTGTGCTCAAGGCCAAATTGTACGGTACTTTTATTCTCGGAAATCGCCTTAGTCTTTCCGTCGCCCAAAGGTCACTCTATGACTGCCAGCAACTTTCGAGACCGGGGGTGGACAGCTATCTTGAGCGAGTTGGGGCTGTCGATGAAAGAGGGCATCAAAATGACGCCCTACAATTGCCGCGACACGTTTATTACCCTCCAAGCGCTGCAGGGCCATTCCTCAACTACCATTGCCCGCTGGGTGGGCAATTCAAGCAAAATCATTGAAGAGCGGTACTTAGACCGGATGAGATTGGATCATCTCCGGCCTACCAATATCTGAATGTAATGGCGGGCTACTGTGGGGTATTTACGCTCGAAACTCAGCAGTAGCTCCACCTCTCGTGTGAAGGAAGTATTTGATAGGCCCGAAAGGCTTATAGGACAAGGCTTTTAATTCCTAGCTTTTTAGGTGATAGTCAAATGATAGTCAATTTGGCATGATAGTCAATTACTGAAAGCTTTGCTGCGAAAGGATTTGAGCGAATTTGGACGAATTTGGTCTTTTTTGGATAGGTTGTGCGATCGCTATTCCCATTAGTGGATAGCCTCCCTTGCCTTAGGCCAACACCATCAATGATGGAAACAGCTAATCTTTTGTTGGGGAGAGACTGGATCCAAGTGAGAGCAGGTGGATTTGGACAAGAGACTGCTTCAGCGGTGTATCAGCACCGATATCTAGCCAGGCCCAATACCAAAAAACTTCCAGCATCAACTCAGCCTTACGCTTGACCCTGAGCTAAAATTGGATCACATCCAGGGTGTCATCCAGTTCGGCGACTGTTTTAGAGCTTTTCCGTCCCTTCAACATGCCAAGGTGCCGCATATATGCCCAGGCGACCTCGTGAATCCACAGATGACCAATCTGTAAATTCTGGTAATAAGCCCAGAGTGCGCTTTATCTTTGAGCCCGATCGCACCTCTCCGAACGGCATCACCTACTCCTGGCTGATCCACGAGACCTACAACGGCAAAGAGAAAGCCGCTACGGCGACCCGTGCATTCTGGCTGCCCTTCGCCTATCGGCATTCGGGAAATCACTCTGAGGGAGAACTACGCGATCTGGCGCAGCAGTCCATCTGGCAGATGGAAGCCCAGATTCAGCACCTACGCGAGGAATTTGATTTGGGGATGGCTCGATCCGGTAGCACCGAATTGGTAGGAACGCCTGATACGGAGAATCTACCAGCAGAGGCAAGCGTTGCGTTGGTACAGCTTGTGACCGTTTCGGCTCCGGCGGCTGACTTGCTTGACGAGTTCATAGATGCCCTATGAGCGAGCCAAAGTTGCCGAAGGAGCCAGAGACCGAGAAAGGGCGATTGATGCGCCAGCAATACCTGGCGCTGGCCAAGGCTTCGCTCAAAGATGCCAAGGACTACGAAAGTCTTTACACCCGCTATAGCGATAATTCGGTAGCAGCGCAGGGATTAGATCAGGAAGTAGCTAGAGCCGCGCTACAGACTGGCAAGGCTCCCCGACAGGTCATCCAGCTCTTGGCACAGGGGCCGTTCACCCAGAAACAGATTTTGGGATTGTCTGACGAGGAGAAGCAAGCAGCGTTGCCCAAACTGCTTCAGTACGCTCAGAAGACCGTGGACAGCCTTCAGCAGCAGCGCTACCTGGAGTATGCCTGCTCGGTAATAGGGAAAACTCAGAGCTATTCAGACCTCTATCGAGACAATGTGAGCAGTGATCTGTCGGCGATTCAGCTCGACCAGAAGGTGACGGCGGCGGCATTGGGTGCAGGGGAATCGGGAGATGGCGTCGCGGCGCTCTTACTTCAGGGGCCATACTCTCGTTTTCAGCAGGATGTTCAGGGCACGTCACTTCAGACTGTGGAGCAGTATGCCCGTGGAACGGTAGCCCAAGTGCAGGCGATTCAGGCGCTCCAGATGGGGCAATCACAGCGAATGCCACTTCGTGGCAAGAACTTGGAGCGCTAGGGTTGAGCCGCTGGTGGTCTGTTACTCGTCTAATTCGCTGCTGATGTACTGACTGACAAAAGCCTCTGCGGCTTCTGGGCTCATTGTTTTGAGGACGCGGACGATTTCCAGAATGGTGTCGCCTGTAGGGTCAATCTTGCCACTGCACCAGCGGTAAACACTGTTACGTCCAACCCCCATGGTTGCCGCAAAACGATATTGAGTGATGCCGTACTGCTCCAGCACCTGTTTGAGAACATAGCCTGCCTTACCCATATCCTCATCATTTCAGAGGAGGGCTAGACAAGCGAATCCATATATGTTGACGCACACATATATGGACACTATGATGACGGTAGGATATTTTGAGGTTCACATTATGTTGGTTCCCCAAGGGTTTGTTGGTTCAGAGGTTGGCGGCATAGAGCACGACCTTCTGGTCAGCGTTGAGATCAGGCAAAAGTTGAGCAACTACCCCAGACACGACCGAGAGCCTGTGAAGCTCTTGGCTATTGGGTCTCGGGAGGCGATTCAGGCGATGCTTCAGCAGATGCATATGTGCGGCTTTGCCGAAATCTTTGAGTGGACTGACTTTCTACCTGCACCAACGCCCGATCGCCCGCTGAGGTGCAAGCCTGGGGAGTTGATGAGGATGTTGGTTAAGTATTTCCCAAAGCCTTCGAGAATAACTGAATAGACCCTTGCTCGCCCTCAGGCCAGAAAACGCTAAAAACCATTGCCTTGCTGATCCAGTTTGCTGCCCAATTCCTAGAAAACAAAACTGGCGTAAACTTACCCGGACAACTTTTGCTTGTTGGAGGTCGGCCCCATTTTAGAGCGAGATAGGCGACGGCTCTCTAAAAGTTCGGCCACTATCGCCTGTCGAGCAAGATCACCTTCTGCCTCCCACTCTTGCAAGAAGCGCTTTAACGCTACGCTAGCAACGTCTTGGATAGTGGGCGCTGAGCTTTGATACTCTCCTGCGAGAGAAATACTGATCTCCCTTAACTTCTCGTAAAGCTCAGACGGAACGCGGATATTTGACGGCAAAGTAAAAGATACCTGGCAACGCCAAGATTTTAGGAGTTGCTAAAGTTTCTTGCTACCATGAAATCATGTATACATGTTTACTAAACTGCGAATTGTCCTAATTCTTCCTAGGGAGGCATGGTGATGGAATTGTTGCTTCAGGCGGTGCCGGTTAAACGAGGGCTTAAGCGTAATCAGAAGAGTTATGTGGCCACGTTGTCTTTTGGCGACGTGGTGCGGTTGATGGAGGACGAAAGGTTGTATGTGCCCAATGACCCGGATTTGGCTGACTTTGCCCAGCGCAAATTAAACCCAGTGCGGGTCAACAACATAGCTAAGTACATCCTGGATACCTACAAGGATGGCAGTACTTTCTTCCCGGCTATCTGTCTCAATATTCAACCGGATCCTATCTACCGGAATGGAACGATTGTATTGCCCTATGATTCAACATCATTACGATTAACAGATGGACAGCATCGCTGTTGCGGTATTCATAGAGCAATTAAGTTGCTACGGGAGGAGGGGGCGTCGGAGGTCGCGGAGGTGTCTAGGTTGGAACTGGGGGCGTTGGTATATGCGGCGTTGCCTCTGGAACTGGAGCGTCAGGCTTTTCGTGATCAGAATCTGTTAGCGCAACGTCCTGGGAAGTCGTTGGCTTATTTGTTTGATATGCGATCGCCAGAAGTTACCATCGCCAAGGAACTCTGCAAGCGTGTACCCCAATTCCGCTCAAATATTGAAACCGTTGAGAATGGCCTAGGTAAGCACAATCCTAAGCTAATGACACTTTCGACGTTGGTCACAGCTACTCAACACATGTATCCTCGTCTTAGTGCCGAGGATATGCTGGAAGCCAGGATAGATTGGGCGATGACGTTTTGGGCCGCTGCTGCGAGCGCGTTGCCCGATAATCCTTGGCGCGTACTTCCTAAAGCCGAAAGAAAACAGCAGCGGGAGGACACTATCGTGGGAGCCGCAATCGTATTCCAGGCTTTGGGGCTAATAGGACGAGATTTATTTACGGAAGGTATACCGGCAGAGAATTTGGTACAGTGGCTAGCCCACTTAGCTGAAGTTGATTGGAGCAAAGAAGAAGATTTTTGGCTTCAGAGGGGAGTCATCCAGGTTAATGCCAAGGGAGTACGCATTATTCAAAACACAAGAACTACAGTTGATTCTTGCTACCACGTATTGCAGGAACTGCTCGGAGTGACGCCCAAGGCTGGAGTTCTGGCTTGACTTAGCTCTTAGGCTAATACTTCCTGAAGAGCGTTACGATGACCAAACCGTCCAAAGTCGTAGCGCTCATCCCACCATAGCCAATTAGAAGAGTCAGCCCAAACACCATGTTTTTTGAGGATATCTAAACGTGAAAGCGCAAGACCTCCAAGAACGAAATCAGGCCTACTCCAACTCAAGAGATGATCAAAATCCTGATTGGAAAGACCAAATTTAAGCCCCATAGGCATGGCACTATCTACCTTTAGTAAGCCGCCAAGAGCAATATATTTATACCCTATATTGCGATACTCACTCATCAGAGAAGAGAGAAAGCTCTTGGCTGTATTGAAATAGGGAGGTAAAGCATCTGCTTGCGGAATATCGATGGACGGCCAATTGTAGAGAGGATAACCTGCCTGAACTACTCCAATAAGTTGATAGGAGTATTGCTTATTACAATATTCTTTGAAGGTAAGTCTTGCAAGATAAAGAGATAAGAGCGGTTCCCCTATGATATCTGGCGCGAATACATAATCAGGATTAAATTTTTCACAGCGATCAAGAAAAGCAACTATCCATGCTCTAATCTCTTGTGAATCCGCTAGGTCAGTTTTTCTGATCCAACGACCGTTCTTAAATACAGATATTGTTTTCTGATACCAAACATTCTTCCTACTATCAAAAACACCACTATCAATAAAATACGGCTTCTTGGCCTGGCGTAAGCTATTAAGAAATTTGTCAGATTCAATAATGGTGCCTAAAACACCAAAATTACCTTCTAGCTTATGTAGCTTTTCTAAAAGATTTTGGCGATTCACCGCAAATATAGGAAGAAATTTTCTATTACCCATGTCTTTATTCCTAAAGCCGTCTATAGCAAAGGCGGAGAAAACTTAGGCATCAATAGACTATCGTTAGTAGTTTAATTGTACCATAGTGCGAGGCATGAATTCAAGTGTGAGGTCTTATGCGACAAGATACTACAAGTTTGAGTCTTGCCATGTTTCAATATTGCCCTTTAACGTTCCTTATTCCCCAATGACTCTGTGACGCGTCTATCAGATGCAATCTGTAATGATTTTAATTTTATTAAAATTTAGCGCCTTATATGTGTCAGGATTTACCATGGATGGAATACGCTGAGGCTGTATAGCGTTTCTTGCTACCGTAAAGTACGAAGTACATGGTGAAAGTCGCAAGACTTCAGCGGTAGCGATTTATTCATGTTTCTGTAAGCCATGAATAGATTTATATGAGCCTCTTGTGTTTGTAAAAAGAGGTTTAATCTTGATAGATTTTGATGCATATAAGAATTGTATCCAAAGCATACTTGAACGCAATCTTGAAGACAATCTGGGACAGCTTTCGGGGGTTTCACATGACACTAGCGATGTGTTGATGCTTGTAGCTGGGCCAGGATCTGGAAAGACGGCAGTATTGGTTCTGCGGGCATTGCGTCATGTGTTTGTTGATAATATTTTACCTGAAAACATACTTATCACAACTTTCACTAAAAAAGCAGCAAAAGAACTGAAAACGCGATGGCTGGATTGGGGTACTCTTCTTATTGAAGAACTATCTTGTCAACCAGATCTTCTAGCTTTTCTTCAGCAAATTGACTTAAATAGGTGTCGAATTGATACGTTGGATGGGATCGCACAACAAGCTCTTACAGAAAATCGTCTTCCTGGCCAAATAGCACCCATACTACTAGATGAATCAGCTTCTAAGTTGTTGCTTAAGCGAATTGCATTTAGCGATATTTATAGTTCAAATAGGGATCAACTGGACAACTATTTTTCAAGATATACTTTCGAAGGAAATCATCCGCGAAATCGAGGCGAGGCGAGGCTTTGGCGATCGCAAAGACTTTATGTGATCGTCTCGTTCAGGATCTTGTCAATTTAGAGAGTTTTAGAAATGCTTCTGATGAACAGCGATGCGTTGTTGAGATACTAGAAAGCTATCACACTTATCTTCGGGAAGCTAACATATGCGACTTCGCATTGTTAGAAGTGCAACTTCTTGAACGTCTTAGGAATGAAACATTAAGTACTTGGAGTAATGACATTCACGCTCTTCTGATAGACGAATATCAGGATACTAATCCTTTGCAAGAATCTATCTATTTTGAAATTATTAAAGCTTCTTCTCCGCTAGTAGCGATTGTTGGTGACGATGATCAATCACTGTATCGTTTTCGAGGAGGATCTGTAGAGTTATTCACTCAGTTCGAATCAAGGTGTGAATCTGCCACAGGTAGGCAGACTCAGCGTTTTGATATGATAACAAATTATCGATCCTCTGGAGAAATAGTTAATTTCTATAACAGCTATATAACTGGAGATGAAGATTTTCTTGCTGCTCGAATTGTACCATCTAAGCCAGAGGTAATAGCTCAAAGAGGCCTAGTAGGGATGCCGACACTAGGGTTATTTCGCGCAGATCCATTGAGTCTAGCTAGTGCTTTATCTGCTTGGCTAGAAGAGCTCTTCACAAATCGCTCTATTGTTATCGCTAATGCCGATAGTAGTTATGAGATTTCTTTGCCAGAGTATGGAAACCTAGGCGATTGTGCTTTTCTAGCTCACACAGTTAATGAAATAAAATACGATGGATATAAAAGACAAGCTCAGGTCAGGTTTACTGGACTTTTTAGAAGCGAAATGGAACAGCGCCATCTCCAGATATTTAATCCGAGAGGGCGTGCTCTAAGGAATATTGAAAACGTTCAAGTGTTATTGGGTTTGCTTTTGCAATGCCTTGATCCAGAAGGTACTTATAGTAGTCAAATTTATCCTACTAACGAAGCCGCTTTTTTCCTAAATCAATGGAGACAAGCAGCTAATTTGTTTATTTCTCAGAACCCTTATCCTTCGCAAAATGGTGGTCTTCAAGGTTTTACCGAAAGCTGGAAAAGTGTATCGCGTGGCAATTTTGGAGACGAGTTTCCCTCTGACTGGCCAGTACTAGAACTTATCTTTAAACTCATCACTTGGATGCCTTCCTTCCAAAATGATCCAGAACATCAGGTATGGCTAGAAGCCATTACTAGAACAATCTCAGCCACTGGAATAGTTTCTCCTTATGGAATGAAAATTTTGCAAGGTGGATCACATCTTGTCAGAAGTCGTGAAAGCTTTATCAGGGATGCACTTCTACCTATTGCTGAAGATGAGGTAGATGTGGATGAAGAAATCATGCCAAGTGTTCCACGTAATTATCTACAGCTAATGACAATTCACCAAGCAAAGGGTTTAGAATTTCCCCTTGTAATTGTTGATGTCGGTAGTCAATTTACAAGAAATCACTACAAACAAGCCTTTAGAAGGTTTCCCTCATCTCCTTCTAATGTTGTATTAATGGAAGATGATGTTGAATCTCATTTAGACGGATCTTTGAGAGGTTTTAGAGGTTCACTTGATCGATCATTCGATGATTTAGCACGCCTTTATTATGTTGCTTATAGCCGACCAAAAACGGTTCTAATGCTTGTTGGATGCGAAAGGTGCTTAACCTATGGTGCAGGAGGAAATTACTCAGGATCTATTCCTAATATATCGCTAGGGTGGTGCCGAGATGGCAGTTGGCCTTGGAGACAAGCGTATACTGGTAGTAGCCGACCAATTCGAGTTGATCCCCCATTTTTTCTGATTTAAAACTATGGAATTAGAGATTAAGCAACCAGAACATATTGTCCCCAGTTACTCGATGACTGGAGATCTTCTTTCCTATCTCCGTTGTCGTTTACAGTATCGTTACCATAATGGGAGTGCTCTACCTCCGTCTCGTCCTGTTCAACAGTGGTTTGGGGAGTTTCTTCATGGCACTCTTGAACTGTCATTTCGCTTTTGGCAGGAAAATCAATCTCTCTATTCTTTTCCCTGGCCTTGTACACAGAGAACATGGGGATCTGATCCACCAGAATGGGATACTAATGATATCGGCAAATTTGCAGACACTGTTGAGTCATCACTGCGAAAACAAGGGAAGGAAGCAAGAAGCGCAGATGCTCGTAATTCCGGTTATCGACGTGTCGCTACTGCAATCAATCAGTTAGGTCCTCACCTATTTCCTTTGATTGCCTCTGCCGAAAAGAAAGTCATTGGTACTCGGCCAGTCCCAACTTTAGACGTAGAATTGAGATGTTCTAATTATGAAGTGCATGGAGTAATTGATGTTCTGACAAATATTACACTTGGCCATGTAACTGATGCTAATCTTATTCGCCTATGTGTTCAAAGTGTGTGCTCCGGTCTGGCAGGTGAATATGAAGTTATTGTTGACTATAAAGGTTCTAAGCGCCCCAGATATTCAGAGCCTTATTGGCAACAAGGTAACTGGCAGTTACAAACCTATGCTTGGCTAAGAAGCCGTCAACCAGATGCGTTACCTGTCGCTGCAGGCATTCTTATTTATATTAATGAACTCACTCCAGGTACTAAAGAAATGCAAGGGCTAAAAAGTGGGATTGCAAATGGAACAACAGATATTTTGCCAGAACCAGGTTCCTTAGACGAGCAACTTGTGAGAATGTGGAGGCCAGGTAATAATACAGATCAGTTATCTCTTGATTTTCGACTGCGTCGTGCCATTCGTGTTGTGCCAATAACGCCAGAAAGCATTCAAACCGCGTTAACAGAATTTGATGATATTGTCCGGCGTGCAGAAACCGACATTGTTCAAGAATCATATTCAGGTAACATAGTAGAGGCCTGGTATCCTACTTGTGAGGATAAAGACACTTGTGTCGCATGTGATTTTCGACATTTTTGCCCAAAGCCAGCAGATTCACCTGAAAATTATGAGCTAAATACTCCAACCGCGCCATAACGTTTAGAATACTTTACCTATACCAGCTAAATAAGCCTCGATTTCTCTTAATAGACTGGCACTTCCTTTAGTATTGACTCTTAGAAGCTTATTCTCTGAGCAATGGTCTTCAATAAAATATGTGGCAGCATGTTTTGCGCTGGCTGTGACCATTACAACGAAATCGGCATTCAAGATCCAAGTTTTAAGCTGCTCATTTCCACCCTTGGCGTGACTAAGATGGACTTTTATTCCTGCACAAGCACTTTCCAGCATAGCTTTCGCTCGCTGTGCAACAGGCTCAGTCAAAGTGTAAATCAGTATAGATTTATTCTTGAGTTTTTTTAGTGGATTATTTTCTGCCTCGTAATCATTTTCTCCACTAATCTCTTGGTCTGGAGGAAGATCTGGAAACGAGGCCTCTAGACTTAAGTCTTGAACTAAGCCTGAAAACAGCCTCCACTGTATCTCGTCAATGCGATTGGCATATTGGCGTAGTGTAGTTGCAACTGCGAAAAGAAGCTGAGAGCGTATCTTGTCTTCTAGGCAAGGTTGAATTATCAATATATTGATAAAGTCTAAAATCCAATCTACTTTGGCTGGAGAACTGTACTGCTCCCAAAGATCTAGAGCAAAGCCTACAATTTCGTTGTAAGTTTCTTGATTGATGCCAAGGCTAAATAGAGTATTTGCCAGTTCATTGAACAGTACTAAATCTGGATCGCCGCCAGATGTTGTTATAGCTATCAGGTCGAGTAAAAACGCATAGATAGATGAGAACTCACGACGAGGATACTGCTCATCATTTTGGAATGCTCCAAGTAAGTGAGGCAACGCATTGGCTAAGGTCTGCTCAGTCTCCGATTGGCCTGAGGCTGTCTCCAGTAATGACCTAAATTCTTGGATAGCTCCATTTTTGGTAATTAAATCAGAAAGATCCCACTCCTGCTCTCCGCGACGAGATACATCAAGAGCTAGATCCCATTCTGGCTTCTGAATTAACTGCTGTAACCACTCTACCCAATTATTGGGAACCTCTTTTGCAGGGCTTTTAGTACCTTGCAGCCGTTCCAGACAGTCTTTGCCACGGCGGGTTTGGCTAAGAATTTCTTGTTCACTGGAGGTTAATTCCTGAAAAGCAGCAAGGGCCTCTCGTTGACTATCTAAGGTTTCCAGTTCATAGAACGCTTCGAAGAGTAGGCGAGTTTTTTGTAAGGAAGGTGGAGCTTGGGGGGCTAAGTTTAAGACCTGATCCCAATTAAAGCACTGTCCTGCTTCCTCAGCTTGTTTCAGTGGATTAGTAGTGACAACAGGAGGGGAGGCAATTGGCTTTTGGCAAAGGTCGGCTAGCTGCTGAAGGTAGGCTAAATCGTCAGGGTATAAGCCTGGAATACTAAGGATTTCATCTTGTAAAGCGACATCAGGTTCTTCGCGGCCAATAGCCAGCAGCATAAAAGATTTGACCGTTTCGGGTTGGCGACTACTAGCCCGAGCGGTGTATAAGCTGCTGTATTGAGGAAGAATGCTTTCGTAGAAATAGGTAACTGCACTCTGAACAGCCTTAGTTGATTCAAACCGGTAAAGCTCGTGTTGATAAACAGCGCGAATGAGCGCCTGGGTAACCTCGTAAGGGCGACGGGTGCCTAATAAATCAGGTAGCTCTGGCAGAGCGAGCAGTTCTTCCCATTCCTCTAGGTTGGAGAGCATCCGTACCTTGAGGAACAGCAAGTTTTGAGGGTCTAAGCGATTGTGGTTTTTGAGATAGTGAAGTTGATGCTCAGCGGCGGGGCGATCGCAGGCCTGCAACGCCATATAAAAATCTCGCAGGACTCGACCCGTAGCTCTTGGAGTTTCATAGGTTTGGGCCACCCGGCGATCCAGTACCTGACGCATTAGTTCTAGGGCTTTCCAGATCTCATGAGATTTTCCGTTACCGTCAGAAGCCCCTTGAAACTTAAATGCTAGTCCCCCTGTAAAGGACTGGACAGAGGCTTCTACTGGGTCGCCTAAGTTAAGCGGGGACCGCTGGCCCCGAAACGTAGACCAAGTAGGGCCAACAAAAGCGGTTAGATCTTCCCTAAGGCTTCGTAATTGGCGCTCAGATTGGGCTACACCATACCAATCAGTTCCTTGGTGACGCTTATAGGGCAGCACAGAGGGCAAACCTTGCTCAAGCCGCACAATCCAGGGTTGGAGCATACGGGCAGAACCGTTAGCAGACTCAACGGCATTCAGCTTGATCTGATTGTCATCACCAAAGAAACGTTTTAAGAACTGGTGGGTGTCTAACTTGGTTTCCATACCCTATCTTTCGCCTCCCCAACGGTCTCTGAAATTTAGCTTTTGTTCTGAAATGGCCTCTAGGGCTGTTTCATAGATCAGCGTCTCCTCGTTGACGGTGATGCCGTTGAAGGTGAAGTTCATCGAGCCAGCCAAAAAGAAGGCATCTGACAGCATTCCTTTCGTGTGAAGTTCCTCAGCCTGATGGAGACGTAGGTAGTTGTCGTTAGCTAGGGTGCCCAGGGTCTCTACAAAGCTGCGGTTGTGGAGGTCGGGGCGAGTGGCTACACAAACCGTCGTGCCTAGTTGGGTTAGGGTAGCTAAGACTTGCACAAGGCGAATTTTGGATCGGGGCCACGATGGCTCTAGGGCTAGGAATGTATTGGCTGTGTTGTCAATAATGGGGATATCAGACACCCAGGGGGATACTAGCCACAGGCAGGCACTGGGGGAAATAAGTTCTGCCACCAGGAGTGCCTGAAGCAAGTCGGGCAGTTGCCGCGAGCTAAAGCGAGAGTGAATGGTTCGGCTCACTGCAATGCCTCCCGAATGCGAAGGCGGGCAACATACCCCTGGGAGGTTCTGCGCATCCCTTCTACAGCGGGATACAAATTTAGAAAATCAACATCTACGGGCTCTATCATTATTTTCAGGAGGGCACTTTTTAGCGCTTTGCGGTTGGTGGAGTGAGCACTGAGGGAGGCGCTACCCACCGTTCTAAGAGCTGCATTCACCTGCTCCAGCCAGTCGGGTTCTTCTAGCTTGACTAGGGTTTCAGCGGGCTGTAAAACATCCAGCAGAATTTCGCGATCGGCCTCGGGCACGATGCTAAACGGGTTGTAAAAGGAGATAGCTCGGTTTCGGATGACACTACCCCGCAACCACAGACGACCATATAAAACCTGAAAGCAAACATAGGGATCCCGGCGAGCATCGGGGGGTAAGGCCTCGGTCAACTCGGGTTGGGTACTGGCCACATAGGCAAACACCCGCGCATCGACTTCAATGCCTAACCGCTCTTCTTCTGCTTGCCACCGTCGCAGCAGTTCTCTCAGTTGATGATCGGTGGCTGTTCCACTGCCGGGCGACAAAATGCGGGCGTGAATCGCCGTCATAACTGCTGGGGTGATGAGAATACCTTCCTCCAGTAAAACGCGGCGAAGGTGGTCGCTGGCTTGGGTGAGAGTATGGTGAGAATCGGCGGAGCGTACCTGGGCAAAGACAGACTGTACCGATTCGGTGGTTTCAGATAGCTCTAAAAGGGTGGTAAGTTCTGAATCTACGACCTCAAAGTCTGAGGGTTCCAGAGCACTCTCGACCAATCGCAAAAAGCCAGTAGGGTCTTCGGCATAGCGCTGAAGAATTTCTTCAATGACGCCACTGCCTCCTGGGCTAGCCTCTGTGAGCCAAATTTCTTCTAGGTCTTCTGACAAAGAAGGAGATTCTGGGGGGCGCGGGCCTGAGTCTAGGTCGAGCAGCAAATCTTCGGAGTCGAACTGGGGGCAAAGCTGACGGCAGGCTTCTAGGATGGCTCCACCCAAGGTTGCTTTGAAGCGTTGTCTAGCCCAGTCGTGCCAACCGTTGTCAGGCTGTTGCCAGAGGATCTGGGCGAGGTCGTTCAGAACTGTTTGGACTTCGGCGCTTGAGGCTAGTTCCCGAAGCCGTTCATGGGTGGGTTGCCTGCCAGGAGGTAAGTTAGGGGTGATCTGATCACTTAAATCGGTGAACCCATCGGTGGTGGTTTCGTCGGAGGTAGTGTCGTCGGTGGGTTCTTCTACGTTGAGCGTTTGGAAGATTCGATCCAGTACAGTGGCCATTTCCTGGCCCAGATCTTTTTCTTGGAGAGCCTGGTAGGCATCGGGTAGCGAGATTTCATTCTGTAGAGCGTAAGCCACCAGCATAGAGAGATAAATCTGGTAGAGCCACTCGCGCTGAAAAATATTGGCGATGCCATCGAGACGGGTATCGTGTCGAATGCGATGGCGAAAGTATGACGTGCGAAATGCGTGAACTTTAGGCCTGTTGGCGTCGTAGGGGCTAAGGGCAAAATCTGCGGGAATGCGATAGTGAAACACGATGCCGTCTACGGTTTGGGCAAACCCGACCCCGGCAGGTTGGCCATTGGCAGCTTCCACAAAGCGAATAGAGGTTTCCACTTCTTGGGTCTGGCGATTTTCCTGAATCCGTAGGTTGGCCTCAGACCCCATGGCAAAGCGACGCACCTCTAAAGGGTTCTGCTGGTTGTGGGTAAAGCTATATACCGCTTGTAGAATGCTTAGCCAAAATGAACCCTGGGGCAAGTCTATGGGGGTACCCCTGTCTGGCGGCACGATTTGGGTATGCCATTCCAGTTGGGCGTTCGATTTGTCGCTGACCTGGGGTGGAATTTGCTCTACCTGTAAAGTCCAGGGTCGAATGCAGCGAATGTCAGTAATTTGGTCGTTTTGCCAGACCTGGAACGTGCCTGCTTCTTCATATTCGGCACAAATCTGCTCGATCGCAAGGTTTTGTACCCCACTCACCAGGGCTGCTGGAGCAATCCAGTGGCTGATCTGCCCTCGCTGAATGCCAAAGCGCCGTGATACGCGCCCTGGGGCAAAGGTTTTGATCGCTTGCAGAATCGGTAGGTAGTATTCCTCTGGCTCAGTAGAGCTTTGGGTTGGAGGCGGTGTAACAATACGAACTTCGGGCAGCAGCAGGTCGCTGAAGAGGTTAGCAGGCACAAAGTCTGGCAGGGGGTCTCGGGTGTGATAGTCCAGTTCAGGTTCACCTGGCAATTGCAAACGCTTCCATCCAGTTTCGAGGCGTCGTAGCAACGTGGGCAATACCCCGGTCATTAATGCTCTGGGCGGATCCCATAGGATGGGTTGAAGGTCTTCATTAGACAGACCCAGCGCTTCTTGAAGGTAGTTTTCTAAGGCAATATAGGCTTCTTCACTGTCAAGGATCTGACGGATGATGGCAACTGCTTGGTTCTGACGCTGGTGCCAGATTCCTTGGGCTGGTTGAGCAAAGGCTGTCCAAAGACTACCGCGAGGAGTGGCGGGCAGTTGCTGGGCGACCCAATCCATAAAGGCAAAAGCAGCCTGGATGCGGATGACATAGCGGTTAGACAGAGGCAGCAGACGTTCTTCAAGAATGGGGTTGAACAGTAGGTCGTAGCTTTGGTAGGCGATGCGATCGCGTCCATAGTCCGACAACACAACCACAGTCCAGGGTCGCATGGTGCGGCTGCGACCAGCTCGCCCCTTGCGCTGAAGAAACGAGGCCATGTTGCGGGGTGCTTTATGTTGGATGACGGCTCCTACGTCGGGATCGTTGAAGCCAACCTCTAGGGACGCAGTGGCGACAATTATGTCTGAGTCGGCATCCACTCCGGTGTCTTGGGAACTGGTGCGGGTGATTTGCAGAGGATTTTCTAGAGTGTGGCCAATCTCTTCACACAGATACCAGGATTGCCCGGCTGGAAGGCGATCGCTGGCGTCGGGAGTACTGTGGGTGCGGAGAGCCGCCAGGGGTTGTCTGCGGGCTATGGGGCGACCCCAACTGGTGCGGGCCTCGGCATCCAGCAGGTTATGGAAGAGGCGGTTGGTGACATCTAAATCGTCGGTGAAGGCAAAGACCCGCGAACCGTAGGCTCCTTGGCTGGGGGAACTATCCGCCGGATCGAGAATCCGGCGCAGCAACATAGCGGTTTGGATACTGGTGGAAAGTAGGCTGGTGCCGGAGACGGGGTCGCCCCGTAACGCCAGCAGGTATTCCATGCCTTCGGGCTGAACATCGTCGCCGGGGGTAATTTCTTCCACGCTGCCGGGGGCAAGGCCGACTAGTTGAGTAAAGAACTCGGTGGCGCTCTGGAGGGTGGCGGAGAGTCCAGTGAACTGCACTTTTTTGCCAATTACCCGTTGCCAGCGGCGCAGTAGGTAGGCGACCTGGGCACCGTGGATGCTGGTGTAGGTGTGGACTTCATCGAGTAGGACAATCTGGGGAGGCTTGGTAGCTCCAACTCCAAAGATATGGCCATATACCGAATCGCCCATTGAACGGTTGAGCATTTCGGTGGTGGCAAAGAGGATGTCGGGCGGAGTCTTGGCCATGCGATCGCGGGTCAGCATCACCTCGTCTTCTTTGACCTCTGCTCCACAGCTGAGATCGAGGCAAACCAAGCGCTCTCGTCCTTGCCCAATGTCTTCTCGCCGCCAGCTAAGGACACCTTCACACCGAGGACAGCGTAGGTAGGGACAGGTAAAGCCACCTCTTTCAGCCTTCCAATTGCCCTTCAAAATGTAGTCTTCTGGGTCGGCTTTTCTAGGAGTTAAGCCGAAAAAGGCCCCAATGGTGAGCTTTCGTTGACCGGCTTGGTGTAACACCGTATCGAGGCGACGGGCTTCGAGGTAGGTTTCGGAGAATTGGTCCTTGAGCAGTTCTTGGCGGGGATAAATAGCCAGGGCCTTTGTCCAATAGGCGTCTTTGGCAGGAGATGTTTTGATTAGTCCGGCGATGTGGGTCAGAGCTGGCAGGTAAAAAGCGAGGGTTTTGCCGGTGCCGGTACCTGCACAGACGATCATGCCGCGACTTTTGGTGCTTTTGAGGTCACGCAGCATGCGGGTGGTGGCGCGGAGTTGGAAGTTGGCTAGTTTGAGGGTGCGATCGGGGGAAACCAGCATGGCCTCTAGGGCAGATTGCTGGGTTGGAGAGAGTAATTTGTCAGCATCAAGGTGCTGGAGAACAGCTTGGGACTCTAGGATACGGGAGGGGTAGACTCGCTGACGGAGGGAGAAGCGGTAGTCGGCGACCAGGGTGGGGGCGGTTTGCCAGTCGCGTTTAGGGAAGAGTTGGCGCAGGCGGGCAAAGAGGCGGACGGCTTCGGCCATGCGGGTGCGATAGCGGCGGCGACCTTTGAGGTTAAAGTCGAAGAGGAGTTTGCGCTCCTGCATGACATCAATGAGATCCCACGGATCTGCATCTAGACCTGACTGATCGATACACGATTCAGCGAAGTCTATGATTTCGTCCTCGCTGAAGCCGCCATCAACGACACCCCACGTTAAAAGTTCGACTTCACGGCGTTCTAATTGATTGAGAAATTCGCGAACCAGCTGATCCATTTACTTTTGATTGCCCTGAAGGTGCAGCATGTAGGCTACAAGCCTAACCAGCCTTGCCCTAGACTTAGCCTACCCAAACGAGAAACGCCATATGGGTTAAGAAATATTGAGGATTACCTTGTTTTGTATAGAATTGAGGCGGTTTTGCATTCTAGCAAACAAACTAGCCGAGTATGCCCAAGCCGTTTAGAGCATAGGTGATGGCCGAAGTCAGGTTGTGAACGCCGAATTTTGTATAAATATTTTCCAGGTGTTTCTTGACAGTGCGATCGCTCAATCCCAGTCTTTGTGCGACCTCTTGTATGCTTTTGCTTTTAATGATCCAAAATAGTGTTTCTCCTTCTCTTTTCGTTAGCCCTAGCAATTGCAGTGACTCAATTGAGAACTTGTTTGCCTGATCCTCCTCTAGCAAAAGATAGTATTGCTCAGTTTTCGCGTCATAGCTGAAGCGTATCTTTAAGCGTTTCCCATCTAGTTCTATGGCAATCGCTCGGCCAGTTGAGCAGGCTTCTGTTGAATCAGTAAACGACAAAACATGGGTATCAACCCACCGCTGAAGGAGATCAGGTAAAGCCATTTTAGCCTGAGACGGTGGAAAATAGCAGTGTAGTATCTCATCTGCTCGTGGCGTCATCCATTTGAGTGTGCCATCAGTCGATAACGCAATCAGTGCTGTTTGCTCGATGGCTGTTTGTTTCTCAATGATTTTTTGATGTAAATGATTGAAAGCAATGATATTGTCGTAGGCCTGTTTTAGATGAGGTCGAATTAAATTTAAAATTAAGCGATCGCGCTCTGAAAAACTACGGCGATCCCGACTGATGATCAAGCTTAAATGCTCTTGTCCACGATGAAATAGATCCATCACAGGAGAGCCGCTACAAGCCATGGGCAGAGTAATATATATCCCCATCTGATCTTCTATTCCATAGTGTTCAAGAAAGCCTTTATACAAAGGTTCTTGGCGGTGAAACTCAGCCTCACTAAGAAAATCTGAGATAGCCATTGCCTGCCCATCTAAAGTTCGAAGATAGTTGGTTGCGACAGGATGGGAAAAAAAATTCTCAGGTTGCGCGGTAAATGCTGTTGCAGCTATGCCAATCTCAGGATCTGGATATGTGATGATACGAGGCAACGTCACGTTGTGATTGCTGGTACGTGGCAACCTGCTGTCCTGAGTATTAAAAGTGACAAATCCACTGGTGTCTGTGCCAATTATCTCTGGCAGAGCGGCCATAATCGTTTCTGGAAAAGCCTCTAGGCTGTAAGGAGTGTAAAGAGATCGCAAGAACCCATGCAAATGCTGCCAATCAACGCTTGTCAGGGTTTCCATACTTTGTAAAGAAAATGGAGGATGCTTAGCAATTAACTACGTCAATCGCCGTATTGTATCCCACAAAAAAAACTGTCACCCTAGCAACAAGATTTTCTTAAGTAATTAATTAGCCGGAGTGCATTCGTCAGTGACTTACATTGCCGTAACAGGCAAGATAAAGCCTAGCGAAACTCAGGATAACCGTCCATTAAGAGCTTTAGAGCGTTGATTTAATGATGGAGGCTTTGAGTATTTTTACTTAAAAATTTTTAACCGGATTGAAGATAGCCCCCATCTTCTCATCGAGGTTGCATGTCCAATCCTTTCTGTATTAACGTCCTTCAACAGTCTGCCGGAAACGTTAGACGTGTCTGTTTCCCTTATCTACTAGCATCGCTATTTAGAGAAAGGGGAAATTTGGTCCCGCCGCTCATATGTTTCGAAATAGATGGGGACTTGGCCTTCAACCGAAGTAGTCAGGCACTAGGCATCTTCCTTTTCGGTGGTTGCAAGTAATGAATTACGAAGATGCCACATTGCTTCGTCTGGCCGATCAGACAGCACGTTTGGACTTGTTTGATGAATTGTCGCTGGAGCAGTTAGTCTCTGCTGCCTATAAAACAGAGTTGTTGATGGTTGAGGGGCCTTATCAACCGCTCTTTACAGAGGTTCGACTGGGCCTAGTTATCTCTAATTTAGGCATGGTGGAGGGAGTTTGGAATCCTGTTGGCGGCGTAGACAGGGTAGAAGCTCGATTTCATACCTTTGGCCTGGGATCACGTTCACCGCTGCGAGTAGATGCTCTGTGGCGTGGGGATATTGTGGTTCGCACAGTGCCAACGACCTCACGCATAACGCAGGTAGAAGCAAAATGGACTGATTCAGGCACCATAGATGCCGAGATTGTGGCGGCTTTGGGGAGTTTGCCCGCTAACCCACAAACTCTGGAACAGGAAAGACGGACACGTTTCTTGGCGCGTATTCGTTCGGCCCTCGATCAACCCTTGAGCTTTAGCGATGAGCTATTGGACAAATGGTTATTTAGTGTGGGTGCTGCTTCAGTCAGTGATCTAATCACCCGATCGCAGGGGACGGTTCAAAGTGGTGCAGTACAAGTTACCTTCTCCCCTCCAGATCCTTCTCCACCGTCTCCTAAGGCGCTTCCTATTACGGCTGCACTGTTAATTCGGAATGCTGACTTCTCTGTTGCCAACCTGCTTATGGAGAGCAAAATGCTGCGTGAGCAGTTGGAAAAACAGGGATTGGAGCAATCTCCCGACCCATCATTACCTCTTCGTCATCCTTTATTGGTGGTGTGGGTGGTGCCAGCAACTGTATTTGATGATGATGATTGGCCTGGTGGTGGAACTGGTATGCCACCAGAAGCATTGCGGAATGCTCGCAGAGCGATAGCGGGAGAGTGGCTTGCCCGTGAGGGCATTGGATTAGTTGCCACCCCGACCTAAAAATTCAGATTTTGACCTCGATTTCGAGGTTTGCCAAAACTACACCACTTTACTCAATAAGGACTTTCTATGCCCCCGATTCCAGCCGCATTTCCATTTATTGAGGTCAAGATCGACACCTCGGCTCTAACGCCAGTGGCCCAGCGATCGCCCGGTGTGATTGCGATTGTTGGCAAATCTACAGCAGGTGACGCCGCTGCTAATAAACCTTTTGCGATTGACACGCTCGATCAGGCCGCTGGGCTATTCGCCGCTAAGAATCGCGACGGTACGGTGACAGAGACGCCGCTTTATAGTTCCCTGAAAATCGCGATTCTGCAAGACCCTAAACCTTCCAAAATCTATGGCGTGAAGGTTGATGCTGACAATTATGCTGGTGCTTTAGCCTCTTTAGAAGCAGCCGATGATGTCACGTTTGTTTCTCTTGCTAATGAGGTTTCGGTGGGGACAGCGACAGTGACAGCGACAGGAGTAGCAGCTACGAATTTAGTAGCGCTGAAGGAGCATGTGGAAACCATGTCAGCCCAAGGGCAAAAACGGATTGGTGTCGCCATGGTTGATCCCACAACTGCTAAGTCGGGCACCTATGTAGATTCCATCTCGACTGCTATTAACTCATTAAAGAGTGATTCTAGTCGGATGGTTGTGATTGCGGCACGGGGTGCGACAGAGGATGCCGCGACCGCAGCAATGGCTGCGATCGCAGGCTTTGACCCACAAGTCTCGATGGTGTTGAAGAAAGTTCGAGGCTTTTCTATGCCGGTAGAAAGCCAGTACAGCCCATCGGAGATTAAAGGGCTTTCAGAGGCAGGAATCATCCCTATTATTGATCCGGCGTTAATTGTGGGTGAGAGCTTACATTTTGCCGAGGGGCGCTGTTTCACTACAGATGCCAGTCTTCTCTACATCGACATTGTACGAGTGCTGGATGATATCGACTTTCGGCTCAAGGCAGGGCTGATTGGTGCAATAGGAGATGCTCGCATTACTAAGTCTGGTATGACAATGCTGAAAACGAGAGTAGAGGGAATTCTCGGCCCTTTGCAGCGAAGTGGGGTAATCGTGAACTACAACATTGACATCCCTGTACTGAATATTCTCAGTTTGCCAGAGAGTAGCTGGACTGTAACCGATCAGGCCATCGTTCAAACGGCGCGCGCCAATCGAATTGTAGATCTTTTTGTAACTGTGACCTACGGGCCTGCGGTACATCAACTCAAAGTTACACTTGCGCCCAAATTTTGATCTGCCTCAAAACTTTAATCTGGAGTAAAACACTATGCCGGAATGGAAGACTCGCCTTGCTGTTTCTTATATCGAGAGTGGCAACACTGTCACTATTTCACCTATCGATTCTTATACACCAACGTTTTCGCTTAATGCAGAAGCACTGCACTCTATTGAGCAGACTCATATTGGGGTAATTTATCAGCCCCCGGCAATGTCGTTTTCAATGACAGTAAAGGCGATCGGCAATGTAGCGGCTCAACTCACTTCTTTATCTTTGGAAGGAAAATCCTTCGATATTGTGCTTCAAGAAACTGACGATGGGAATGATTGGTCGTTTAAGACGATTGTTATGAAGAATTGCATTATTACGAGTGCTTCTCCGTCACCTGCCACGATATCGGGAGCACCGGCTGCAACGTTTTCTGGTTTTAGCTTGGCGGCTTCATCAGAGCCAAAGGTGGGCGCAAAGGTTGAGGTTCCCTAGCCTAAAAGTTCAGTATTTATTGAGGTAAGGATATGGATGAGGACCAATCTCAGGTTCAAGGGGCGGGGGGACGGGCAGCGCGGGTTGAGCGGACGGGTATTGCCCTTGTGCATGAAGGGGAGCTGGTATTACCGGCTGCGGGGAGTGAGGCCCAAGCAACTGTGGTGGCTGAAGATGCTCAGTCGGTGATTCATTACTATTTCCCAGTAGAAATTGAGGTGCGGGCTGCCCCTGAAGCTATGCCTTTGGATGAGATTGTGCAGGCGACGTTGGGTTATTTGGCTCAAAGTTTGGAGAGTGTGTAGACCATGCCAGTGCGGGTGACTATACCTATTCGGCTTCGGGTTGATCCGGGGGCGCTAACGGAACGGCAGGATGACCTTGAGGAGGCATTGGCGGCGGCGGTTGGGCGTGCGTTGGCGAACTCGCGGCAAGCGGTATTAGAGCCGAGGGGTGGATACGTAGGGGTGAGGGTTCATCCGCCAGAAATAAGTTGGTATGGAAACGGGCTTGGACTAGTGACAGGAACTAGGCGAAACGAAATTGAAGAGCAAATCACTAATAACTTAATGCGGCTAGTTGATTCAGCCAGAATTTTGGAGATAGCGCGTATAGGAGAACAATCTCAACCACCACTACCTACAGAAATTGCTGAGCAAGTGGATCGAGAGCGCTTATCAAGCGTTTCAGATATTTATGTTTTGCCTAGCTATCAGAATTTTGAGGAGGTTGCTATATCAATAACTCAGCGCATAGGATTCAATGATTCTCTTGCACATGAAATTGATACGCTTACCTTTACTCAACTTTGGGATGAGTTCGATCGCCGCCGTCGCCGCCTAGAAACCCGATATCTTATAGCCGATTTACCAATATTAGAGGATCGTAATTCTGAGCCACTAGAACTGGTGAGTTTTCTTCTAGCTCGAATGTCGCCTGATGATGCTTTTAATCATGCCCTTGATTTAGCACTTTGGCTACTTAGTCAAGGAGAACAAAGACTTGCTGAGCAGGCATTGAGCAGCTTCGAGAGTAGCTGGTGGATACGCTTTACTGCCATCGCCGGTTCAGATCTACCAGTAACAGGAGGATCGCCTTTTGGCGGTGGGTTAGGTTCCGAACAGCTCATAACACGGGCTGAAGTAGAAGCAAGATCTAGCCATCATGATATTGCTCAACGTCTACTTTGCCTTGCTTATCTAATGAATCAAATGCAGCTTCAGCAAGTACTGCAAAATAGACAAAGACTAGACGAATATGCACGAGAATTTACCCTATCTAATATCCGTGCTCGTTTAAACCTGATTTTGAATCTTTATCCCCGACTTGCACAAGAAGCATTACATAACCATGACTTGGAACTCTCTCGCCAGCTTGAAGTTATTGGACAGTCTCTAAATCAAGATATACAAGATCGTTTTACCCTACAGCAAATCTCTGAGCCTGATCTCAGACAGCCAATTAGATCTACAATAAGTTTTAGACGTGGAGCAGATACTGCACCATCTACAGTTGGGATTGAAGCAACCTCTGCTCAGCCTGTAGAAAATTCTCAGGACGAAAGTATCCGAGATAGGATAATCAATTCTCCACCACCATTTCAAGGTGCAGTTGTCATACAGCAGACTGCCAATGACTATATAAGTGTTCACTCATCTCAATATGTTCTTAGCGGCACAATTGCTCGATCTGTAATATGGGCTAGATCACTATTTGGCACAGTAAGTTCAGTAATTGTTGCTCCACCCATTCAAGATTTAGCAGGCTCTGAGTACTATGTAACTGGCCTTGACAGGAACTTGCTAGGTGCTGATTTAGATATACAGAGAGGGCGCTTTGGAGGAGAAGTTAGAAAACACCTTCAAGGTGGCTTTACTGTTGTCGCAGTCCTGCTAACAGATGGCTACGTTGCTGCCCCTACACAAAGAGATTTATACAATTTTAGAGAGCAGTTACGGGCTGAGGAAGGACATGATAGTGTACCTGTAGAATTACTCCGCACAAATATTTTTGGAGGAGTTGATCGCTTAATTAATTTGGGTGGAGAAAACAATCTTGAACGCGCTGCCGAATTTCTCTCTGGTCTTAATGTTGAAGCGTTCAGAATTATTGATAGAGAAACTCGCGCTCAATATTTGACTGTTTTGCTTAATGCATCGACTCTCCATGCCGAAGAAAAGGCAATCATAGAGATTATTAAAAGTATTTCTAGTCGATCAGAGCTAGATGCTATATTTGCCCAACTCAAACAAACAGAGGGAGTTTGGGACAGGTTGTTTGATGATCTCGACGATGAACTTTGGTCACTTCTTGTACTACTTGGAGAGAGATTCGGAGACGGCGATCACTTAAGTCTTGACGAGTTTATTCAAATTCTATTTGAAACTCGTATTCTTTCAGGCTATGGAATTTCTATCGGCCCTGATGGCCCAGAAGTCGATACTAATTTATTAGAGGAATTTGAGCAAGGTATATACGCAGCTTTAAGAATGGCTACAAGCCTTGCTCGCTCCATTAGCGAAATTGCCAGCTTAATTGCGCATCCAGAAAGAATCATTGATATAGCTTGGCAAATTGAAAAAATGGGATTTATCTTCCTGCTAGCATATTTTAGATTTCCTCCTGCTCAAGAACGTGCTAACGAATTACTTGCTCATATGGGCCGTCAAGTAATCTTTGGATTAAAAGGTGCACTGATTACAGGAGAATCTCAAAGATTTTATTGGCGAATACGGTGGGCAATTGTTTTCGAAGTTGCCTCGTTGTTTATTGGGGTTGGCGAAGTCCAAGGTGCTGTGCGAGCAGCTAATATCGCTGAGCGCGCTGCAATTCTCACCAGACTCATACGGGGACTTAGTTTAACAGGTCGCCTCGCTAGAGGAGAACAAGCCGCAGCAAGATTTAGTCGCTTCGCCGCATTGCTTAGCCGCTCAAGCAGAGTATTAGAAAGTGAAGAGAGAGTATTGGAACTGCTGTCTCACTTGCCTGAAGAGCAAACAGTTCGTTTGACAAGGGCATTAGAAAGCGTTGAGATTGATGAAACAACGATGTTAGTTCGTCTTGCCCAGGCCAATCCAGAGCTAGGTGCACTAGCTAATACATCTTTACGGCAGGCTGAAGCTTTAAACGAATTGGCTACAAAAGCAGGTGGTTTGACTGCTGAAGTTGTGGAAGCTTTTCATCATTTACTTCATACTCCCGCTGAAGAGCTTAGCGATATCATTCGTCTTATCCCTGCTGATCAAGGGACTGCTTTTGTCCGCTCAATTAGAGCAATACCACAAGATATTTTAACGAGTGGTCCTAGTTCCAACTTATTTTGTGTCGGCTTTCCTGGGCAACGGCCTTCTGCCATTTAACGAAGAGGCAATCAGCAGGTTGCGCACCCAGTTGTCGTGATAGCGGAAACCGTTGAGTTGTTCAAAGGGGC
>NZ_JADEXE010000498.1 GCF_015207265.1 Nodosilinea sp. LEGE 07298 | reverse complement strand
GGGCGGGGGGCACCACCGCAGCTTTGTCGGTAGTACTACGCTTTTGCTGAATCAGTCTGCTGTACTCATTTTCGGGCAGGCTGGCTTTTAGCAGTCGGCTGATGGTGCTATTGCTAACCCCGTAGCGCTCCGCCAGTGTTGAGGTTGTTTCCTGGGGCTGGCGGTACAGGCTCAAGATAGATGTCTTGTCAGCCTCAGTCAGCTTCTTGGGTGCCATGCCGTGGGTTCCGTAACAATGCCATCTAACATCTTAAGGCTAATATCTCTGTAGAACCCGTCGGGGCGTTAACTGCGTCGCCGTCGGGGGCTGCGCCGAGAATTCATAGAAACCGCGTGTTCAACCACCGCTCCAAGGCCAAAAAACACCGCCGAAAATGTCCAAAAGACTTCCCACAGGCTGCCTTCTACGTAGTTGTCAGTGTTAACGGCATAGGCAAAAAACATGTCGGCAATGTAGAGACAAAACGCTGCGATCGCAATTAGCTTCCACGACTGCGAATAGCGCCCGCCCCAAAAAGCCACCAGCAGCGTGCCCGCAATAATCAGCAGCACAATATCGCCAATTAAGTACATCAGACCGACCCCATCGGCCAGTGGCTCAAGCATCTGGTCCAGGCTCAGTACCCAGCTAGGGGCCGATGGCACCGCTTCTACCGCAGCGGGCGCAACGACGTCAGGGACAACGACCGGCGGCATTTCTGTTTGGGCCAGGTAAAGGGCTGGGGCTGGGGCACCGGGTACTACCGCCGCTTCCGCTGCCGCCAAATTGACAAAAATCGCCAGCAAAATGCCGCCCAGGCCAATGCCAACCACCATCAGCCACTGGGGTAGTTCCAGGTTTAGCCGTCGGGGCAGCACCGCTTTAAACATGCCTGCGGCCAAAAAGATGTAGCTAAAAATATAGAAAAAGTCGCCCAGAGACACCGCTGGGTCGAGCCCCCAGATATTGCCCCAGAGAAAGAACATCACGTTGCCCAGCACGTAGAACAACATCCCCAGGCCAATCCAGAACCAGACGTTGCGCCCGCTGACGATTTGGGTACTGCGCCAGTTGCGAAAGCACAGCACCGCAGCCAGAAAAAATGCCCCTGTTTCCAGCAGGTTGATACCCAGCAAAAACCAGGCGGGCTGGGCACCGTCTTCTCCTGGCGCAGTAAATAGCAGAAAGAATAAAAGCGTAACGACGCCCCAGGCAATGCACGCCCCCACCAACAGCGGCGTAGACAAGGAATTGGTAGACGAAGAGGTGGATGACTTGCTCAAGGATTTACTCCTAAAGGAACTCAACGGCATGAGTGCCGACAAAAAATCGCGATCGCCCCTTGATGGCTGGTCTTTGACTATCGCCACAGCCGCGTGGTCTCGGCAGAGCCCAACGCGCCCAGCGCAACGCCTGAATTGTACCGACTCCCTACATCTATGGGCGACTAGCTCGTCAGAATAGCTCTAATTAGTCGCCTAGAGCAATAATTCTTAAACTCTAGCGCGGCTAATAAGCCCACTACGCCCATAGTTTGCCCGTCGGAGACTGCTGCAACCACCGCCGAAATAGAGCTTGTTCATTAGCGGTGAGGTCTTCGACCGCCTCTAGGGCGCGATCGCTAAAGTTGGCATTACCAAAGTAGTCTTTGCCAATTCGATGGGTTTCTTCTAGCAGCCGGTGCAGATGGTGGTCTTGCCAGGGTGGCAGCTGGGGCATCGCCAGCGGGTCTACGGTCAAGAGGGTTTTCACCGCATCTGGAGTCGCCGCCTGGGGAAACTTCCAGGCGGCAAACACCTTGCTAATATCTCCCTCAAACTGCCGAGCCTGCTTGGCCCCCAGCAAATCTTCTACATCCATATACAGCACTTGCAGCATGAGCAGGCAAGCCTTGATGTAGGTCGCCTCCGCTGGTGGGGTGCCTGTATCGGGGCCAGCATCATCAAACTGGTCAAGACGAATTTTGCCCCAAATGCTAAAGCGCTCTGGTTCTTCAAGCAGCACGCAGGCCTTACCCCGGTTGTCGGTCAGATCGCGCCACAGCGCCCTGGCATCGTCTTCCTGGGCAGCCGTAAACACGCTCAGCAGCCGAAAGGTTTGCCCCTGGTACGACAAAATCGGAATCTGTTGATCTTTTTGGGGATGGTGCATCGTTTTGATGTCAACATCCTGCCGCTTGAGGATAAACATGTTATGGCCTGCTGACTCCTAGCCGAGGTGAGTACCTGCAGTAGGCGGCGGCTGCAACGGTAAACCGCACCCTTAGTACTGCGTCATTGGGATGGGATAAAGCCTCGTAAACCCTCGCAAACTCTGCAGCCTGTTATTAGAGAGACTTATTTTAGCGGCCTGAGCGGCTCCGACATCATTCCGCCGTTATTTTTCAATATTCTATTCGTCCTAGTCTGCCCTGAGAGCAACCGGCACCCCCTAAAATGTAGAGTGATTAGATTGGGGCCATTAGCTCAGCGGATAGAGCAACCGCCTTCTAAGCGGTCGGTCGCTGGTTCGATCCCAGCATGGCCCGTCCCGACAGATCAATAATTTATCTAGCTTGAGGGCTGGCGACTGGGGCGATGTGCCCAGCCTGCTGCGAATCGGGGCCGGTTTCTGCGCTGGGCCAAGGCGCTAGTACTGGGCAGCGGCAGGGCGAAAACGCTACTCTGGCTATAGTTCCAGATTTTGGCAGGCAACTCTTTTGGACGACGCAGATTTACAGGCCAGACTCAAAAAGCTAGAAGCAGAGCTTAACACCGCTGCGC
>NZ_JADEXE010000497.1 GCF_015207265.1 Nodosilinea sp. LEGE 07298 | reverse complement strand
CTCGGCGGCCAGCCGCTGGCGCAGCTGGCGGTAGCGCAGAGCTTTGAGCCCATCGCCGCTGGGCAGTACCTGCCACACCGTGAGCTGATAGCTGCTGCGCTGGGGGTAGACCTTGACTGTGCCGAGGGCAATCACCTGTTCGCCCAATGTAGGTATGGTGGTCAGGCGAGCCTGCTGGCTGCGCCAGGCTACGGCATTGATAGCAGCCCCGGTATCGGGGTCAGTGAGGGTAAAAAACAGCCCCTTGGCGTGGTTGTTGGCGCTAGAGACATCCCCCACGACCCAAACCTGGCGCAGGGTGGGGTCATCCTCAAGCACGGCTTTAATGTAGTCAACCAGGCCGCCCACGCTCAGGGCAGCAGGGGTGGTGGCCGAGGTCAGGTCAAAAGGAGTCATAACAGGTTGGGGTAAGCCAACCTCTAGTGTGAGCCAGAGCGCGGTGAACATCAACCTAGCTAGAGGCCGTTTGGAGGGTGATGGAATAGGGCGATCGCCTCTGCGGTTGGGGCTAGCTCAGGCGATCGCCTACCACATAGCCGTTGCGGCCCTGAGCCTTGGCCTGGTAGAGGGCTAAATCAGTTTGGTGAACCAATTCGCGGGGAGAGTGCTCTTTGAGTGAGGGGCGGTGGCACACGACACCAAAGCTGAGGGTGATCACCTCAGCTACTTGGGAATAGGCGTGGGGTCGCTGACACTGGGCGATCGCCGCCTGGATTTTTTCGATGATCTCAACAGCCCCATCGGTGGTTGTATTGGGCAGCAGCAGTACAAATTCTTCACCGCCGTAGCGGGCGGCCAGGTCACCAGGTCGCTGCACTACGGTGTTCAAAACCTGAGCCACCTGGCGCAGGCAGTCGTCACCAGCGAGGTGGCCGTAGTTGTCGTTGTAGGGTTTGAAGTAATCGATGTCGCAGAGAATTAGCGACAGAAACGTCTGCTGGCGGCGAGCCCGCTGCCATTCTAAATCGAGCGCCTGGTCAAAACTGCGGCGGTTGGCGATCTCAGTCAGGCCGTCTACAGTAGCCAACCGGTTTAGCTCGGCGTTGACCAATTTGAGCTTTTGGTTCAGGTCAGCCTGGGCGGCTTCGGCCTGCCTGCGCTCGGTAATGTCGCGCACAATGACCAATACTTCGTCAGCATTAATCGGCACCACCCGCGATTCTTCGTAGCGCAGCTCGTTGTTGATTTCTATGGCGTGCTCGTAGCGCTGATGGGTACCGGTATCGAGGGCAAGCTGTACGAAGCGCATGCGCTGGTTAGCCAGGTGGCGAGGAAATGAGTGGTAAATCGTCTGACGCTGGTCGGGGGCAATCGGCCCATAGAGCGTAATATCGCCGCCAGAAATGAGGTTGAGAATACGGCCAGCCCGATCGACTCGCATCATCAGGTCGGGAATGGCGTCTAGAATAATTTGCTGGGTGATCTGGTGGTCTTTTAAGGCCTGTTCGACCTGTTTGCGATCGCTAATATCGGTCGTCGTACCGTCGATTCGGATGGGTTTACCAGCATCGTCACGAACTAGGCGGGCCTGCCCCCGCACCCAGCGCTGAACGCCATCGGCCCGAAAGATGCGATATTCGCGATCGATTTTGGCGTCCTCCATGAGGGCCTCAATATCGGCCATCAGCAAGGGTCTATCCTCGGGGTGAATACAGCTAAACCACAGGTTGGCGTCGGTCAAAAAAGCCTCAGCAGAATAGCCGTAGAGGGTTTCGACAGTGGCATTGGCGTAGATAGTTTCCAACGTTTCGGGGTGTACCGACCACACGACGCACTCTAGAGAATTGAGAATGCTGTCAGTGCGCCGCTGCTGCGATCGCAGGGCAGCCTCAGTTCGCTGTAATTTTTCAGAGTTGCTGATAATCCACTGCTCTAGGTGGCGAGACAGGTTGTCGCGTTCGGTTTCTGTGCGCCTGCGCTCGGCAATATCTCGCAAACTAAACAGGTGATGATTGGGGTAGACGTGGGCCGTAGCGGCAAACTCCACCGTTTTGGCGACCCCACTGTCGAGCCGCAGCAGCAGCTCATTCCGCAGCTGCCCGACAGCTATCAAAGTCTGCCAAAGGCCTGCAAAAGCTGTGCCGGGCAGCAGAAAGTCGGCGATTCGTCGCCCGACTAAAGCCTGCCGAGGCAGCTCTAGCAGCGCACAGCCCGCTCTATTGACCTCAACACAGACACCCTTATCATTGACAATCAGCATGGCATCGAGGGCAGACTCAAACAGCGTCTGCCAGGGCGGGGCTGCGGCTAGCTCGGAGGTGGCGATCGCCCCCGCTGCCTCTGCCGCCCCCGCTGCCTCTGCCGCGCTAGCGCCTACCCTGAATCGATCGGCCAAGGTAGGCTCTAACTGATTAGATGAAGGGAGCGGTTCAGCAGGCAAGAGATTAAAATCCGAAGCAATTAATCGTAACCTTAAGTTCGGCAAAGAGAAGAGCGCCGCCCAAAAAGCTGAGGGTCACTCTCAAAATACTGAAACTTGAGCCCACCAGCCATGTCCTTAAGTTTAACGCACCTCAATTGGATCCAAATCTTCTGCAACATTGATAATACTTATCAAGACCTTCCCTAAGAAATAATGATTTTATTAAATCCATGTTTTGCAGACTAGGCATCCTGGCTAACTGTGGACAGCTGAGACGGCTATCCCACAGTACCTAGATCCCCGATCCTAAAAGTGTTCCCTATGAGTACTCCCTAAGAATGCTCCCTAAGCAGAATAGATCTAGTACTCGACGGCTGAAATATGCCCACCACTCCGA
>NZ_JADEXE010000496.1 GCF_015207265.1 Nodosilinea sp. LEGE 07298 | reverse complement strand
CCCAACTCCTGCCCTTGAGCTTGCCCCCGACGACACCGTGCAGATCTACCTCGACTGCGACGAGCGCGATCTGGAAACTTCCGCCATTGACCCCCTCTACAACTGGCTGGAGCAGAACTTTCGCGTGGTGCTGCCCGACTAGGATGACAGCAGCCTTACCCGCTCTGAGGCGCTGATCAAGCAGTGCGAGGCGGTACTGATCTACTACGGCGAGGCCAATGGCCTATGGCTGAAGCGCCGCCTGGGGGCGCTGAAGAAAACCCTCTACGCCCGCCCAAAGCCCCTGCGGGCCAAGGCCATCTACGCCGCTAACCCCGACAGGCAACGCTTTTCTGACCCCGAAGTACCCCTGATCGAGGGTTTCGGCGACTTTTGCCCCGATTTGCTGAACGTGTTTCTAGAGCAGTTGGCCTGACATGGTGCAATCTTCCCCGCGAACCAACCCCTTCCCTGGTCTGCGCCCCTTTGAGCTCGACGAAGAGCATCTCTTCTTTGGCCGCGAGGGCCAGGCCGACGAATTGCTCACCCGGCTGCATCGCACCCGATTTTTGGCCGTGATGGGTACCTCGGGCAGTGGTAAGTCATCGCTGGTGCGGGCGGGGCTGCTGCCCAGCCTCTACAGCGGGTTGATGCGAAACGCCAGCTCTGGATGGCGGGTGGCGATCTTGCGACCGGGCAGTGCCCCCATGGGCAACCTTTCTGCCGCCCTCAACGCCCCGGACGTGTTTGGCATCGACCCCGCTAGCCGCGATGCTATGATTCGCACCGCTCTGACCGAAAGCACCCTGCGGCGTGGTGCCCTGGGCCTGGTGGAGGTGACCCAGCAGGCCCGGATGGAGCCCCACGAAAACCTGCTGGTGGTCGTCGACCAGTTTGAGGAGCTGTTTCGCTTTAAAGCCCAAGCCCAGGCCCAGGCCCGCCGCCTGGAGGCCGAAGACGAGGCCGCTGCTTTTGTAAAGCTGCTGCTGGGGGCGGTAAACCAGCGATCGGTACCGATTTTTGTCGTGCTGACCATGCGGTCAGACTTTTTGGGCGACTGCGCCCAGTTTCGCGATTTGCCGGAGACGCTGAACGATAGCCAGTATCTGATTCCCCGGCTGACGCGGGAGCAGCTGAGAAGCGCGATCGCGGGGCCGGTGGCGGTGGGCGGTGCCACTATTACCCCCCGTCTGGTAAACCGGCTGCTGAATGACACGGGCGACAACCCTGACCAGCTACCGATTTTGCAGCATGCCCTGATGCGAACCTGGGACTATTGGGAAGACCAAAGGCAGCCGGAGCAGGCGATCGATATTGAGCACTATGAAGCGATCGGCGGTATGGCGAAGGCGTTGTCTCGCCATGCAAATCAGATTTACGCTGGTCTGCCCGACGACCCGTCTCGTCAGATTGCCAAGACGCTGTTTAGATGCCTCACCGATCGGGGTGCCGCTGACCGTGAAATTCGTCGCCCAACTGCGCTGAGCGAAATTTGCATTGTGGCCGATGTCAGTGAACCAGATGTAATCGCTGTCATCGAACAGTTTCGCGCTTCTCGGCGATCGTTCTTAATGCCACCGCCCCAGGTGCCGTTAGGTGCCAGCACCATGATTGATATTTCCCATGAAAGCCTCATGCGAAATTGGCAGCGGCTAAAAAAATGGATCGATGAAGAGACCCAGTCTGCACAGATTTATAAACGACTGGCAGATACAGCGGAGCTGCATGAAAAAGGAGAAGCTGGCTACTGGCGCGACCCCGAACTAACTATTGGGTTGACCTGGCAAAGGGAACAAAACCCCAACTCGGTCTGGGCCGAACGCTATGCACCCGACTTCAACAGAGCAATAGCGTTTTTAGAAGCTAGTGCCGCAGCCCGAGATGCAGAGGTCGCCGAAACCGAAAAAGCCAGGCGACAAAAAATCAATCAGCTCCGCACCTTTTTAAGTGTCTTCATTGGGCTATCGCTCTTGTCTGTTGGATTCGCCGTATTTGCACTAGAGCAGCAAAAATTAGCTGTCAAACAGACTATTCTTGCCGAAGAAAGAGAGAAAAAAGCTGAAGAACAAACTCTAATTGCTCAGAACGAACAATCAAAGGCTGAAGCACAAAGAAAAATTGCACAAGATAAAACCAAAGAAGCTGAAAAAGAAAAAGATGCCGCTGATAGAGCTAAAGACAGAGAAAGTAGACAGCGAAGCATTGCCGAGCAAGCCTTTGCCAGGGCTGAGAGAGGAGAAAAAGAGGCAATTGAGCAAAAGCGTGAAGCTCAAAAACAGGCTCTTGTAGCCAATCAAGAGCGAGAGAAGGCCGATGAAGAGAGAAAAAAGGCTGATGAAGCGAGAGAGAAGGCCGATGAAGCGACTCAACTAGCCTTACAAGAAAAAACCTATGTTGAGCTACTGGGCATAGAATCTCAAATGACTTCAGGCTTTTATTTTCAAGCCATGCTGGACTCTATGATAAAGGTTCAAGACTTTTGGGCAAGATCAGAGGCCAGCCAAGCCATGCGCATACAAGCAATTTCTACCTTGAGAGAGGCGATTTATCAACCAGGCTTCAAAGAGAGAAGTAAGCTAATTGGTCCAAGCAGCAGCTTGGCTTTCAGCCCCAGTGGTGAATCTGTAGTATCTGGCAATAATCAAGCCATAGATTTTGGCTCTCCTGGAATGAGTATGCTGAAGTAGCCGTTACTATACGTTATGGCTATGGTGCCTCTACTGACAGAGCTCTTGGGTTTACCCGGTATTGATGTTGAGTCGTACGACGAGACCGAGGAGGGTC
>NZ_JADEXE010000073.1 GCF_015207265.1 Nodosilinea sp. LEGE 07298 | reverse complement strand
CCAAAACCCCCACCCCCAAAAACCGACCCCTAAATGACCCTATGGACCTCGCGACTTTTCCCTGGTTGACTACCGTTACGCTGCTGCCGCTGGTGGCCTGCGTAGCGATTCCGTTTTTGCCCGACGACAACGGTAAGACGGTGCGGTGGTACGCCCTGTCGGTTGGCCTAATCGACTTTGTGTTGATTGTGGCTGCCTTTTACCTCAACTACGACTTTAGTCAGCCCGGTCTACAGCTGGTTGAGAGCTACACCTGGGTGCCCCAGCTCGACCTCAAGTGGTCGCTGGGGGTCGATGGTCTCTCGATGCCCCTGGTGCTGCTGACGGGCTTTATCACCACGCTGGCCGCCCTGGCCGCCTGGCCGGTGACGCTCAAGCCCAAGTTCTTTTACTTCTTGCTGCTGGCCATGTACACCGGCCAAATCGGCGTGTTTGCCGTGCAGGATATGCTGCTGTTCTTCCTGTTTTGGGAGCTGGAGCTGATCCCGGTTTACCTGCTGCTGTCGATTTGGGGCGGCAAGAAGCGGCTCTACGCCGCGACTAAGTTCATTCTCTATACGGCAGGTGGGTCGCTGTTTATTCTGGTCGCGGCGCTGGCCATGGCCTTCTACGGCGACACCATCACCTTTGACATGCAGCTGCTAGCCGAGAAGGTCTATCCGCTGCGGTTACAGCTGTTGCTCTACGGCGCTTTCTTGATTGCCTACGCGGTCAAGCTGCCGATTATTCCGCTGCATACCTGGCTACCCGATGCCCACGGCGAGGCGACGGCTCCGGTGCACATGCTGCTGGCGGGCATTCTGCTGAAGATGGGCGGTTACGCGCTCATTCGCATGAACCTGGGTATGTTGCCCGATGCCCATACCTACTTTGCGCCCATTCTGGTGATTTTGGGCTGTATCAATATCGTCTATGCGGCGCTGACCTCCTTTGCCCAGCGCAACCTGAAGCGCAAGATCGCCTACTCGTCAATTTCGCACATGGGCTTCGTGCTGATTGGGATTGCCTCATTTACCAACCTGGGTCTGAGCGGCGCGGTGCTGCAAATGATCTCCCACGGGTTAATTGGGGCCAGCCTATTTTTCTTGGTGGGGGCCACCTACGATCGCACCCACACCCTGATTTTGGACGAAATGGGCGGCGTGGGCAAAAAAATGCCCAAAATCTTCGCCATGTTCACGACCTGTTCGCTGGCATCGCTGGCGCTGCCGGGCATGAGCGGGTTTGTAGCCGAGCTGATGGTGTTCGTGGGCTTTGCCACCAGCGATGCCTATAGCTTCACCTTTAGGTTAATCACCGTCATCTTCATGGCGATCGGGGTGATTCTCACGCCGATCTACCTGCTGTCCATGCTGCGGGAGATCTTCTACGGCCCTGAAAACAAAGAACTGGTCGAGCATGAGGTGCTGGCTGATGCCGAACCCCGCGAGGTGTTCATCATCGCCTGCCTGCTAGTGCCGATCATTGGTTTTGGCTTCTACCCCAAGATGCTGACCCAAATTTACGACGCCACTACCCAGAAGCTTACGGCGCGCTTGAGTCAGGTATTTGTCAGCAGCGCTAGTACCGAAGCTGCCGTACCGCTGGCGGCGTTGCCGGTGCTTAAGGCTCCTCCAGTAAGTCAGTAGAGCCTCCGCTTCCATACTCTTTTCAATCATCTAACAACAAGCCCTCCCTCTGCATGCAAAGGGAGGGCTTGTTGTTAGGACCGAATGGGCGGACGTTAGATGTGGCTCAACTTGGCCGTGGAGGAGGCAAGCTGTGCATCTGTGGCCGAGGAAACTACTTGTCGGGGGGAAGCATAAGCATGGTGGGTTCAACGGTGACGCTGGTAGGCCCAGGTGCCAAGATTGTGACCGTAGATGGACCGCCTGTTGTCCCTGCAAAAGAGACAACGTTGCCAGTGTTAATGCCGGCCGACATACCTGCGTTGGTGAATTCTAGCGGGGTATTAGAGGCAAAGGCTTCGGTGTAGACGCCGCCGCTGTTGCTGATGGCAGAACTGAAGGTATAGGTATCGCTCAGCGCCGTAGACAGTGTTAGGCTGCTGACTGCGCCGTTGGGGGCGAGGGTAAAGCCAACTGAGGTGGAAATTTGTGAGGGTATTTCTTGCGCATGGATGGGGCTGGCAAAACTAGCGATCGCAAGGGTTGCAAATACACTCAAAACTTTGATTTGAGACATTGAAAAAGCTCCTTTTGAGCACGAATGAACAAGTCGGTAGCGCCGCAAAAATCGATACGACACTAGCAAATTAAATAGCTGGAAGCTGAAGCTAGTGGGTAGGCACTTGGGAATGCATTGAATCTTCAGGTGCTGACAGTTGTGCTTCCCCTGACTAATTTAAGGGCTGCAGAGAAGTTTTTTCGTGAAGGAACCAAAAAACATCGGTAAGTTCCGCAAAGATTATCTTTCTTCTATAAAGATATTGTGAACGGGTAAAATCTTGCGGATTTTGATTTTTTTGATCTGAAAGATTAAGCGACAAGTCAACTGAATTGCCCTTGAGGTAGCGGGAATTAATACTCGTAAAAACATTTATCTTAAATCCTGCTTGGTATCGCCAGGCAGGATTTTGTAAGGGTTTTAGCGGCAATGTTGGTGCTGTTATCGCTTTGCAATTAATAAAGGGTTTTGGCCCTTGTCGCGATCGCATAACTATGATTTTTCCTAAATGAAAAAGAGCTTGATTGCCTCGGAATTGGTTTCTAAGCCCGTTGGGGCTACCTCTGCCCCTCTGTTGTTAGCACTAGAGGCGGGAGTTTGGGTTGTGGGGCTGTCAACACCAGCTTGGGGCAATGTCGTTGCCCTGCCTGTGGAGGGGGAGGACTCACCTGTGCAAGAGCCACCCGATCAAGCGATGCCAGCGCCCGTACTTGAGGCAGCGGTAGTGCCAACTCCGGCCCCCATGCCCCCAGAACAGACCACCACGGTGATGTTTTCCCAAAGCGCATCTAGGGCTGCCGATGGGGGTGAGGGGCCGGGCTATAGGCAACCGCAATCATCGGTTGGCCAGGCGGACTCTGTGCAGGTCGGGGGTGAGGCCAGCCCTGAATACCCCTCAACTTATTCAGAATTGGATCCGGCGATCGCCCCAACCTGCCCTCTGGCAGACTGCGCTGAGGACTCGATCGCCAACCCCGAGATCCCTGGTCTGACTGGAGTTAGCACCCAAGCCAGCGATCTGGCCCAGCCCCAGCCAGAGATAACTGCACAGCCTCGGTTCTCGCGGTCGCAATCGATGGATGTCCGCGCCCCTGACGCGACCGTTGCCCCCACGGCGATCGCGCCGGGTGCCCTCAGTCCGGTGGTGACCAGCATCCCCGTCGACGGCGAGCTGATCGAGGCAGATCAGGCGGGCCGAGCGGCGGTTGGGGTGCAGCTGGGGGACGATCGCAGCACTAACCTCACCTTTTCGGGGCGAGCCGTCTTCGATCGCACGCTAGAGAGCAGCACCACGGCAGGCAACGTGACTGTTTTGCGCCAGTCGCAACGACTGCTGCGGGGGCAAAATGTGCTGCGCCAGCGGCAGCTTAGCATTACTCGCCAAGACCCAGTTACGGTGCTGGGGCAGCACATTCAGACGACCCTACTGGCCGACTGTCTAGATGGCAGCGGCGCGGTGTGCACCTTTACCCCTGGATTGGTGACCGATCGCGATCGCATTGACCCCGACACCCTACAGCCGACCCAAATTGACCAGACCAGTAACGTTGGTGATGTGGTCAGCCATGCCTCCCTGGCAGCCATTCAAACCCCTGGGTTTCAGGGCGGGGCCGAAGGGCAGGCTCTGGGGCTAGATCTGTACTTTCCCAACACCACCACCCTGGCGGGCAACGGTCGCGCTACAGGGGGCACAGCCCAACGGTACGAACAGTTCGATACCGTGCCTGCGATCGCCTACTCTGAAATATTTCAGACGGTGGTAGCCAACGCCGACCAGGCCGCCCTGGCTAGAACCATTCGCGGCCCTGCCGTCGTTTTAGATGCCGACCAGCCCGTCATCAACTTTGCCCTGGCAGCGATCGCCCTGCTGCTGCCCGAGGTGCAGCCCTTCGTACCCAGTAGCGATGCGCCCAGCAATCCCAACCTCAACCAGGGGCTCTTCTTTGCCGCCAACAACACCCGCATTCCAGCTAACAGCCTCACCCTGTACCAAGCGGGCGTGGGGTCTTCGGCGACGCCTTCTGCCTCAGAAACTGGCCAGAACGCCCCTTGGGCCAACTTCAACGCCGTCTGGCTAGGGCTGTCGCCAGTCACCGAGCGCAGTTATCAAGCCAGCCGCCGCTTCGCCAACGTCGGCTCGCCTAGAACCCTGTTCTCGGCTGGCGGTGAGGGCGGTGGTCTAAATGCGCCGCAAACGCTCTCGGTTGTCAACGGCGAAATTTTTGCCAGCAGCAGCCTGAGCAATGTCTATAGCCAAAACTATTTCACCCTGTTTGCCCAAGAGGCCGATCGCCTCGATCGCTTTGTGCAGACCGATCGCATTAGCTACCACCCCCACCTCAGCCTGACGGGCAACGTCACTGGCGAGTCGAGCATTTTTCGCTACTATGCGGGCACCCTGGCCGGCCCCACCCTACAAGCCTACGGCGGGGGCAATGTGCAGGGGCAAACCGCCGACGGCTTTGCCTACCAGGCCGGGCTAATTGGCTACATCAACCCCAGCTACGATCGCTACAGCAACCTCTCAGCTGGCGTTAGCCAACGGTTGCCCCTAGGCGATCGCCAAAAGCTTACCCTGGGCACCGGCTTTAACTGGGCGCTCGACCAAAACACTACTCTGCAAGACATCGAGCAGCAGAGCCAGGGCAGTGACGTAACCCTCCAGGCCCGGCTGGATCTGGGCGACTTTACCCTGGGTGCCACCCAGGTGGTTGGCGACCTGCTGCCCAACTCCCAGGCTAGCCGCACCGTACTCGACGCGGTTGTTAACCTTGGTCCAGACCTGACGCTAGCTGGGTTTTGGGCTCCCTTTGACAACGCCGCCAGCGCTCCTCAGTACGGTCTGGCGGCCGATGTTGCTCTGCGCATGGGTACCCTTAGCCCGCACCTGGTTGTGTCCTGGCAAAACACCCTCTACCGCTACGGCGCAGATCTGTTGGGCAATGCCCTATCTACCCGCAGCAACACGGTTGAGGTGCTGCTAAAGCTCGACTGGTAATGGTGTTTTACCATCGCCCTGGGCGGTTGACTGGTGAGTTAGCTTTGAATAGGTCGCCTATGCCCCTAAGAGGCCAGTGTACCTATTGGCAAGGTGGCCTCCAGCCCTGGTGTTGGCCTGAAGGGGCGATCTATCCTGACTATAGGGAAATTTTTAAGTAGATCTGAGGTATCAGCCATTACGCTGGTTTGCTCAGTAATTTGAATTTAGGGCACTGCTAGGTTTTGCGCTCACGAGAAGAGGACGTCATGGTGAAAATGGCCGGTACAGGATTCGCATCGAGGTCAGTGTTGTTAGGCGCGCTGCTGGCGCTAGCGCCAGTCACCCTATCTGTCAGTTCGTTTCCCTTCCTGGAGCCCGCTTCAGCCTTAGCCCAGTCCACGGTCGACGAGGCTACCACTATTCGAGTTTACGAACAGGCCAGCCCGGCGGTGGTGGCTATTAACACTCGCACTGGCGGCGGCAGCGGCACCATTGTCGATGCCAGCGGTCTAATTCTCACCAACGCCCACGTGGTGGGCCGCGATCGCGTCGTCACCGTGCGCCTGTCCGATGGCCGCAGTTTTGAGGGCGATGTTGTGGGCTACGGTCAAAATCGCCTCGATTTGGCGGCAGTGCGGCTGCGGGGTAACCCCATCGGCCTGCCCACCGTGCCCATTGCGCCGCTTAACTCGGTGCGGGTGGGTCAGAGCGCCTTTGCGATTGGCAGCCCCTTTGGCCTCCAGGGCACGCTAACGGTAGGTATCATCAGCCGTATTGACCCTGAACGCAACGTGATTCAAACCGATGCCGCTATTAACCCCGGCAATTCGGGGGGGCCACTGCTCAACAGCAGCGGCCAGCTGGTTGGGGTCAATACCTCGATTTTTACCACCGGCAATAGCGGCGGCAGCGTGGGCATTGGCTTTGCCATTCCAACGGACGCGGTGCAAACGTTCTTAGCCTCGGTGCGATCGGGCACGGCCACGGCCTCGGCTCCCACCAGCCGCATCAACCGCGAGCCCGCCCCGATCGCACTGGGCGCGATGGTGCAGGGTCAACTCGATGACACCAGCAACGTGTTGCCCGACGGCAGCTTTTATAACCCCTACCGTTTTGAGGGGCAGGCGGGGCAAACCGTCACCATCGACATGAGCAGCCAGGATGTAGACTCCTACCTGATTCTGCTAGCTCCCGATCGCGAAGACTTTTCCATTCAGGACGATGACAGCGGCGGCAGCCTCAACGCCCGCATCTCCACGCAGCTGCCCTACACCGGGTCGTACCTAATTTTGGCCAACACGGTTTCCCAGGGCGAGGCGGGCGGCTACCAGCTGCGCCTGAGCCAGGGTGGCGCTAGTGGACAGACCTCAGGGCAGACTCAAGCTCGGCCCAGCGGCGTGGGCCTGCGGCAGCAGGGAGTGCTAGGGCCGAGCGATCGCACCCTGCAAGATGGCTCCTACTACCAAGAATTTACCTTCCGGGGCCGAGCCGGACAGAACGTGCTGATTCGTCTCGAAAGCCCCGACTTTGACACCTACCTGATTTTGGTAGACGACGCCCGCAACCGCGTGGGTGAAAACGACGACGCTAACCCCGACACCACTAACTCGCAGCTTGCCGTCCAGCTGCCCCGCGATGGTACCTACAGCGTGCTGGTCAACAGCTATCAGCAGGGCGAGCGCGGGCGCTACTTGCTAACGGTAGAGTAAAGGACTCCGGCGGGAGGTTGGCATCGCTTTGCTCCGGGCGTAGTACGAGTTCTTTAGATTCGGCTGGAAAGGGTCATGCTGTCGCGATAGCATAGGGGTAAGACGTGAATTTTTGTAACACCCTTGGCCTCTGCCCTACAGCCCCTTATTGATCCAGCGTTGCCCTGTGGCTGGCACGCCCTCCGCCCCCGCTGGCAGGCCGGGCAGCCCACCGTGCAAAAAGGGCTACCCCACGACCAACTCGCCCCCGCCTGGCAAATCCTGCTGCTGGGAGACGGCTCACCGACGCGCCACCTGCAACTGCTCACGCGCGATCGCACCGAAGTCGACGTGATCGACATGTCGCCTGTGGGCCTAGATCTCGACGGTGCCCCTGACATTATTCGAGTGGTGCCTGGCCCTCGGCTGCGCCGTCAGGTGTGGCTGCGCACTGCCTCAGGCCAGCGCCTCGCCTACGCCGCCTCGTGGTGGGAGGCCAGCCATGTCGATGAATACCTACAAAACAAATCGCTGCCCATTTGGGCCAGCCTGGGCCGCCTACGCACCGAACTCTACCGCGACATTCAGGGCCTCTACTATGGCGATTCTGAAGCCCTAGAAGCCGCATTTGGCCAGGCCGGGCCGTTTTGGGGCCGCCACTACCTGTTCTGGCACCGAGGCAAACCTCTGACGCTAATTTACGAAGTCTTTTCGCCCTACCTAACCCGCTACCTGGGGCCGATGCAGAGTGGGCCGATGGCGGGGAGTAGGTGAGTGAATTGGGTAGGTGAGAGGGATAAGACGTAGGGTGCATTCGCGTCAGCAATGCACCGCCAGGGGAATTCCCTAGGCCCAATCTTCGCCATTCCCGGGCGAGGGTGGTAAATAGTCCGGCATGCCCGGTTCCGAAAACGCGTCCTGGTAGGTGCGGGTGGGCTCGACCCAGACCTGCGTGCGCAGGGGTCCGTAGCGCTGGCGCAGCAGGGCGTCAATCTGCTCGCCGATCGCCTCGGCCGACTCGACAAATTCAGGGTGCAGCACCAGGTGAATTTCGATCCAGACCTGGCGGCCCACCATACCCCGCGATCGAATTCGGGTGCAGCGGGTGACGCCTTCGACCTGGGTAGCAAGGTGGGAAATGGCCTCGGGGGCGATCGCGGTTGGGCGCAGCAGCATCGGCAGTTGTTCATTCAGCGCTCGCCACAGGCTGCGGGCCACCAGGGGCAGCAGCACCAGGGCAAAGGCCGGGTCGAGCCAACGCTGGTTTTGCCAAATGGCCAGCAGCACCCCCACCATCACAATACTCAGCCAGGCGTCAGCTAAAAAGTGTTTGGTATTCAGCTTTAGGGCCTGGCTGCTGAGGCCGCGAGCCTGATAGCTGGCGTAGATACCCAGAGCCACATTGAGAATGACCATGGCCGCTGTAAATCGCAGTACCCGAGGGTCAATCGCCACCGGAAACGGGTTCTCGGCCCCGGTTAGAGCGCTAAATAGCTGCCCTAGGGCAATGAACAGCAGGCTGACCCCGGTAAAGCCCAAAAAAGCGCACAGCACCAGGGTGCCCGCTACCTCGGCTCGCCCGTGGCCCCACACCTCGCGCCCCATTTGGCGTTGCGGCGACGTGACGGCAACCAGGCTGAGTACTGTGCTAAAGCCGTCTACCAGAGTGTGCAACGACTCAGCCAGCAGGGTCAGCGACTGGTTGGCCCATCCCCCAATGGCCTGCACGGCCAGCAGCAGCAGGGTCGCCCACAGGGTCGTCAGCAGCAGGCGATAGCTAATGCGGCGTTGATACTCGCCCTCGTTCATGGGCAGTTAGGGTTCCACTGGGCTCAAGGTCTGGGCTCAATGGTACTGCACGGGGTGATTCTACAAGCAGTCATATAGCGCTGGCCAGTTCGCTTAAGACCTTGGCAATCGTTAACAGCAAAAATTGGGGCGGCGAACTGGCTATAGCAAACGCAGTTGCTGGGCGGTTTCTTCGAGGGCGAGGCTCTCGATGCCGTCAAGCGACAAATCAATATCGTCTAGGGGCAGCTCAACGTCGGTGTCGTCGGCCATTAGGGCAGCGGCGGCGGCCAGCATGCCCTCGGCAATATCGCCCAAGTCATTGCGGTTGGTCAGGTAGGCGCTCAGGGCTGTTAGGGGGTCAAGGGTGCTGTCGGTGCCTAGCTCGGGCAGTCGGCTGCGGCTGGTTTGGGCCTTTAGCTCGGGCTGTAGGCTGTAGGTGTGGGCGGCGGCCAGGGCGGTTTCTAGGCTGCTCTGGTCGATGCGATCGACCTGGTCGGATCGCAGGGTGTAGAGGCAGCGCACGACGGCATCGGCAATGTCGGCCTTGGCGATGGCCTTTTCTAGCCGAGCCTGGGGAATTTCAGCCTTGGTTAGATCAACCTCGATCGTTTTGAAGGGTCGCACCGGTAGGGGGCAAAATTCGGCCTGGGCCTGCCCTTTAGCCACCTGCACCAGCAGGTAGCCCTTGGCCTCAGTCTCCTCGCTAAAATCGACCCGCTCGATGCTGCCGGGGTAAATCATCAGAGGATGCTCGCAGAGCACCTGGTAACGGTGAACGTGGCCCAAGGCGACATAGTCAAAGCAGGGGCGGGCCAGCATGGCCATTGGGATGGTAAAGCCTCGCCCGGTGGCCAAAAACCGTTCGGCCCCGTAGCTAGCGGTGTCAACCATGGCGTGGGCCAAAAGAATGGCGGGAATCTCGGGGTCAAGGCGGCGAATTTCGCCCTCTAGGGCCACCCGCAGGCGCTCCAGCAGCAACTCATTCACCTGGGTCATCGACAGGCCCTCGGTTTCGGGCCGGGTGAGCAGGGTTGATTTGGTCAGCCAAGGCAGAGTGACCACCTGCACCGGGCCGCTGCGGGTGTCGATGCGGTGAGTTTCGAGGCGATCGCCCACTACGACATCCGGCACGCCCAACGTTCTATAGATGGATAAACTGGCACCCCCCAGCCCCTGGGCATGCTGGTCGTGGTTGCCCACCAGCAGCACGACCGGAATGCCCGCTGCCGACAGCCGACAGAACTGGCTAGCCAACGCCTGCTGCACCAGGGGTGGTGGCGTGGCGTCAGGAAAGGCGTCGCCGCCAAACAGAACCAGATCGACTGACTCGGCCAGGGCGCGATCGATGCAGCGGGTGAGGGCGGCAACGAAGTCTTCCAGGCGGGTGTTGAGGCCGGTTTCGGGGTTGAGGCGACCGTGGACAAACCCGCTGCCCATGTGGATGTCGGACAGATGGAGAAGGGAGATCATGGGGCCATGATAGCGGCTAGAAAGGGTTTAGGGTTCAGGGTATAAGGTTTAGGGTTCAGGGTTCAGGGTATAAGGTCTAGGGATGGCCTTATACCCTTTCCACAGCCCTTAAACCTTGAACCCTATACCCTGAACCCTCTATCCTCTATCCACCCAAAATAAACAGGCCCAGCATGGTGGCGCTGTTCCAGGCGCTGTGTAGCACCATCGGGGAGAGCAGGTTGCGCGATCGCGTATACACAAACCCCAGAATTGCCCCCAGTACGGTCAGCGGCAGCACCTCCGACAAACTTAGGTGGGCGGCGGCAAAAATAAAGGCGCTCAGGGCGATCGCCCAGCCCGCCGACAGGTAGCGGGTCAGCGAGGGCAGCAAAAAGCCGCGAAATAGAGCTTCTTCGAACAGGGGAGCCGCGATCGCCGCCGTCACAAAGAACACCAGTAGGGCGACCCCATCCTGCTCTTCCAGCACCGTTTGCAGCAGTGGGTTGCTGCCCCCCTGCCCCTGCCAAATTTTTTGGTTGATCAGAGCGACGCCAAACATCAGCGGTAGGGCCACAAAGTAGCCGCCCAGACCCCACAGCAACCCCGACCTGGAAGCTTTGATGCGAAACATATCTTTGGGGATGGGTTTGTAGGCGCGAATGGACCACCACAGCACGCCCAAAGACCCCGCCGCCATCAGCAGGTAGTATACCAGCGAAAAAATGGCCTTGCCCCGGCTGCTGAGCGCGGCCCCACCTAGGCCCAATCCTCCGAGCACCAGGGGCAGCAAAATTTGCCCCACAAAGAAAAACCCGGCAATTAACACCTGCCAAATGGTTTCCGCCGTCCAGGGCACCTCCCAACCGCGCCCGGCGTTGTGTTGCAGTACCGACTGGCTGCCTCGCAGCACCCGCTGAGCGAGCAGCCAAATCAGGAGCCCGATGCCAATAACAGCCCCTAGGGCAGGCACCGTGCTCAGCAGAACCAGCTTGACTAATTTGCTCTCAGCGGTCGCCTGCTCCTGGGCCTGAAGCTGAGCGATACGGTCAGGGCCACCATCTGTCTGAGCCTGAATCTCATAGACCTTTTCGAGGGCGCGGTACTCAAACCAGCCGTCTAGAGACTCTTGCAGCCACACGTCATCCCCAGGGGCGGTCTGCTGATCTTGCCACAGCCGAATTAGGGTGTCGGCGGTGCGCATAGCTGGGGCCGTTGCGGCTTCACTGTCGCGCACCTGCACCCAGCGATCGATTGCGGCCTCTGGTTTCCCCTGGTAGGCCTCCATCAACCCCAGGCGAATATCGAGCCGATTGATCAGTAATTCTTGCTGGTTGAGGGCGTTTTGTAGCCGTCGAGACAGGGGCTTGCCCGCATTGGCTTCGTCGGCGAGGGAATTGTTGGCTGGCGCATTAGCTTCGTCGTGGAGCGATCGCCGCTCGGCCATACCTTCAGCGGCCTGCTGACGTACCTCTTCGTACTGTTTTTGGGCGGTAGCAACAGGGTCTTTGCCCAGTAGCCCCTCGCGCAGCATAGGCCACTGGTCGGTAGGCAACCCTTCGCCCTGCCAAGCGCTGCCCTCCAGCAGCAGGTCGGTTTGGTAGAGCTGTAGTCGGCTGGCCACCTGGGGCTCTTTCCAGCTGCTCAGCAATGATTGCACCACTACCAGCCCCACCAGGGCCGTCAGAATAATTAAAACCAGGCGTTTGATAGACAGCCAGGGCCGGGTCGAGTCGGGTTCAGAGGTCATGGGAAGGCAATTAAAGGTCAGCAGCGAAAAACACTACCTTCACATTATTCCACTGGGTTTACCGAAGGGTGAACTGTCAGTGGCAGCCTTCGCGCTCAGGCCTGTGCCAGTTTAGGTAATGCGTACTTAGCCACGGCTAGCCAGATCAGCAGCAACCCAGCCATGATCAGCGCCGCCCACCGCACCGCCGGAATGTCACTCTGACGCACCGCGATCGCCACAAACGCCCACACAAACACCAGCGTAAACGCCACATCGCGGCGGGTATAAATCACCGCTGCACCGATTGCCGTGGCCACCACGATCATCGCCACCGTCCAGGTCACCGACGAAATCCCCCAGCCATCCCAGGCCGAGACGTAGAGCGCCGAGGCAACGTTGACAATAGTCGCTACCGAAATCCAGCCCAGGTAGAGGCTAAAAGGAATGTGAGCCATCCAGCGCCGCCGCCGAGACACGCGATCGCGGCCAATATCCAACGTTGTATAAATGCCGATTAGCGCCAGCAGCAGCGCCCCCATAGCCAAAATTGACCAGCCAAACTGCTGTAGGGTAAACAGCAAAATCCAGATGGTCTGCACAATACAGGCAAAAATCAGCAGCCAGTTGACCCGCTGAATGAAAGGTTCTCGCCGCCGCTCGCGGTGAAACTGATAAAACGCATAGGCAAACAGACCCAGGTAGATAATGCCCCAGATCGCAAAGGCGTAGCTGGCGGGCGTAATCAGTACCTCGCTCAACAGCGTGTTTGAGATTTCGCCCACACTCTGTCCGCCGGGGGGAAAGCGGTTGAAGAGGGTGTTGAAGACTACGGCAGCCACAACGGCGATCGCGGTGGCGATCGCAAGGCCAGTGCCAGTAGAGCGATTTTGAGGAGTATCCATAGGGCTGCGGTAGGTAGCGTAGCCCTATCCTCCCCCGAGCGAGGCTTTAGCGCTACTACCCCCAGTCAGAGTCTAACCACAGTAAGAAAAGGTAGAGGCGATACTGAACACAGGTATAAATCAAAAAATCAACGCCTCTCGCAGAGGCAAACCGCCGTTTACCCCTACTCGTCTTCAAGCAGGTCGTCGGCCTCATCATCGGGTTCTTCAACGACCACGGGCGCACCGTTGATGGAGAGCTTTTCGCGCACCTGGGCTTCGACCTTGGTGGCAAAGGCGGCATCTTCGATCAGGCGCTGCACGGTGTTGTCGCGGCCCTGGCCAATGTTGTCGCCCTCGTAGCTGTACCAGGCCCCCTTCCGGGTAATGACCTCAGTTTGCTCAGCCAGATCGACCAGGCAACCCATGGTCGAGATACCTTGGCCAAAGAGAATATCGAACTCGGCAATCCGAAAGGGCGGGGCTACTTTATTTTTGGCCACCTTGACCTTGGCCCGAATACCGTACTCTTCGGTGCCCTTTTTGAGGGTTTGAATGCGGCGAATATCGAGCCGCACCGAGGCGTAGAACTTGAGGGCATTACCGCCGGTAGTGACCTCCGGGTTGCCGTAGGAAATACCGATTTTTTGCCGCAGCTGGTTTAAGAAAATAACTGTACAGTGCGACTTGCCAATGCTGCCGGTGATTTTTCGCAGGGCCTGGCTCATGAGGCGGGCCTGAAGGCCCACATGGGTATCGCCCATTTCGCCCTCGATTTCAGCGCGGGGCACCAGGGCCGCCACCGAGTCGACCACCACCACATCAACCGCCGCCGATCGCACCAGCTGATCGACCACCTCCAGGCCCATTTCGCCCGTATCGGGCTGCGATACTAGCAGTTCGTCGATATTGACCCCTAGGGCCTTGGCATAGACCGGGTCAAGGGCGTGTTCGGCATCCACAAAGGCCGCTACACCGCCCGCCTTCTGCACCTCGGCCAGCGCGTGGAGGGCGACGGTGGTTTTACCCGAGCTTTCAGGGCCGTAAATTTCGATCACGCGCCCCTTGGGCAGGCCGCCACCAAGAGCCAGATCGAGCGTCAGCGCTCCGGTGGGAATTGTTTCAACCGTCATCCGGCTGGCTTCACCCAGGCGCATGATCGCGCCTTTGCCAAAGTTGCGCTCAATCTGGCTGAGCACCATGGTGAGAGCTTTCTGTTTTTCGGTGACGTCGTTGTTTTTAGATGCCATAGCTGCCTGGGGATAAAACGAAATTGCGATCGTGAGCGAATTGGTAGCGAATTGGTAATGGGGCGAGCGAATGCAGAGGATAAGGTTGGCCTAGGGCCGTGGCCCAAACGATGCCCCTAGTAAACCCCACTTCAGCTCAGAAGTGTAGTCGTCCTTAAGCCAAAATTTTGAGCCGAGAGCTGAGTACGAACTTTATGAGCCGACCATTGTCTTTGTCTGATTAGTATAGTACACTTGAACCAAATTAAATAGTCTTAAGTGAGAAAGCATCCCAATATCTGGGGTGCGACCCCTGTAGTTCAGCCTATTAGCTGAATAAGAGGGTTGAGGAAGACTGGCTAACGAAATCAAGCACGGGTTGAGTCACAGGTTAAAGGGGCCAATACCGATGGATACAGGTCGGTTAATTCATGTTTCGGTATTTCCCGGCTGGGTAGCTGGGGTCACATACCACCAGGGGTTGGGCTATCGCTGCTGGGTGATCAATCCCGAGCTGGCTGTGCTCAACGATGGCGACGTCTACTCCAGTAGCGAAGCGGCGATCACTGCCGGGCGTCTGTTTATTCACCACTCAACTGGGGCTGAGCCAGACCGGGGCAGTAGGGGATAATTGGCAGAGTTCATTTACCCTACCCTGCCAGGGTTACTCCAATGGAATACGTTCTCGCCCAGGTGGGGATAGCCGTTTTTGCCATGTCTGGCGTGCTGTCTGCGACCCGTCAGCGCCTCGATATCTTTAGCATTGTGGTGGTGGGGCTGCTGACTGCCGTTGGCGGCGGCACCCTGCGGGACGTGATTCTAGACGTGCCCGTGTTTTGGCTTGTGGATCTGACGACCTTTTGGGTGGCGATGGCGGCCTCGTTCACCACGTTTATCGGCATTCGCTTCATTCTTAAGCTGCCGCCGCGCCTGCTGTCATATTTAGATGCGATGGGGGTAGCCCTGTTTTCAATACAGGCCATCGACCAAACCCTGGCCTTGGGCTACCCAGCCGCTGTAGCGGTGCTTATGGGCCTAATGACCAGTATCGCCGGGGGCATTGTCCGCGATGTGGTGACCAATCGGCCCACGCTGCTGCTGTCTCGCGAGTTCTACGCCACGCCAATTTTGCTGGGCGGCATACTCTACGTGCTGTTGATTCAGCTGCTACCCTATCCTGTCATTCGTTTAATGGCCATGGGAGCAATCTTTGCCATGCGGGCGATCGCGATTCGCTGGCAGCTGTGTTTGCCCCTGCGACTGACCCTCAAAATCGATTTCGGCGAGGAAAATCATTAGGCTCTAATGCTAGCCTTTTGCAGAACTTCAGCACTGCCCTCAAGAGATGGCAATTGGCCAGACTTAGCTTCTGTAAATATTGTTAATTCATAACTATTGCGATCGCCTAACCCGCTACAGGCCTGTATGTTTGAAGCATCGTCATATGGGCTTGGGTGCACAGCGGTTCATGAATAAGAAGCGACTGACTTGCGTTTTCTCAACGTTGATCTTGGCTCCCGTAACGCTATTGCCAAGTAGCTCAGCGATCGGCCAGGAGGCTGGGGTCAAAATCATCAATCAAACTCAAAAAACACTGGTTGGATTGTACGCAGTACCCTCCGAGCAGGCTAATTTTGGTTCCAATCGGCTAGGAGGAGAGGCATTGGAGCCCAGGGGGTCACTGCTATTTCAGCCATCGACAGGCAACTGCGACTACGACTTTTTAAGCGTGTTTAGCGATGGCGAATCTGTAGCTGATTACAACGTCAACGTCTGCACTATCGACGGTGGTACCTATACCCTGTTTGCTCCAGAAAACGAGGGCGGCAAACTCGTGGTGTTTAATGGCACCACGAGTGACCTTCAAGAAATTCTCATTGAGGGCGCTAGTGTGAATCAGCCAGCTCCTTCCATCCAGCAAAGCCCAGCGGAGCTAGAGGGACAAGAACCTGCTTCTTCAATAGAGCAAAATTCTGGCGATGGAAATGTGCAGGCTGCTCTGTGTGAACAATTTAGCTCGTCGGCTGTACGCGAGGTCTGCTACGAAGCCCTGTACGAAATGATGCAAATCGACAGCGACGTTGACCTTGAATCGTCAGGCGATGGCAGCCTGAGCGAAGGCAGGAGCACCCGCGTTGAATCGTCGAGAGACTGTACCGCTGACGTTTGTGACGAGCGATTTCTCAGGGAAGTGGGCCTGCTAGGTAGCTATGCCATTCGGCCTCAAACCGAAGCCTGGATTTTGACAGATACCGCTGATTTAAGCTGTGCAACTATTCAGAGGTATGACGTAACCGCCACCTTTGCCAATGGCCAGCAGGAGAAGAAGCAAGGTGTCAATTTATGTAGCCAGGACAAGATTGTGTTTGGTCAGCCCCAGCAGGGCGCGTCGCGCACCATTACCGTTGCCAATGCCACTGGCCAAAGCACCACAGACAAAAATTTAGTGCTTCAAGAAATCTACATCACTCCGACTCAAAGCCCCTCCTGGGGCTACAACCTACTGGAGTCTCGCGCCATTGCCCCCGGCGACGCTAACCAGGTTACCTTTGTAGACACCACTGACCATTGCATCCACGATGTTCGTGCCGTGTTTGTTAACTCAAACCGAGTGGATCATTTAGAACCGGTTCTGTGGCTTGGCATCAATGTCTGTGATCTCGACAATAGTAGGCTGGTGTATGGCCTTGAGGAGCAGGCTAGTAGCAGCGTTGACCAACCGGCGATCGCAGCCTTCCCTGACATCTCACGTACTGTCAAGCAGCTGTCGCGGAGCAAGTCAGAGGTGTGTCTATCGTCGGCGAATAGCAGGGTGTGTCAGCCTGCGCGCCGACGCAGTGCTCCTCCTCAGCGGCCCTGGTGGCGAGCCTGGCTACGGCCAAACTGATGCTATTTTTCGGTAGCTGAGAGTAGGGGCTCTGGAACGCTTAGCAATTCACTGATCAATGATTTTTCGTGAATGCTGAGGGTGTAGAGGTCGAGCCGATTGAGGGGCGGAGCAGAGGTAGACTGGCTTAGGGTAGCGGGCTCCGTCATGTCTTCGGTATTACCACATTCGCGAGCGCTGAACTGCTGCCTTGACTGCAGCAGGTCGAGCCGTTTGGCCTTCTCTTTTGCTCCAGTGGCTAGATAGTCATCAATGGCAAAATCAATTAGAAAAATAATAGCGATATAGCATCTCGGCTTGCCAAGGTCTAAGGCTAAATCTTCCTTCAGCCTTTTTTTATGATCGGCAGGCAGGCTACCAATAAATCTATCAATTAGATACGTTCGTTCTTGGTAAGGAAACGTTTCTAAGAGCTGAGTGAGTTCGACAAACTCTGGGCTCAAACTGAGTCTATCTGAAACCTTTGCAATGGCGCGGCTCAGCAGTCTTTCCTCATCCTCAGACAACCGAAGATCCATTTCTGAGGCGCTGAGATCATGCATCCGCCGAGGACGCTGTAGAGCCAGCTCTAGAAGGTTTTTGGCATCCTCTGGTCGGTAGGTGGCTAGGGTGATCGACTCTTCCCAATGGGCTTTTTGAAAATAAGTGAGTGCCTGTTTGAGGTGAGTTTGAGTTTTTAGAATAGATCGCTTTTGCTCTGCTGTTAGAGTACCGATAGATGGGCTGGGACTGATGCTTTGAAAGTCTATTTTAGCCAGTTCTAGTAACCCGTAGTGAGTCTGCTGATCGATAACAACATCGACCACCTCTATCGGGTTGCCGGCATCGTCAAAGCCCAGGTTAAACTGAGAGGCAAGCTCCAGAAAAAATTTGGCTTCGCGAACTGTTTGATTGTCTATTGGGGTTGCCCAACCACTTTCCTTGAGAGTATTGAGCAGCACCAATCGAGCCATTCCTAACGCGGAAGCTGGATCGGACAGGGCTAGACCTTGTTCGTAGTAGGTAGCGGCCTCGTCTAAGCGCCCCATTTTTTCGGCAACCTGGCCTAGAGCAGAGTAGGCTTCTTTTTTGTTGGGGGCAAAGTCTAAGACTTTTTGAAAGGTTTGAAAAGCGGAGATATTGTCGCCGCGATCGCGCTCTCCCTGGCCCCAAACGTAATATAAATTGCCGAGTCGGTATAGGTTTGAGTAACCCAAGAATGACAAAGTCATCAAACTGGCCGACAGCAAACAGGTTGCTTCGGCGTGGTGATGGCTAGGAATATTGACACTTCGCAGGGCGTTTTGTACCACCCGCTGCCCTTTTTCAGTAAAGGCTCCGCCAGCGACAAAAGCTAAGCCTGCTCCTTGAATAAAACTGCTGAATAACCCCAACACATCAAAGCCTTGAATTGAAAAGGCTTTGGCGGTGCTGGTTGCAAAGCTGGTGGCGGTGACCAAAAAGACCACAGTCAGGCCATTCCAAACCCAGTCAAAGCGGTCTTGGTTGTGCTGTTTGACGGCTTTAGGGGTAGGGGCTAGAAACCACCACCAGGCCAGGGGATTTGGGTTGACACTCTGACGAGCGTTCTCTAAATCGCCGTAAGCTGCAATCAGGTCTGTCTTGCTTTTAAGTCGCTGGTCCAGCTTGATCAGCCGAGCATAAACTCCTGCAATCAAAGGGGTAACGGCAGATTTTTCACTATCTTGGCGGACCCTTTCCACCGCATCCCTTGCTAGCAGGGCATCGATTACCAGCCGATGCGTTACTTCGGTTTTCGCATCGTCAACAGTTATGCCTTCAAGGCCAGTGATAGCAGCCTCGTAGGCGTCAATTAACAGGTCTAGCGACGGCAGAGGGCGAGGCTGAGGAGAGTCCATTGCGGGTAAGCTACTTTCACCCTAAAAGAGTATCTTATTGAGTCAAATAGCGAAGTTGAGCTTTTTACAGAGCTAGAGAATGTTGGGCGATCGCAGCCCCGCCAAAAATGCCTTGATACTCTGCTCGCAGCGCTGGGTTTTGCCGGTGGTCAAAAAGTCGAGAGTAGCCCCTTGAAACAGGTGAAACAGCGATCGCGCCACTGCTTCATCCATCAGCGCCGTCAGCGACTCAATCTACTGCTGAGTCTCGCGCTCCAGAAACTGCTGAGTTTCGCGATCGCCCTGTGTGGCTCGCAGGTTGAGATCCATCGTCAGCTTTAGCTCAACCCACGAAAACCCTGATTTTTAGTTTTGATGCGGCAATAGGGGCGATCATCGCGATCGCCCTCCGGAAATCTTCTGCACCTGCAGAGTTGTACCTGCTTGATCACAGAGCCGCACTACTGCCCATCTACTTCGTAGCTACACTGAGAAGCACAACCCCTACCGCCCTAGGCCATGCAAAACACCGCTCTGGCACCCCTGGTCGAACACATTACCCAGCAGCTTGGCACCCTCTCAGAAGCGGAGCTGCGCACCATCCAAGACTTTGTCGATTACCTGATCTGGAAGCACCACGGCGAGGCTGTGCCGCCCCTAGCCAAGCGATCCGCCGAAGCACGCGCGATCGATCGCATCCCCGACCTCGACGACCCTACCCAGTGGGTGACAGTAATCGACGAGGGCGAAGAGGTAGATGTCGAGCATTTACACCAGCGGTTAAGAGATCGTGGCTTTCAAATCGAGATACCTGATTAAGACCCATCGACTGGTCGAAGCAGAAGATTTACCCGAGTTGACAAGTGAACTGAGGGAAATTTTCAGCGACCTACGTGAGTCGGTTTTGATTCTTGACCCCTATCAATGTCTTGGTCTACCCAACCATACTCTCAAGGGCCAGTTGAGCAATTACCGAGCAATCGAAATCGACTGGAATGGAATAGCCTATCGCCTGGTTTATCGCATTTACGACGCTCCGGCTCCCAGGCGAGTACTGGTGCTGAGCTTTGCCGAGCATGACCCGGCTTACGAAAGAGCGATCGCGCGTAAATAAATGATTGCGCTGATGAGTGTGGTTCTTTCTTACTACCGGCAAAACCTGGGTTAGGGTCTTGGTCTATAACCTCATCCTGAATCTCCCCAGGCATTGGGGTTAGACCGACCGATCTGTGAGCCATAATGGGGCCAGATTTGGCAAATTGTCATCAATGGCTGACCTTCCTCACCGCACCAATTCCCTGTCCTGGCAGATTCGTCAGGGGTGGCAAAACCTGGGGGAATGGTTTGAGTACCAGTTCTCTCGGGTCGATGTGAATGCGCCCGCGCTACCCCGCTGGCCCTGGCTAGAGCCCCTGGCCCGAGGATTGTTTTGGGTTGCGATCGCAGCCCTAGCCCTGTGGATTGGCTGGCTGGTCTACCAGGGCATTAGCGCCTACCTGAATCAGCGCCAGCCTAGAGGAACCGGGGCAATGCAAAAAACCGCCCCCTCAGAAGCTGCCCTCAAGCAGGCGGCCTACTGGTGGCGTGAGGCCCAGCGGCTGGCCCAGCAGGGTGACTACGCCGCTGCCTGCAAAGCGCTCTATATGGCGGGGCTGGCCCGGCTCAATGACAGCGAAACCGTACTCTACCGCCCTAGCCGCACCGATGGCGAATATTTAGACTGTATAGCCATCAACCCTAGCCGCCCCTACGAGCTGCTGATTCGCACCCACGAGCGCCTTACCTACGGCGACACCCAGGCGACCGAAGAAACCTATCAGCGCTGCCGCCGTGCCTACCAGGAGATCGCCCAATCGTGACGCGATCGCTGCCCTTCAACCGCCGTACTCTACTCTTAGGACTGCTCGGGTTAGCTCTGCTGCTGGGGCTAATAGTTGTGGGTGGACCCACCACCAGCCCGCTCGAAAGCGGCTCGACCTGGCATCGCGGCCCAGCGGGCTACAGTGCCTGGTACGAATCGTTGGAGCAGCAAGACATTCCGGTGCAGCGGTGGCAGCGCCCGGTGGAAGACTTGCTCGAACAGCTCGGCGGGGCAGAAGACGCGACCGTCACCCTGATGCAAAACCCTTCGACTGGCCCAGAAACCTTGGTGGCCGTGCTGCCTGGGTTTGTCGACGAGTCGGAGCTGCCCGCACTATTGCCCTGGCTGCCAGATTGGGTTGAAGCGGGTCACCAACTGGTGATACTGGGCGTCAAAGCTCCAGTGACGGCGGCCCCTTTTTCGCAAACCCTATCTAGTCAGGCTGGCCCCGTACAGATCGATACCCGCCGCCGCTACCCTACCAGCTCAAGGTTAGACGTCGCGCTCGAAGACGACTACGGCGCAGTGGTTTGGCAGCAGGCGATCGCCTCTGGGCCGGTGACGATCGCCGCAACGCCTCACCTGGGGGCCAATGCCTATCTCAATCAGCCCGGCAACTTTGCCCTGCTGACGGCGCTAGTGGCGGGGTCAGGCCAGCGGGTGTGGATTGATGAGTACCTGCACGGCTACCGAGATCAGGAGGCGATCGCGACAGAAGTGGGTAGCGATAGCTGGCTCAACTACCTGGCCCGCACGCCCCTGGTCATTCTCGCGGCCCAAATTTTGGTGGTCACCCTGATTGCGCTACTGGCCTTTAACCGCAGGCTGGGGCAGCGGCGATCGCTGCAAACCCCTACGGTGGATAACAGTCGGGCCTACATTCAGGCACTGGCCGGGGTGCTGCATAAGGCCGACAGCCACGACTTTGTGGTGCAAACCGTCAGCCAGGCCGAACGCGTGCAGCTGCAAAAGAAACTGGGATTGGGCGATCTGTCGCTGCCTTTAGAGCAGCTACAACTGGCTTGGAATGAGCAACCTGGCCGACCTGACGTTGATCTGGCCGCGATGCTGAATCCTGCCATTCCCAAGAACGAAAGCCAGCTACGCGACTGGCTCAAGCGGGTACAATCCCTTCATTACCCCGGAAATGCCACCGGAGACACCACAGGAGACACCAGCGGGTATGACTGAGCGCCAGAATGATCAACAGAGCGAGCGACAGAGAGACCTACAGGCGGCGATCGCGCGGATCAGCAAAGCCCTCAGCGGCGTGGTGGTGGGGCAAGAACCCCTAGTGCAGGAGCTGTTGGTTGCTCTACTAGCCGGGGGGCACGTCATTCTTGAAGGAGTGCCTGGTACCGGCAAAACTCTGACGGTGCGCGCCCTGTCGCGGCTGATTCAGGCCGATTTTGGCCGCATTCAGCTGACACCCGACATTTTGCCTTCCGATATTTCGGGCACCAATGTTTTTGACCTCACCAGTCGCACCTTTGCTCTCAAAAAAGGCCCGGTGTTTACCGAAGTGCTGCTGGCCGACGAGATCAATCGCACCCCACCCAAAACCCAGTCGGCCCTGCTCGAAGCCATGGAAGAGCAGCAGGTCACCCTCGACGGGACCAGCCATCCCCTGCCCGATCTCTTTTGGGTGGTAGCGACGCAAAACCCGCTGGAATTTGAGGGCACTTACCCTTTACCCGAGGCCCAGCTCGATCGCTTCCTGTTTAAGCTCGTAGTGGGCTACCCAGCCCCAGCGGCAGAAAAGCAGATGTTGCTCAATGCCCAAGCCGGATTTGAGGCCAAACGGCTAGATGTTGGCCAGCTTAAGCCGATCGCTACCGCCAACCACATTCTCGCTGCCCGCAAGGCAGTCAAGGCCATACCTGTGCAGGAACCTATTCTCGACTATCTGCTGGCTTTGGCCCACAAAACCCGTCAGCACCCCGATTTAGACCTCGGTACTTCGCCGCGCTCTACTGTGCAGTGGCTGGCCGCCAGCAAAGCCCACGCCTGGATTCACGGGCAGGAGTTTGTCACCCCCGACAACGTGAAGGCTGTGGCCATGCCCTTGCTGCGCCACCGGTTGATTTTGGGGGCTGAGGCGCAGATGGATGGGTTGACCTGCGATCGCGTCATTCAGGGCGTGCTCGACAGCGTCGCGGTGCCGCGCTAATGGCGATTATTCCCACCAGACGCACCTATGGGCTGCTGCTAGGGGGCGGGATCATCGCTACCCTGCTCACCAACTTTTTCGGCTCGCCCAACCGTCTCTCCGTTGCGCTGCTAGCCCTGCTGTTGTTTGATGGTGCAGTGCTCGCCGTCATGGTCTGGGATGGCTGGCGGGTCAAGTCTCGCCGGGCCACAATTCAGCGGGATCCGCTACATCGACTCTCCATAGGGCGCGATAACCCCATTTCGCTGCATGGAGAATCCTCCTCTCCCGTTCGCCTGCGCCTCTACGACAATTACCCTACTGAGTTCGACGGCAGCCCCATGCCGCTGGAGATTACCCTGAATGGACAGGAACCCGAGACCATTGTCTTTACGGTCAACCCCAAGCAGCGGGGCGAATATGCCTGGGGCGATCTGCAAATTCAGCAGCGCAGCCCTCTCGGCCTGGCTTGGGCTGACTGGACAGTGCCCGCCGCCGAAACCGTCGATGTCTACCCCGATCTGATCGGCCTCAACCAGCTCTCGGTCAAGCTGGCGCTGCAAGCCACCGGCACCCTAAAACAAAAGCGGCGCATGGGCGTGGGCACCGAGTTTGCCGAACTGCGCGAGTACGGTACTGGCGATGACCTTCGATTTGTCGACTGGAAGGCCACCGCCCGCCTTAGCCAGCCGCTGGTGCGGGTGCTGGAGCCAGAGCGCGAGCAAACCCTATTAATTCTTTTAGATCGCGGTCGGCTGATGACCGCCCAGGTGCAGGGGCTGACCCGCTTCGACTGGGGTATGAATGCGGCCCTGTCGCTAGCGTTGGCGGGGGTGAGTAGGGGCGATCGCGTCGGCCTGGGCGTGTTCGATCGCACCCTGCACACCTGGATTCCTCCCAAGGGCGGGCGGGCCAACTTTCAGCAGATGATCGAACGCCTCACCCCGATTCAGCCGGTGCTCGAAGAATCGGACTACCTGGCCGCTGCTACCCACGCCGCCCAGCAGCAGCACCGCCGCTCGCTGGTGGTCATCATCACCGACATTGTCGATGAAACCGCCAGCGCCGAACTGCTCTCGGCCCTGGCTCGGCTGCGCCCCCGCCACCTGCCCTTCTGCATTACTCTGCGCGATCCGGCCATTGATTACCAGGCACTCCATCCCACCGCCCAGGTCGATGCCGCCTACCAGCGGGCGGTGGCGCTAGATTTGCTCAGCCAGCGCGAGGCTGCTTTCGCCCGCCTCAAAAAACGCGGCGTGCTGGTACTCGATGCCCCCGCCCACCAGATTTCAGAGCCTCTGGTCGAGAGCTACCTCCGCATCAAGAGCCAGGGCAGGCTATAAAACTTAGATAAGTCTCAGGCAATTGAAAACTCACCGGCCCATAGATATATATCGAAGAACCAATGCAAATAAAAGACCTGACTATCGACGAGTTTAAAGTTCTCATGCGAGAAATCGTTGAGGATGCATTACAAGACCTCTTGCTTGACCCTGATCAAGGCAGACCGCTCAAAGACCCTATTCGTCAGCAGTTGCTGTCTATGCAGGCGCGGCGCACTCAAGAGAAGCAAGCAATTCCCTCAGCCCAGGTGATGGATGAACTGGGCTTAAGCTAAGCATGAGTACCCCTGTTAAGGTGAACGTTTGTTCTCCTTTTGCTTGAGGAGCCGAGCGGTGGCAACATGGGGATGCTTCGGATTAAACGGCTCCTTTTTAGCAGGTTTTTTGGGACCTCTGGGAGAGGACGAAAAGCGTTTGAGGTCGACCTGAGCGGCCCAAGCTTTCAGAGACTCGGCAAAGGCGGCGACCGGCATCTGAGCAAAGGGGAGCCAAATCGGGGGCGGCAGGGCAATCATCATGCCTCGGAAGGTGCCCTGGACGTCTTCAACGAGATAGAAGTCGGATAAGCCCGACTCAATTTTGCCCACCCCATGGACGGCCTTCAGGGCAGCTTTGACCGTAGACAAGATATTGAAGGCTACCACCGCGATGCAGAAGACAAATAAAGCGGCTCTGGGATAGCCCAGGGTATTGAGTTCGCAGGAGAAGACATCGGTAATCACCTGAAACATCCCTTCAACAGTCCACCGAGAGCGGTACA
>NZ_JADEXE010000495.1 GCF_015207265.1 Nodosilinea sp. LEGE 07298 | reverse complement strand
GGGATGGGTGGATGGGTGGATGGGTGGATGAGGTACTACGCAAATCCCTGATTCCAAACAGGCGGCTTGCGTAGGAGCAAACGGCGTTTGCCCAGCCAAACTGGGGGTAGCCAAGGTGGATGTAGCAACAGTAGAGTGCATCCGCCGAGCGATGCACCGCTTGAGAATCTCCTAGTGCAAGAAATGCCGCACGCCGGTCATGGCCATGATCAGGCCCAGTTCGTTGGCGGCTTTGATCGAGTCGTCGTCGCGGCGGCTGCCACCGGGCTGCACCAGGGCACGAATGCCTGCTGCTGCTGCGGTGCGCACCGAATCGTCGAAGGGAAAGAAGCCGTCGCTGGCGAGAACGGCTCCCTGGGCTTTTTCCCCGGCTTGGGCCAGGGCGATGCTGACCGAGCCGACCCGGTTCATTTGCCCGGCCCCAATGCCGAGGGTCTGCTGCTGGTGAGTCACCACAATCGCATTCGATTTCACATGCTTGACTACGCGCCAGGCAAACAGCATTTCGGCTAGCTCGGCATCGCTGGGCTGCGCTTCTGTAACGATTTGCCAGGTGGCGGGGTCGTCGCGGTAGGTATCGGGGGCCTGTAGAAGGAAGCCGCCTGCGATCGCAGTTACCCCCTGCTTTGGCCCAGTCAACAAGTCCTCCAGCACCAGCACCCGCAGGTTTTGCTTTTTGGCCAAAATGTCTTGGGCAGCGGCATCGCACCCCGGCGCGACGATGCACTCTAAAAACGTACCTGTCAGCTGCTGAGCTGTATCTGCATCAATGGCGCGATTCAGCACTACAATGCCGCCAAAGGCTGAAACATCGTCGGCATCGTAGGCGCGGCGGTAGGCGCTAGCTAACGTGTCGCCCATCGCTACACCGCAGGGGTTGGTGTGCTTGAGCACGGCAGCAGCAGGGCGATCGCTCGGGAACTCCGCAATAATCCGCCGCGCCGCTTCGAGATCGACCAGGTTGTTGTAGCTAAGTTCTTTGCCCTGAAGCTGCTCTGCCCCGGCCCAGCCGATGGGGACTGATCCGGTTCTGTACCACGCCGCTGTCTGATGCGGGTTTTCGCCGTAGCGCAGGGTGGCCTGCTGGCGACCCGTCAGCGCCCACTGCTGGGGCAGGGCATCGGCTTCGCTGGCGGTGTCAGTGAGGTAGGTGGCGATCGCCTGGTCGTAGCTGGCCGTATGCCAAAACGCCGCCCTCGCACAGGCTTGCCGAAAGGCTAAGGGAACTTGGCCTTCGCTGGCTCGCAGCGCGTCTAGGTACGGTCTATACTGCTCAGCGCTGCACAGTACCGTGAGGTGGGCATGGTTTTTGGCCGCCGCCCGCAGCATAGCTGGCCCACCGATATCGATGTTCTCAATCGCATCGGCCATCGTCACGTCTGCTTTTGCGATCGTCTGCTCAAAGGGGTAGAGGTTCACCACTACCAAATCCAGCGGGCGAATGCCGTTGTCGGCCAAATCTTTCTGGTCTTCTGGCAGGTCTTGCCGCGCCAAAATGCCGCCGTGGATCTTGGGGTGCAGCGTCTTCACCCGCCCGCCTAGGATTTCGGGCGAGCCGGTGTAGTCCGATACTTTGGTGACGGGGAGATTGGCTGCTGCGATCGCCTTCGCCGTACCGCCGCTGCTAATCAGGTCAAAGCCAAACTCTTCGACCAGGGTTTTGGCCAACTCGACCAGCCCGGTTTTATCGGATACGCTCAACAGTGCCAGGCGTGCCATACGCTCTCTAATCCTCGATTTTGCAGACCTTATACTATCCCGAAACTGCTCATCTCCTCACTCACCCACCCATCCACTCATCTACCCATCCACATTCCCTTATGGCACCATAAACAATGCCCTCCTCACCACAAGATGGATTGTCTTTGCTTAATTCAAACCTGGGTAGGCCACTACTATGGGCAGCGATGGTGACAAGACGGCCAGAGTTAAAAACCGAACGACTGTTGCTGCGCCTGGGCATACCAGACGATATTTCGACCATCGTGGAGTACTATCAGCTCAACCGCGCCTATCTAGAACCCTTTGAGCCTCAGCGCCCGACGAACTTCTACACCCCTGAATTTTGGCAAACTGTGCTGGCGTCTAGGGAGAGTGACTTTCGCAATGGTTGTGCGGTCAAATTGCTGATATTTCTTCAGGCTGAGCCCAAGCCATTAATTGGCACCATTAACCTCAACACAATTGTGCGGGGAGCGCTCTACGGGGCCACGCTCGGGTACGGCCTCTCGGCGCAACATCAGGGCCAGGGCTACATGACCGAAGCGGGCCAGCGGCTGATTGCCTACGCTTTTGATGAGCTAAACCTGCACAGAATAATGGCTAGTTACCTACCCCACAACCATCGCAGCGCCAACGTACTCAAACGCCTGGGCTTTCAAATCGAAGGCATTGCCCGCGACTACCTATTTATCAACGGTCAGTGGCAAGACCACGTAATGACCAGCCTAATCAATCCTCACTGGCAGATGCCGGAACTGTAGCCCGAGGATGGCCACAAAAAACGCCCCAGAGATATCTGGGGCGGTCGAGCATCAGGGGAAAGTTTATGGTTAGGCGGCCTGGCGCTTGGGGCGTTTGCGCTCAGATTTTTTCTTGAGGCCGATCGCCTGGGCTTCGTTGCTGTCGGAGCCAAACTGGCCGCGCACGCATTCTTTCATCGCCAGCACGGCCTGGTGAAATTCCCACTCGGCTCAATACGGATTTTGGGGAGCTAGTTCAACAAGGTCTCCAATAGGTTGCCCAGCAGTGCCTTTCCTCGCTTACGGGCATTGTGTACGAACTCAAAGAACCCCAGATAAAGCGGCAGTTTCTCCT
>NZ_JADEXE010000494.1 GCF_015207265.1 Nodosilinea sp. LEGE 07298 | reverse complement strand
AGCCGCACTTCGGACACCGGATAACGCCGTCGGGCCAGCGCAACGTCCGAACGCTGTCGTAGCACTTGGCCTCTTCCAAAAGGTGTGTCAGGGTTAGCATGAGATCGCAGAGCAGGTGCACTTTAGTGTTCAGCCTAGCGAATACATCATCTGCTTGCAGGTCACCTCCCTGAAACACCTATTGAGCCCATAAAGATTAGGCCGTTCCCAGAGTCAGGGTAGCGATAATGGACTCAGCAGCGAGGGAGTCTCAAGCATGCGGGAGCGATTCAAGCAGTGGCAGTCAAAGAACAGGATCAATAAATGGTGGGTGATGGGCGCGATCGCCACTCCAGTTTTTTTCTGGATGGTGGGGGGGTCGCTACTCCCCGATCGCAGTCTTCAGCCCGATTACGATCGCCTATCCCCCAGCGAAAGAATAGCCCTTGCTGACCAACAGCGTGAAACCCTGATTGGCGGTATTGGCGCGATCGCAACGGTTGTCGGTGGAGTCTTTCTGTTTCGCAAATCTCCCACTGCCAACAGAAATACCGAGACAGCCAACCTCAGCCATGCCAACCTCATCGGTGCCGACCTCAATTGTGCTGAGTTTAGCGGTGCCGACCTCAGCGGTGCCGACCTCATCGATGCCAACCTTTGTGGTGCCAACCTCATTAGTACCGACCTCAGCGGTGCCAACCTCAGCGGTGCCAACCTCAGTGGTGCCAATCTCAGCGGTGCCGACCTCAGCAGCACCAACCTCAGCGGTGCCGACCTCAGCAGCACCAACCTCAGCGGTGCCAACCTCAACTGTGCCGAGCTTAGATATGCCAACCTCAGCGGTGCTGACCTCAGATATGCCAACCTTAGCGGTGCCGACCTCAGACAGGCTAACCTCAGCGGGGCCGACCTCAACTGTGCCCTGCTTGTCGATGCCAACTTTAGCGATGCCAACCTCAGCGGTGCCTTGCTATTTTTTATCAATTCACGAGACGTTCAAAACCTTGAACCGCTTCAATTAGAGGCAAAACATTCGCCGTTTTTATGTAATGCTGCACTGCCTGCCTATGCCAGTCGACCAGATGTGAACCCCAATCGTGACTGCGATCGCATTCCCCAACTGTTGAGCGATCGCTATGATATTTCCCTCGAAGAAGCTCAAGAGATAGTCTACGAAGCTCGACAACACCATTGGGACTAAATACTGGCGATCTTCATACCCTATTTCATCCCATTTATCAGATGAGTTATGAGGCAGCGAAGCCTTTACAGGCTACTTTGGTTGACTTCGAAGACACTGAAGCAAATTTGAGAATATCAGGATTGGGCCTGGAGCGATGCTGTTTATTGGCCTCATACCGTTCGTTGATCTCAACCTGCCTGCGATAAAATTTATATTCTTCTTGAAAATGCTGATAAATCTCTTCGTAGGATTGTTCAATATTAAAATCTAGCTCTTCAAGCTCTAGTGAAGTCAAAGTTTTTTCGAGCAGTATGGTCTTGATCTTGACATCCTCGATGCTGGAATTTTTACACGACTTAAGCAGCTCAATGCGCCACTTCATTGGAATATAGGACTCAATATCAATCGCAAAGTCTTTCGTGCCATTGCTCCGAATATAGCTAACCACTCGCCCAACCGCCGCATATCCCCCAAACCGTTCAAACTTGGTATCGACCTCGACATCCTTGGCCATATAAAGCCAAATATGGTCTAGGGTTCTAATTTGCTCTTTACACCCTTTGTAAGGAACCACCTTGACGTGGCGCAGCAGAAAGGCTGTATCTCCAGTTCTGTCAGCTGTTTCCCAGTGACTTAAGTATCCCTGAAAGCGAACGCTTTGCCCTAGCCAATCGGCAAGCGGTCTACATGCGATCGGTGTCTGCTGCATATTGAGGCTCCCCTGACCGAGTCTCTTTTACGTTTGAAGGGCAACTCGGCTATTTTTTCAGGTTGCCCAACTTCGAGGCAGTTATCTTAAAAGCGACGGCAAAATTCTATTGCAGCAGTCGATTTAGTTAAGACATTTTAATAAGCGGAATCCTCTGGTCGGAGCATTGCAGCGTTTTGCCCGACGCCGAACCTGTCCTAACCCAGTGGACGTTTGCAATAGCGGTCATGACGGGTTTGATGGTGCGATCGCCGACGCATCACAAGTACTATTTAAACACCGTTGAGAGAATGATCGTGAGGGTTGCGCTGGCGATCAGCGTAAACGCCAGCTGTACTACCCACTGGGTGCCCTTTTGGTAGGCATCAAATTTGTCGTTAGAGCGTTCCATATCCGTAGAGAGCTTGTCAATTTTGTCAGACAAGCTTTGCATCTGGGCTGACAAGCCCTGAACATTAGGTTCTTGATTTGGTGTCGTAGTCATTGGCGTCAGCACCCCAAACGTCAGTGCCTCCAGTATTCCCATAATACGTCATGGCGACTGGAGGCACCTCTCTGGCATTAGTTGCAGCAGCTGTGTTTGCTGGCAGCGGGGGGCACGTCGTTAGCCGGGTTTTCGTCGAAGAAATTCAGCGGCTTGAGCATAAAGCCAATGTAGGCCGTGGGCATGACCGGCCAATCTTCCGCCCTGGGCACGTGGCTGTGGGCAAAGGTATACCAAACCACTAGGTCGGTATTGTCTACGGGGCGATTTGCCGCTGTCCACTTCGGTAAGCCTTCACCCCCAGGCGACTGGTTGGGGTAGTCGCCCGCCGAGAATTTTTCGTCGGGGGCGTAGGGTGTCACCCACAGGTGCTTAGTCATGTAGGTGGCCCGCTTGGTCACGCTGGCGCTGGGGCGGGCTATGGGCAGGGTATTTTCGCCGGGCATGAGTTTGTAGGCGGTGGGG